>DATJFF010000170.1:0-18614 GCA_035495795.1 Vicinamibacterales bacterium
CCGACGCCAGCGGGAACACCGCATACCTTGGATTCAACGGGTTCTCGCGGCGGTGGACCGAGGGACCGGGTGTGGGACTCGGTCACCTGTGGAAGACGATCGACGGCGGTGCGACGTGGACCGACATCAGCGGTAATCTGCCGGACATCCCGGTGAACGACATCGTAATCAGCGGCGGCCGCATGTTCGTCGGTACCGACCTCGGCACCGTCGTCGCAAGCCTCGGCAGCGGCAGCTGGTCGCGGTTGGGATCGAACCTCCCGCTCACAACCGTGATGGACCTCCATCTCGGCCCGGACGGCCTGCTCTATGCGGCAACCCACGGGCGCGGGATCTGGTCGATTGCGGCGAGCGATCCGAGCTCGCGGGGCCGCAAGTGATCGCCGGCTACTGAGCTGCCGCCCAGGCAATCGCCTTGTCGACGAGGCGAAGGTAGGCGTCGATCGTCTGCGCGAGGTATGGCTCCGGCGTATCCTCCTCCTTGCAGTGAGAGAGGCCGCGCGAGGAGTAGGCGAACATCATCACCGCCGGCATGACGCGGCTCATCTCGACCGCGTCGTGCAGCGGACCCGACGGCAGGCGCGGCGCGTCGCCGGTGACCTCGCGGGCGGCTTCGGCGCAGAGCTCGATCAGGTGCGGATCGAACCGGCTCGGGGCGATCCGCCAGACATGCCGCCACTCGACGGTGACGCCGTTGTTGCGAGCCGCGAGTTCGGCAGCCTCGCGGGCGTCGGCCAGCGCCTTCGCCAGTGTATTGGCCTCGATCGCGCGCTGATCGAGCGAGATCTCGCACACGCCGGGCACCGCGGTCACGATGCCGGGCTCGACCGACACCTGGCCGACCGTGCATACCATGCCGGCTTCTGCCGTCGAGTACCGGCGAGCGATTTCGCGAAAGGCGAGTGACGCCTCGGCCGCGGCCAGGAACGCATCGTGCCGCATCGCGATCGGGGTGGATCCGGAGTGTGCCGCCTGGCCGACGAAGCGCAGCACGTGACGCTCCACGCCGTAGGCGCCAATCACGACGCCGGTCGGCTTCTGCATCGATTCGAGCACCGGCCCCTGCTCGATGTGGAGCTCGAGATAGGCGCGCGGATCGCGTGCGAGCAGGGCATCGCGGGCGGTGGTCATGCGGTCCAGGTCGACGCTGTTCTCGGCGAGGGCGTCCGGCAGCGACACGCCCTGCTTGTCCACGAGGTGCCGCGCTGAATCCGGCACGAGGCTGCCGCTGGCACCCGACGAGCCGAGCAGGCTCCGGGAGAAACGCGCGCCCTCCTCGTCGGCGAAGTCCACGACGGCAAGCGTGACCGGCCGTGGGCGCTGCTGGTGGATACGCAGTGCCTCGAGTCCGGCCAGCACCCCGAGCGGCCCGTCGAGCCATCCGCCATTGGGGACCGAGTCCAGATGGCCGCCGACGATCACCGTTCGCGTCGAATCGCCGGGCAGCGCAATCCACTTGTTGCCGGCAGCGTCGATCTCCGATGTGAGCCCGAGGTCGGCCACTTTGCCGTCGAGCCAGTGCCGCGCCTTGCGCCAGATCGGTCCCCACGCGACACGCTGCGCCCCGTGCGCGTCACTCGTGCGCGCGGCGAGCTCCCGAAGATTGACGATCACATCGCGTGCGCTCATGGCCTCGGTCTGCCTTCTGCCTTTTGCCTTCTGCCTTTTGCCTTGTGCCTTCTGCCTTGTCAGCTCTTTTCCAGGATCTGTTTGAGCACCCCGGCCGTGCCCCGGTGGGGCAGGTTGCTGAGATAGAAGTGCCGCACCCCGAGACCCCGGAGCTCACGAATCGTCCTGGCGCAAATTTCGACGGGAGTGTCACCGGCGGCGAACTCGGCGAGCAACGGCTCGACGGGCACCGGCAGGAACTGACTCAGCATGCGAAGCGTCTTCTCGTTCGCGCTGCGGTAGTAGAAGACGCCGAACACGCCGGGTATGCGCAGCCCGAGCTTTTCGCCTTCGGCGAGAAATGTGGCCACGGCCTCGCGCTGGTGGTGCGAGACGATCTGCGTCAGGTAGAAGTCGGCGTTGAAGTTCCCATCGAGCAGGAAGCGCATCTGCGCCGCTGGCCCCGCCGCCGGATTGGCCCAGCCACCCAACTCCAGGTCCGGATGCCGCTCGCGAATCGTCTTGCGGAGTTGCCACGCGTGCTCCACGACCCGCGGGCGCCCGACGTGCTTGTCGCCGCCAAGTACGACCAGCGACGGGAAGCCGTGCTGCACCGACTGATCGGCGTAGGCGACGCAGAATTCGAGCGAGTGCTTCGACGTGAGGAACGGCACGATCCGATCGCGCGGCACTGCCTCGCCGAGGTTCGTGACGAGGTGACGCAGGTTGTTCTCCTCCTGCGCGCCGACGGCGCTGTCGGTGAGCATGACCCGGATGTCCTGCCGGGACAGCGTTCGGATCGAATGGTAGAGGTCAATCCAGGCGTCGATGCCGGCGGTGGCCTCGAGCTCCGCCCGGGGTGGGCGCAGCTCGACGGAAATCACCGACTCGCGGGTGCGAAGATCCTGAACGAAGCTCACGGAGGGTTGGCTAGAGAGAGTATATCGGTGCCTCGCCCTCTCATTTCTCCTCGGTGGTCCTCGGTTTCGCGTTCTTGGCCCACTGATCGGCCCAGTTCAGCATCTCGGCCACCGTATGCAGGATCGACTCGCGCGCCTGGTAGCCGTGCGCTTCGTACGGCAGCGTGACGTAGCGGACGGTCGCGCCGTGCCCCTTCAGGGCCACGTAGAAACGCTCCGATTGAATCGGGAACGTGCCCGAGTTGTCGTCGGCCTCGCCGTGAATCAGCAGGATCGGCTCCTTGATCTTGTGGGCGAACGCGAACGGCGACATCCGCATGTAGACCTCCGGTACCTCCCAGAACGTGCGCTGCTCGTTCTGGAAGCCGAACGGCGTCAGGGTGCGGTTGTAGGCGCCGCTCCGTGCGATGCCGGCACGGAAGATGTCCGAGTGCGCCAGCAGGTTCGCGGTCATGAACGCGCCGTAGCTGTGGCCGCCGACGACGACACGATCCGGATCGACGATGCCCATCGCGGCGGCTTTGTCCACGGCGGCCTGGGCGCTGGCGACGAGCTGATCGATATACGTGTCGTTCGCCGTCTCCCCCGACCCGACGATCGGCATCGTTGCATCGTCGATCACCGCGTATCCCTGCAGCAGGAACAACAAGTGGAGGGTGCTCCAGCCAGGAGTGATGAAGCGGAAGGGCGAACCGGTCACCTGGCTCGCGGTCTTCGGATCGGTGAATTCGCGTGGGTAGGCCCACAGCAGGGCCGGCAGCTTGCCTTGCGCCGGTGTCCAGCCGGGGGGCGTGTAGATGGTAGCGCGCAGCTGCACGCCGTCTTTCCGCTGATACGTCACCATCTCGGCCTTCGCGCCCTTGAGCGGCGGCGCCGGGTCTGGATAGCTGGTGATCGCAACGCGCTCGTTGGCCTTGAGGTCGCGGGTGTAGGCGTTCGGCGGATCTGTACGGGTTTCGCGCCGCGTCACTACGCGGGCGGCATCAGCCGTGATCACGCCAACGACGGTTTCATACGACTGGTCCTCGCTCTGGAACAGCCGCTGCTTCTGCCCGCTCTTGAGGTCGAGGCGATCGAGGAACGGACGATCGCCGCCGGGAGTGGACCCGACGCCGGCGAGGTAGATGGCGTCGCCAACCTGGCGGATCGAGTCGTTCGAGGAACCGAGCGCCCGCTTCAAGGGTGTGCCAGGATTCCCGTACGAATCCTCCTGGCTGCGCTCGAACAGCTTGCGCGGCGCCGCCCCGGGCTGATCCACGACCCAGGTCCGGGTCATGCGCGTCTTGCGGTCGTTCTCGGTGAGCATCAGCACGCCGGCTTCGGTCCACGTGGGCTGCGAGGCCCGCCACTCGGTGCGGGCGACTTCAACCGGCGCCGCGGAGAACGGCGCTGCCAGCGTCATCACCTTGTCGCGATTCGGCACGGTCGCTTTCGGATCGCCGCCGTCCAGCGCCTCCACCCAGGCAACGGTAGCCGGCTGGGTCGGCTGCCAACGCCAGGACCGAGGGCCGGGGAGGACGCCGCCGTTCGGAACGGTGTCAGCCACCGGCAGATCGGCAACCTGCTTCACCAGCGTGCCCTTGCGATCCCACACTTCCACGCTCGTCGGGAAATCCTCGTACGGCACGAGCCACGAGAACGGACGCTTCACGCGCGCGACCAGGACGAAGTTGCCGTCGGGCGATGCGGCGAAGGTCTCGAAGATCCCTGGGCGGCCCACCGGCGTGCGAGCGCCAGTCGCGGCGTCAACCAGCGCGAGCTGGCTGGTCGCGTAGTACTCGAAGAGCGCTTCGTCGTACGAGGAGGTGAGGAGGTCTTCGTAGGTTCGAACCGGCGCCGGAGCACCGCGGTTCTCCTGGATGTTCGGGCCGGAGGGCACCGTCGGCGGCACCGGTGCCGCGCCGCGTCCGGTTGCGGCAAACGAGCACAGGAGCGACGTCCCCTGGCTCACCCACTTGCACGCTGCCGGCGTTTGCGTCGATCCGAGCGCGTTGTTCAACTGGGCTGGCGTGATGGCCCTGGCCGCGCCGGTCGCGGTATCGCCCACCCACAACTCGATGCCCGCGTCTCGAGTGTTCGTAAAGGCAAAGCGGGCGCTGTCCGGCGAAAAGCCGATCCACCCGATCGCCGGAGCGGATGGAAGCGTCACTTTGCGCTCGGTGCCATCGGCGGGGTTCTTGATCGTCAGGCTTCGGTAGCGCACCGCGCGATGCAGCCCGTTCGTCTTGGGATTGATGCGAACGCCGGCAAGGCGCAGCATCGGTTGTGCGAGCTCGGCGATCGTCGGCATGCTGGCCCGTTCGAGCACCGCCATGGCCGTGCCCGATCCGCTCAGTTCAACGGTCGGCGGCGGCGGGGCGTCGAGAATGTCCACGATCGCCTTCGGAGGGGTGAGATAGCCCGAGGCGGCAGGCGCCGATGACTGAGCGAAGAGCGCCGTGGACAGCGAGCCGAGCGCGACGAACACGAGGACCTTGCGCATAGCACCGACCTCCGTTCGCGCGATTTTAACCCCACAGTTCCCTTGGGTTGGGCAGGCCATCAGCGGGAACTTCCCGACAAACTCTCCCGTTCCATCGGATCAGCGAGTGGATGGACCCTCCACTGAAGTGAGTTGAGGGGTCAAATGGCAATGGCCGTGACGCGCCCGTCTACGGCACCTCGACCACAATCTCCTCGGAAGCGACGCTCGAGCCGTAGGTGTTGACGGCGCGAACGCGCACGAAATACCGGCCCGGCGATGCCTCGACGGTTACGAACGGCTCGGGCCCCGAGGTCGGCAGGAGACCGATATCGGCGCTGCCGGCGGCGGAACCGCCTTCGACAACGTACTGCATCGGAACACCGCCGCCCCACGACGGCTGCCAGGAGAGCGTCACCCGGTGGCCGGCCGATACCGCTGCAGCCACGTGAGTCGGCGGGGCGGGCACCGGCGGACCGACGACCACAGCAAGCTCGTTCGACAGGACGCCGATTCCGCAGCCGTTGGCTCCTGCAACCCGCACGAAGTACACGCCTGGTGCGGCAGGTATCGTGATCGTCGGCGTCGTGGAGGCCGTGTGAAGGATGCCGAGGTCCGTGGCCTCTGGCCGCGTGCCAGCGAGCAGAGCGTAACTCTCAACCGGGCCGCCTCCGCTTGGCGCTACCCACGTGAGCGTGACGTTGTTGCCGTTGATCCGCGGCAGCAGCAGATCGGGAGGCGAAGCCGGCGCGACACAGCGTCCGAGATCGGTCATCACCAGATGGACCGCCGGTGACGGTTCGCCTGGCCCCGACTGGTTGAAGGCGCGCACACGAATGAAATAGTTCCCGGCCGCCACCACCGGCTGGACGAAGGACGCGACCGTCGCGTCGTTCACGACGAGGGACGCGATGTCGCTGAAGCCTTCAGCCGATCCGACCTCGAGCGAGTAGCCCGACGCACTTCCTTGATCCGGTGGCAGCCAGGAGAGCCTCACGCTCCTCCCTTGCGATTCGAGGGAGACCGATCGCGGAGCGCCGAGCCGCTCCGATGGAGGCCGTGCCGGCATGAACCTGGAGACGGTCGGCCCGGTCTGCGTGATCGACAGCGCGTTGTCGTGCTGCTCCGGTGTTCCGGTGGCAGCGCCGCCATAGGACACAGCCGGATTCGAGAAGTGCAGGATGCGCGGGCATCCGCCCGGGCAGTCGTAGGCCATGATCGTTCGGAACTGACGCGCCGGGTCTTTGTACCCGTACGAATACGGGAATACCGGCGGCGCGTTGGGATCGTCGGGCGCGTGCGCGGAGCCCATGTTGTGCGCCAGCTCGTGGGCGAACGTGTAGTTCGGCGAGATGCACGGGTAGGCGACGACGCTGAACGCGTAGGGCGCGAAACTGGTCGACAGGTTCTGCATCACCCAGGCGACGCCACAGCTGCCTCCCGTTGTCGATCCGACGATCAGGGTGACGAGGTCCGCGCCGACGGCCGCGCGCCGCGCCTGCGCGATGTCGATGAAGCCATCGCTCGGCGAGGTCAAGCGCTGCAGATCGTCCCCCAGGTCGGCGGCTTCGACGTAGCCGACCAGTTCGGTGCCTGCCAGCTGCAGGCGGTGAGGCACGCCGCTGTCCGCGTACGCGAGGTTCGTCTCCGCTACGCCAAGCGCGATGCGAGCCTTGACCGCCGCATCGTCACCACCCGCCTCGCGGCGAGCCGCTTCGGTGTAGAGAACCAGCACGTCGAAGACGTCGGATTCATCGACCTTTTCGTCGGGCTGACGAAACGATTCAATGCGCGAGGGTGGCTGTGGCGGGACGAGCGGCGGCAGCTCGGGAAGCGAGGCATTCGGATTCAGTTGCCGGATCAGGTAATCGGGGCCGCCGGCGACGGGCTCTACCGAGAACACGCCCCGGGCGGTGCGAATCGAGCCCTGCAGGATGCCCTCGACGCGAACGAACGTCACGGCGCTCAGCGGTTCGCCGTCCACCTGGCCGAACCACGTCGTGTCGCCTTCTACGCCAGCGACCTTCGTCCGCCGCGCCTCCACGACGATGTCGTCGAACAGGTTCAAGCGCATCGTGTCTTCGCTCATCAGCGCCGACACGATGCGTGTCCTTCGGGACCGCTCAACGGTTCCGGTCGGCACTGCCTGTTGCGAAGGTCCGGGACCTGCCGGCGAGAAGAGCTCCTTCCCGCGGCGAGCGGGCTGAGCCCGGCCGACCAGGCTGCCCGCAGCTGCGAGAAACACCACACATGCGAGCACCCAGCGTCGATTCACGAACTTCTAACCCCTCAGCTCCATTCGGTCGGGCGTCCAGCGTCCCAGACTCCCGCTCACTTGCGCCCATGCCGGCGGATCGACATCCATCACCCTTCTTGATCCAAGGAGAATCGCGGGCGCAATGTGGGAGGTCGAGCCGACTGCTGCTCAACACTGGAGGACTGAGGGATTCGTCCGTGCCCCGGCCTGAAGCCAGACAACCAGCATACCCCAGACCCCGCCTGGCCGGCGGTATCAGGGGACGTCGACGACGACTTCGTTCGAGGCGGGCCCGGGTCCTCCGGTGGTCAACGCGCGGACGCGGACGTAGTAGCGTCCTGGCTGTGCAGTTGCCGAGAAGGCGGTCGCCGTCGATCCGGTCGCGAGCGTGGCGAGATCGGACATGCCGGGTGCGCTTCCGGCTTCGAGCAGATAACCGCTTGGCGACACACCCGATGCTGGCGGCGACCAGGTGAGCGAGACGAAGCCGTTCGAGCCGACGGTAGCCGCGAGGTCGATCGGCGCTTCAGCAATCGCCGAGTCGATCGAGAAGGTCACTTCGTTGGATAGCGGGCCGGTTCCACACGCGTTCGACGCGGCCACTCGCACGTAGTACACGCCTGCCGGTGCTGACGCGGCGAACGAGCTTGCTGCGTTGCCGGTATTGACCACGGCGAGGTTCGACAGCCCGGGCGCCGAGCCGGCGAACAGCACGTACTGCATCACGCGCCCGCCGAATGACGGCGTGTTCCAGTTCAGCGAGACGTTGAATCCGTCGATGACAGGCGTGAGGAGCACCGGCGATCCGGGCAGACCGGCGCAACCGCTCGTCGCGCCCATCACGATCGCGACGTCCTGCGAAGGCGCGCCTGTCCCGGCGTCGTTCGATCCGCGTACCCGCACCCAATACGTTCCGGGCGGCACGTTCGGGACGCTGAAGGAGGTGGCCGGCGTGCCGGTTACCAGGCGCGCGAGATCGGACGAGCCAGGCGCGCTGCCGGCCTCGATCGTGTAGCTCGTTGCGGCCATGCCGGCAGACGACGCCGTCCACAGGAACGACACGGTCCGGCCCGACACCGTAGCCGAGAAGTTGCCCGGAGGTCCCGGAATCGGGGTCGGCACATCCACGACGATCGTCGCCTCGGGCGAGGGCGGGCTCGACCCGATCCCGTTCACGGCGCGGACGCGGGCGTGATACGTGCCGCCTGGCAGCGGCAGCGTCAGCCGGGTCGTGGGCCAGGGAACCGACTGCGTCGGCAGCGTCGTCGTTCCGGCGGCCGTGCCGATCTCGAGCGTGAAGCTGGTGGGAACCGTGCCGGTAAGAGCAGGTGCCCACGAGAAGGTGACATCCGTTCCGCTGGCCGTCGCCGACAGCGCCGTTGGCGGATCCGGGGCCGAGGCGACGGTAGTCACGCTGAAGCTGACCGGCGCCGTCCTGTTCGCCAGGCCGTCACTGGCGGTGAAGGTCAGCAGGCTCGTGCCGGTCTGGCCCAGCGCCGGCGTCAGCGTTACCTGGAACGTCCGCGAAGACGCAGTGGACGACACTGGCACGACCAGAACGCCGGACTGCGGCAATACCACCGGGTTGTTGCTCGCGACGCCGAGCGCGATCGCCGATCCGCTGGTGTCGGGATCGGTGAGCGCGACGGTGAAGGTGGTGGGCTGTCCGACGGTGGTCGAGACAAGCGGCGGCAGCGAAACGAACGCGGGAGCATCGTTCACCGGCGTCACGGTCACGGTGAACGTGCGCTGCGCGCTCGCCGTACCGTCGCTCACTGTCACCGTCATCGCCGCCAGGCCCGATTCGTTGGCGACGGGTGTCAGCGTGAGGACTCGCGATTGGCCGCTGCCGCCGAGCGCGATGCCGCTCGCGTTGATCAGCGCTGTATTCGCCGACGACGCCTGGACGACAAGGGCGCTGGCCGGGTTGTCCACGTCGGTCACGGCGAACGGAATCGAGAGCGACTCGTCCTCGTTCATCGTCTGCGCACCGATTGCCGACATCACCGGTGGATCGTTCTCACTCGTCACGGTGAGCACGAACGTCGAAGTCGCGCTGAGCGAGCCGTCGCTGACGGTCACGCTGATCGTCGAGTAGCCGTTGGCGTCGGGCTGGGGTGTCACGGCGAGCGTCCGCGCGCTGGCCGTGCCGCCTAGGGCGAGCCCGGCGGGCGTGTTGGCCACCACCGCGGGGTTGGACGACATTGCGGTCACCACCAGGCTCCCGGACGCCGTCTGTGCGTCGCCGATGGTGAAGGGTATCGTCCCCGTCGACGTGTCCTCGGGTATCGTCCGGTTGGCGAACGCGGTAATCGTCGGCGCCGTGTTGACGGCAACTGCCTGCCGGAAGTTGGCGACCGTCGTGCGCGCGTTGTTGATCGACAGCGCGTTGTTGTGTTGCGGAACCGTCCCGGTCGGCGAGCCGTTGTAGAGCACCGAGGGATTCGAGAAGTAGAGGATGCGAGGGCAGCCGCTGCCGCCGCAGTTGTAGGCCATCATCGTCCTGAACAGGTTCGAGGGGTGCTTGTAGCCGAACGAGTACGGATACAACGGCGTGCTGTTCGCCCCATCGTCGGGCGCGTGATTCGACCCCATGTTGTGCCCAAGCTCGTGGCCGAATGTGTAGTTCGGGCTGATGCATGGGTAGGCGGTGACGCTGAAGGCGTAGACGGCGAAGCCGGTGGTGAGCGTGTTCATCAGCCAGGCCACGCCGCAGGCGCCGGCCGCGGCGTCACCGACCACTAGCTTGACGAGGTCGGCGCCGAGCGCGTCACGGCGGGCGTGCACGGCGTCCATGAAACCGTCGCTGGGGTTGGTCAGGGCGTCCAGATCGAGGCTGAGATCGCCGCGTTCGGTGTAGCTCACCAACTCGGCGCCGACGAGACGCAGCCGCGGAACGATACCGCTGTTCGCGTAGGCCGTGTTCGTCTCGGTGACGCCCAGATTGATCCGCGACTGAATGGCGCCATCCGTACCACCAGCGGCTGTGCGCGCGGCCGGCGTGTACAAGACCAGGACGTCGAAGATGGCGCCGTCGTCGGCTTCGCGCGGCGGCTCGTCCAGTGCCGCCGGCAGCGCGGGCGGCACTCTCGGAGGCAGCTCGGGTCCAAGTTGAGCGAGATCGAGCTCGCGAATCGCGTGCAGCCCGGTACCGCCGATTGGCTCGATTGAGTAGGCGGCGTCGAGCGTGCGTATCGAGCCTTGAAGGATGGCGCCTGCGCGAACGAATGTCGCGGCGCTGAACGGCGCGTCGGCGACCTGCCCCGACCAGGATTCGCCGCCGCCCGGCAATGCCGTCCTTTGCGTCAAGACCGCCCGCAGCGTGCGGCCGGGCGACACGGCAATGTCAACAGCGTCGGCGTCGAGCGCGGCAAGGTTGACTACCACTGCGCGCGACTGCACGCTTCCGGGTGCCGCTGCAAGTGCCGCGAGCGCGCGTTCCGCTGGCGCGGCGTCAGCCGCTTCGAGAACCAGCCTGGGTGCGGCGGGCTGCACGGCGCCGCCGGTCAAGGAGGCTCCCGCGGTGATTGCGGCACACAAGGCGACGAGGAAGAAGCGGGGCGTCATCCGGGGCCGGCCACTCGCGTGTTCAGATATGCAATCCGCCCGACGGAATTGTCGTTCGCACGCCTGTCGGAACGGCTGCTCGAGGCCGACCGAGCAAAGCCAGGGCCAATACCGTTTCTGCCTTCTGCCTTCTGCCTTCTGCCTTTTGCCTTTTGCCTTTCGCCTTGACGTCCTGTCATCGCCCGGCCGCGCCCAGGCCCGCTGAGCGCCCCGTCGCCCACGCCCAGGCAAAGTTGTGACCGCCGATCGGCCCGAAGGCGTCGAGCACCTCACCACAGAAATACAGGCCAGGCACGTGTCGGCTCTCCAGCGTGCGCGGGTCCACTTCGTCGAGCGCCACGCCGCCGCCGGTGACTTCGGCCTTGCGGTACCCCTCGTGGCCCGTCCACCCGAGTTCGCACGCCGTGACATTGGCGATGACGGCGACACGCTCGGCACGGGTCAGCGCGGACGTGCGCCGATCTCGAGGAACGTCGCTGATGGCGAGCAGCGCCTGGGCCAGCCGTTCCGGCATCTCCTGCGAGAGCAGCGTGACGACCTGCCGATCTCCGGTCCGCAGACGTGCCTCCCATTCGGTTGGAGGGCTGAGGCTCCAGGCAACGCGAACCCGCGCCCGCTCGGCGGCGAGACTCCTGACGCACACGTGTGAAACGTCGAGTATCGCCGGGCCGCTGTAGCCGCGGTGCGTGAACAGAAACCCGCCGGTCGCCTCTGTGGTCCGCTCGCCGCTCCTTGCCCGAATTCTCGCGCGTTGCGACACGCCGGCCAGAAATTCGGGGTGCAGGGTGCGAGGTGCGAGGTGCGACGCACGCTGGTCGGACTTCGTCGGCTCGAAGGTCAACGGCGTCAGAGCCGGATAGGTGTCGTGCAGACGGTGGCCGAACGCACGGGCGATCGTGAGGCCGGTGCCGTCGCTTCCGGTCGTGGGCACCGACAAGCCGCCGCTGGCGACGATCACGCGTCCCGCGGCGATCCGACCATTCGACGTATCAACGGTCCACCCGCCCGGAGCTGGCGTCACGCCGTCAACCCGCGTGCTGAACTGCAGCCGGACGCCGCGCCGGCTGGCCAGCGAAACGAGCCCGTCGCGTACGTCGCGGGCCCGGTTCGAGCGGGGGAACAGCTTGCCGCTCTCGGCCTCGAGTGCCAGCGGGGTACCGACATCGTCCTCGAAGAAGCGCACCATCTGCGCAAGCGGCCACGCGCGAAGCATCCTGCGCAGCAGGCGAGGCGGCGAATCGGTGACGAAGCGCTGGGGAGCGAGCGTGGACGGCAGCACGTTGCACCGGCCGCCGCCACTGATCAGGATCTTGCGGCCGCCGTCTGCGGTCCGCTCCAGCAGGAGCACCGGAGCCGGCCCGCCGGCCGCGGCGATTGCCGCCATCAGGCCGGCTGCACCGGCACCGATTACGACGACTGGTTCTATTTGAAGAACTCCTCGAGCGGTACCACGCGAATCGGACCGAGGTTGAGTGCCTTGATGCCCGGCTCAATCGCCTTCAGATCGCCAACAACGACGACGGCCATCTTGTCGGCCTGGATGTAGCGGGCGGCGGCCTTCTGGACCTCGGCGAGGGTGACTTTTTGTACCGCGCCGAAGAACGACTGATAGGTGTCGTCGGGCAGGTTGTAGACGATCAACTCCTCGAGCTTCTGCGCGAGCGCGCGCGTGGTCTCGAACTCCGCCGGGAAACCGAGCGCGACGTAATTCTTCGCCTTCTCGACTTCGGCTGCCGGAATCGGCTTCTGGATGCCCTCGAGCTCGACGAAGAACTCGTGCAGCGCGGGGGCCGTCTTATCGGTCTGCACGCCGGCAGTGGCGAGGAACGGGCCGGCCGACGACCGCATGTCGAACATCGACGCCGCACCGTAGGTGTAGCCGTGTTCCTCGCGCAAATTCTGGTTGAGCCGCGATCCGAACGACCCGCCAAGCAGCGAGTTCAGCACCTGCAGCGTGGCGTAATCGGCCGTCGAGCGGGGCACGCCGACCCACCCGATGCGGATCTGCGACTGTGCCGCCCCCGGCTTGTCCACCAGCACGATCTCGCGCTTGGTCAACTGCGGCGCAACCGGCAGCGCTGCGGTCGTCCCCCGCGCGCCGCTCGACGGCCAGCCGGTGAAAGCCTTCTCGAGTTCCGCCTTCACGCCCGCCAGTGTCACGTCACCCGTGACGACGATCGTTGCGTTACCGGAGGTGTAGTGCTCCTTGTAGAACGCGCGGACCTCGTCGGCGGTGATCGCCTCGATCACCGGACCCAGCCCGGAGGCGGGCGTGCCATAGCGATAGGTCGGCCCGAACACCACACGCGGAAACGCGTATCCGATGATCTGCGCCGGGTTGTCCCGCGCCTGGACGAGCGCAGAGAGCCGCTCCTTCTTCAAGCGTTCGAGCTCGTTTGCAGGGAAGGTGGGGCGAAGGACGACGTCGGCGAGCAGGCCCAGCGCGGGCGCCAGGTTCTTGACCGGCGTCGAGAGCCGGACCGCGCTGTAGTCGAAGGTGCTGCTGGTCGAAAGATCCGCGCCCAGGAAATCCACCGCGTCGGCAAGATCGAGAGCGGAGCGCGCCCCGGCGCCTTCGTCGAGCATCGCCGCGACGAGACTGGCCATGCCGTAGCGCCCGCTTCGGTCGAGGCTGCTGCCACCGCGCATGATCACATTGACCTGTGCCAGCGGCACTCGATGCTGCTCGATGACCCACACCGGAACGCCGTTCGAGAGCGTACCTTTCTCGACTGACGGCAGTCTCAGCGCCGGCGCCGGGCCGATCGCGGGCGGGTTCGACCGATCGGGCTGCTGGGCGGGTGCGGATCCCGCCAGGAAGATGAGCGCCAGGCTCCCCATTGCCGCGGCGCGAGCGCTCCCTCTCGTAATCCACTCCCGACCGCGATCCGATCCGGAAGGGCGCACGCCGATCCCGATCATTTGCTTTCCCCCGTCACGATCAACTCGACGCGTCGATCCTTCGGCAGGTAGAAGCGTGCCGCCGACTGGATGTCGTTCGCCGAGATGGCCCGATACCTTGCCAGATCCTCTTCAAAGTAGTCCGGCATTCCGGTCGCGACGTAGTAGGCGTTCAGCTGATCGGCCTTTCCGCCGAAGCTGCCGGTGCGCTCCATTCGCTTGTAGAACGACGCCTCGATCTGGTTCAGGGCCCGAGTCATCTCGCGTTCCTCAGGCTGCCCCTGCTTCAGCTTCTCGATCTCCTCGTCGATCACCGCCTGGATCTTCTCGAGCGACTGGCCGGGCCGCGCAGTAGCGATGACGACGAAGCTGCTGCCGAGGGCTTGCGACTGCTGGGCGGCCGTGATGTCCTGCGCGATCTGCATCTCGTAGACCAACCGGCGGTAGAGTCGCGAGTTCTTGCCTCCGGTCAGCAGGCTGGAGATCACGTCCATGGCCGCGTCGCCCGGCGCATAGAACGCCGGCGTGTGCCACGCCATGTAGAGTCGCGGCAGTTGGACGCGGTCGGTGATCGTCTTGCGCTTGACCTCGGACAAGGTCGCAGGCGGGATCACCAGCGGCGGCACGTCGGCGCCGCGCGGAATTGCCCCGAACCATTTCTCGACCAGCTGCTTCGTCGGCTCGAACTCGATGTCGCCGGCGATGACCAGGCTCGCGTTGTTGGGCGTGTAGTAGGTCTTGAAGAACTCGATGACGTCGGAGAGGCTGGCGGCGGTGAGGTCCTCCATCGAGCCGATCACCGGCCAGCTGTAGGGATGCCCCTTCGGATAGAGCATCGCGTTCAGCTCGATGAACGCCTGGCCGTACGGCTGGTTGTCGACGCTCTGACGCTTCTCGTTCTTGACGACGTCACGCTGCCCGTCGAGCTTGGCCTGGGTCAGCGTCGGCAGGAGAAAGCCCATCCGGTCCGACTCGAGGTAGAGCGCCAGCTCCAGCGCGTTTGACGGCACGTCGATCACGTAGTTGGTCCGATCCTCGGTGGTGGACCCGTTGTTGTCGCCGCCCGCCGATTCGAGCAGGTTGTCGAAGGCGCCCTCGGGCACGTGCTCCGAGCCCTCGAACATGACGTGCTCGAAGAGATGCGCGAACCCGGTTCGTCCCGGCTTCTCCCGCCCTGAACCGACGTGATACCAGACGTTGATCGACGCGACGGGGATCGTCTTGTCCCGGTGGAGGATCACGTGGAGCCCGTTGGCGAGCGTGAACTCGGTGTAGGGCACGCTCAGCGGAGCCGCGGCGGCGGCGTCGCTGGTTGCGGGCGCCTGGGCCCGGACGAGCGCGGGATGGAGCACCGCGGCGAGGATCGCCAGCGGGAAGAGGAGCCGCACAGTCATCTCCGCATTCTCGCCCGGTTTGGCCAGACTTCGAAAAATAGACACCGTTCGCATCAAACATTCTAATTGTTGGAAGCGTCAGCCGGTCCCATACTGACTCCACTCAACCACGCGATTCCGCCATGCGAGCGAACACCTTCAAGACGTTCCTGCTCCTGGGAGTGTTGTCGGCGATTCTGATTGACGCCGGCGGTGCCGTCGCCCGGGGGGCGCAGTTGGGTATCTCGCGCTCGCGCGAGCACATGGCGGACGAGCTCGGCGCTCGTCTCGCGGGAGATCCCGAATCGCTGGCGCGTGCCCTGGAGCGACTGCATCAGGGCGCAGCGGTCATACCAACGGAGGCGGCGCAACCAGCGACGGCCAGCCTCTTCATCGTGAACCCCTTCTCGGGTGCAGGCGGGTTCTCGCAGCTGTTCTCAACGCACCCGCCGATCGAGGCACGCGTGGCACGGCTCCGGGCTCTCACCCGGGCACCACGTCACCTCGCGGCCTGACCCAAGACCGGGACCACGGGGTCGGCCTGCCGGACGCGCCTCTCGAATGTGGAGGACGAAGGCGAGCCGCCCTCGCGGCCCCGGGCCCGCCCTGTCTGCACTCGCGTCCAATGACGATTGGTGATTGGCGAGTGGCGATTTATTGACGATTCACGATTCGGGGATTGCGCCATTCGATTGACGATTTGGCCATTGACGCAATCACGATTGGATCAATCACGATTGGGGCTGAATCGTCATTGGATCGATTCCACATTGGATCGATGCGGCAATCGTCAATCGAATGACGCAATCCGCCAATCAGGAAATCATCAATAAATCGTCAATCCTCAATCCTCAATCGTCAGTGGACGCCGCTGCCGCCTTCCGCCGCGCGATGCGCGGCTTGGGCGGCAAGAGCAATTCAGTGGCGGCGTTCGAAATGGCGAGCACGGCTGGATGTTTCAGCCGGCGCTCCACCGAGATCGCGTAGTAGCGCTCGCTGACTTCGGTGATGCGGCCGATCAGGCCGACGCCGTACATCCGCACCGCTTCCGGCTCGACCGCGGTCGGGACCGGGAACAGCCCTTCGCCGGCCTGCCCGAACGTGTTCATCAACGCGGTGTCGTCGAACTCGCCGACCACGCGAGGGCGGACGCCCTGCGCCTCGAACCACTGCTCGAGCGAGCGCCGCAGCTGCTTCTGCTCGGTCGGCAGCAGCATCGGCGCGCCGTCGAGCGACTGCGGGAAGCGCGCTTTGTACTGCGTCACCAGTCTCGGCGCGCCGCAGACCGAGATTGGCGAGTCGCCGAGCGCGTGGCTGTAGGCCTTGACCTTGATCGTCGGGGCAATCGGCGTATCGGCGAGCACGAGATCCACCGCGTGCGTCGCGAGATCGGCGAGCAGTCGATCGAGCGGTCCTTCGCGGCAGACCATGTGCGTCGCCGTCGCCACGGTGAGTGCCGGCTGGAGAAACCGGTAGGCCAGCATCTTGGCGACCTCGTCGGTGACTCCGACCTGGAAGCGCATCGGCCGGCCGGTCGGCCGATCCTTCAGCGTGTCGAGCATCTCGCGGCCGAGCGCGAAGATCTGGTCGGCGTATTCGTAGACGAGCCGGCCGACGTCGGTCATGACCAGGTTGCGTCCCGATCGCTGGAACAGCTTCTCGCCGAGCTGTTCCTCGAGCATGCGGATCTGGCCGCTGATGGTCGGCTGCGCCAGCCGCAGCTGCTCACCTGCCTTGGCGATGCTGCCCTCGCGGGCGACCATCCAGAAGTAGAGCAGGTGGTGATAGTTGAGCCATTCCATATCGAGTCCGGTGTGCCGGGTGCAGGCGCACGGATGCAGAGGCGCACGGGTGTGGCGCCGGTACACGAGCGCACTGAGGCACGGGGCCGGTGCAATATACTCTGCCAACGATGCCGTCTCCTAGCCCGCTGGTGGCCGTCATCATGGGGTCGACGTCCGACTGGGAGACCATGGCGCACGCCGTGCAGGTGCTCGAGCGGTTCTCGGTGCCCTACGAACGCGCGGTCGTCTCTGCCCACCGCACCCCGATCTGGATGGCGGAGTTCGCGCAGGGCGCGGAGTCGCGCGGCATCCAGGTGATCATTGCCGGCGCCGGTGGCGCCGCCCACTTGCCGGGCATGGTTGCCGCCCACACCGTGCTGCCGGTCCTCGGCGTGCCGGTGCAGAGCCAGGCCCTGCAGGGACTCGATTCGCTGCTTTCGATCGTGCAGATGCCGGGCGGCGTGCCGGTCGGAACGCTGGCCATCGGCAAGGCCGGCGCGACCAACGCGGGACTTCTCGCGGTGTCGATTCTCGCGACCAGCCGGCCCGATCTCCGCCAGCAGCTCCGCGCCTTCCGCGACGACCAGACCGCCGAGGTCCGCGCCGCCACGCTTCCGTGAATCGCATTGTGACGCCGGGAGGCACCATCGGGGTGCTGGGCAGCGGCCAGCTTGGGCGCATGATGGCGTTGGCGGCCCGCCGCATGGGCTACCGGGTCCACACTTTGTCACCCGGAACCGATACCCCCACCGGGCAGGTGGCTGACGTCGAGATCGCGGCCGCCTACGACGACCTCGACGCGATCCGCACCTTCGCGCGTGGCGTGGACGTCGTCACGTTCGAGTTCGAGAACGTGTCGGTGGACGCTGCCGACGCGGCCGCCGACGTCGTCCCTGTGCGCCCGAGCGGATCGGCGCTTCACATCACCCAGCAGCGGGCCCGTGAGAAGGCGTTCCTCGCCGATCGCGGTTTCCCGGTGCCGCCCTTCCAGCGTGTGCGCTCGCTCGACGAGCTGGCCGTCGCCCTCGGCGTCATCGGGCTGCCGGCCATCGTCAAGACGGCTGCGTTCGGATACGACGGCAAGGGGCAGCATCGCATCTCGACGATCGAGCAGGCCGAGCGCACGTGGGCGCTGGTCGGGCACCAGGAAGCGATCGTCGAGCAGGTGGTGGACTTCGCCAGCGAGATCTCGGTTGTCGCGGCGCGCGGCCTTGATGGCGCAATGGTGGATTACGGCGCCATCGAGAACCGGCACGTCAATCACATCCTGGATCTTTCGGTTGCGCCGGCCCGCGTGCCCGAACCGGTCGCGGCCAACGCCGCGGTGCTGGCCCGCCGGATTCTCGAAGAGCTCAGCTACATTGGCGTGCTGTGCGTGGAGTTCTTCGTCACGAAGGATCATGGGCTGCTGGTCAACGAGATCGCGCCGCGGCCGCACAACTCCGGACACCTGACCATCGAGGCCTGCGCCACCAGCCAGTTCGAGCAACAGGTCCGCGCGGTGTGCGGGCTGGCGCTCGGATCGACCGCGCAGCCGCGGCCGGCCGCGATGGTGAACCTGCTCGGCGACGTGTGGCGCAACGGCGAGCCGGACTGGGACGCCGCGCTGTCGATCCCCGGCGCCGCACTTCACCTCTACGGCAAGGGCGCTCCGCGTGCCGGGCGCAAGATGGGGCACATCACCGTCGTGGCTGGGACCGCCGAAGAAGCCGCCGAACGTGCACTCGAGGCGCGGGCGGTGCT
>DATJFF010000171.1:0-4916 GCA_035495795.1 Vicinamibacterales bacterium
TTCACGGATCCGGAGGTCGCCTCCGTCGGACTGTCGGAGGCCGCGGCTCGCGCCAGGAACATCGACGTTGTCGTCGCTTCCACTGATCCGGCGGAAACCGCGCGCGGCTACATCCACGATTTCCATCAGGGCGCGATCAAGCTGGTCGGCGACCGCGAGCGCGGTGTGCTGATTGGCGCGACCCTGGTAACCCCTCGAGCGGGTGAGATCCTCGGCGAGCTGGTGTTGGCGATCAAGCTCGCTACGCCGCTCGAGACACTCGCCGACGTCATCCACCCGTTCCCCGCCTTTAACCGAGTGCTCGGCGGAACGCTGGAAGAGCTCGCTCGGCAGGCCGAACAGCAAGGCGCCCGCCGCTGAGGCGCACACCACTCACGGAGGTCACATGGCTACTGTAGAGACGGGGAAGGAACATGCGACACGGGGCTCGAGCGCTCGAACGGTCGAGACCAAACTCGAAGTGATCACCATTCCGGTGTCCGACATCGATCGAGCCAAGCGCTTCTACGAGGGACTGGGCTGGCGGCTCGACGCCGATTTCAAGGGTGACGGCTGGCGCGCGGTGCAGCTCACGCCGCCGGGCTCGCCATGTTCGATTCATCTCGGGACCGACGCGGTTCCCGGCTCGGCGCAAGGACTTTTTCTCGTCGTCGACGACATCGAAGCGGCACGCGCCGAGCTCAGCACCAAGGGTGCCGAGGTCAGCGAGCCGTTCCACTTCGCGGGGATCAGGGGGCCGCGTCTGGCCGGCCCAGACCCTGAGCGCGGCTCGTACCGGTCCTATGCTTCGTTCACCGATCCCGACGGCAATGGCTGGCTGCTACAGGAGATCCGGGCGCGGCTGCCTGGACGAGGGCTCGGCCTGGATGTCGCGACGATGACCGAGCTCCTTCGCGATGCGGAGAATGGGCATGGCGACTACATGGCGACCTCACCTCCGCCGCACCACTGGTCGGATTGGTATTCCGCCTACATCGTCGCTCGTGCGCAGGGAAGGACGCCCGAGGAAGCGAGCGCCGATGCGGGACGGCACATCGATGGTGCCGCCCGGTGAGAGCCGAACATCGCCGGGCCTGACAACTCCCGAACCAGACTGACGCGCTAGTCAATCCATCTCCGAAGATATGCTCATGCGGTGGAAGCCACCGCATGAGCGAACGGCTCGAGTGCTACGGATTGATCGGCGACTGCGAGACGGCGGCGCTCGTCTCGCAGTCGGGCTCGATCGACTGGCTGTGCTGGCCGCGATTCGACTCCGGAGCGTGCTTCGCGGCGCTGCTCGGCGGGCCGGAGCACGGGCGGTGGCTGATTGCCCCGGCCGAAGACGGGGCGCGCCTCTCGCGCGCGTATCGCCACAACACGCTAATCCTCGAGACGCGGATCGAGACCGGCAGCGGCGTCGTCACGTTGGTGGACTTCATGCCGCCGCGCGGCCGCCATTCGGATCTGGTCCGGATCGTGAGAGGCGAGCGCGGACGGGTCCGCCTGCGCATGGAGCTGACGCTGCGCTTCGACTACGGACGGACGGTGCCGTGGGTGACGCGGATGTCCGACGGCGCGCTCCGCGCGATTGCCGGCCCCGACCTGGTCGTGCTCCACACGTCAGTGCCGCTGCGCGGAGAGGACCTCAAGACGGTCGCCGACTTCGAGGTCGCGGCCGGCGAATCGGCCACCTTCGTGCTGACCCATGGCTTGTCGTATCATCCGCCGCCGAAGCCGATCGAGCCGCAGGGGGCGCTCGACGCCACCGAGAAATTCTGGACGAAATGGGCATCCCGGAACGAGTCGTCCGGTGAATTCGCCGACGTCGTCGGGCGGTCGCTGATGACGCTGAAGGCACTCACCTACGCGCCTACTGGCGGCGTGGTGGCGGCGCCGACCACGTCGCTGCCGGAGAGTCTCGGTGGCTCGCGGAACTGGGATTACCGCTTTTGCTGGTTGCGCGACGCGACGCTCACGTTGTTGTCGCTGATGAACGCGGGCTATTACGACGAAGCCCGCGCCTGGCGCGACTGGTTGCTGCGAGCCGCGGCCGGCGCCCCGGCCCAGGTGCAGATCATGTACGGCCTCGCCGGTGAGCGTCAGCTCGTCGAGGTGGAGGTGCCATGGTTGCCCGGCTACGAGGGCTCGAGGCCGGTCCGGACCGGGAACGCGGCCCACGGCCAGCTTCAGCTCGACGTCTACGGCGAGGTGATGGACGCGCTCCACCAGGCACGGCGTCACGAGTTGACGCCGCGTGAGGCCGACTGGTCATTTCAGCGGACCCTGCTGCAGCACCTCGAAGCGGTGTGGAACCAGCCCGATCAGGGCATCTGGGAGATTCGCGGCCCATCCCGCCACTTCACCTACTCGAAAGTAATGGCGTGGGTCGCGCTCGATCGAGGCATCCGTGCGATCGAGCAATTCGGGTTCGCAGGTCCGGTCGATCGCTGGCGGCAGCTCCGCGACACCATCCACGCTGAGGTCTGCGAACGCGGATTCGATCGCAGCCTGGGCAGCTTCGTCCAATCGTATGGGTCGCGCGAGCTCGACGCGAGTCTGCTGCTGTTGTGCACCGTAGGGTTCCTGCCGTCGACCGATCCGCGTATCCAGGGCACGATCACCGCAATCGAGCGGCGGCTGCTCGTGGACGGCTTCGTTCTCCGCTACGACACGGCGTCGAGCGACGACGGCCTGCCGGCAGGGGAGGGCGCGTTCCTGGCGTGCAGCTTCTGGCTGGCCGATGCCTTCGCGATGGTCGGCCGGATCGACGATGCCCGCGAGCTCTTCGAGCGGCTGATCGGGCTGCGCAACGACGTCGGGCTGCTGTCGGAGGAGTACGACACGTCGGCGAAGCGGCTCGTCGGCAACTTTCCGCAGGCCTTCTCGCACGTTGCCCTGGTGAACACCGCCCACAACCTGGCCCGAGCGAGGAAACCATCAACGCAGCGAGCCTCGTCGTGACCGGCCGGATTTTTACGATCCGCGCTGGTGAGGCGATCAGCTGGTACAGCACCTCGCGACGATCAACGTCATGTCGTCGCGCTGCTCCTGCGGACTGAAGCGGCGGACGCCGTCGTAGATCGCGTCGATGAGCTCTCGCGGCGGCAGATCACGATGCGCATGCAGCGTTTCGACCAGCCGTCCTTCGCCGAACTCGTCGAACTGGGCGTCGAAGGCTTCGGTGATCCCGTCGGTATAGATCGTCAGCAGATCGCCGGCGGAGAGCTGGAGCTCCGCCGTCCGGCACTCCCACGGGGAGAACATGCCCAGTACGGTGGCCGTCGGCTCGAGACGTTCGACGGCGCCGGTACGTCGCAGCACCAGCGCCGGGAGGTGCCCGCAGTTCGCATAGCGCAGGCGTCCAGCGCGGTCGTCGAACTCCGAGTAGAAAAAGGTCGCGTAGGCGTTGTCGGCTGTGCTCTCGTAGAACAGCCGGTTGACCGTCTGGAGGAATTGCTCGGGCTGTTCGACCGCGGTCGCGCAATGACTCCGCAGGTTGGCCTGCAGGTTGGCCATCAGCAGCGCGGCCGGCATGCCCTTGCC
Source organism: Vicinamibacterales bacterium (assembly GCA_035495795.1). GTDB lineage: Bacteria > Acidobacteriota > Vicinamibacteria > Vicinamibacterales > UBA2999 > VFZN01. The sequence continues at coordinate 3,526 of DATJFF010000171.1, forward strand.
GGCGATGTCGCCGATGACCAGGCCGAGGCGGTTCTGCCCGAGATCGAGAAAGTCGTAGTAATCGCCACCCACCCGGCGCGTCTGCACGCATGCGCCCGCGTACTCGAGCGTGCGCATCTGCGGAAGCCGCTGCGGGAAGAGTCGCGCCTGGACCTGCATGGCGATCTCGAGCTCGTGAGCGGCGCGGCGCTCCGCCTCTTGTTTCTCGGCGGCAGCGCGGCGCTGGGCTTCGACCGCGCGGCTGACCTCGTCGAAGCTGACCAGGGCGAAGGAGTTCCGGTCCGGGTCTTCGAAGCGCGTGAAGGCGCCACCCCACGCGGTCCGATCCGGCCCGCCTCCAGGGGGCAGAGGCGACGGATCGGCGGCATCGGCCGGGTGATCGTAGACGACGCGGCGGAGCCGTGGCGCGTTCCGGAAGCGAACACCGCGGCGCCGCCACTCGGTGTAGGTAGCGGGCAGGTCCTCGGTGACGAATACGACCTGTGTCGCGCGGCCGATCAGCCTCGCGTTCGGCGAGTCGCGCTTGGTTTCGATCAGCGTCAGGACGGCCGATCCGTCGGGCGGAGTCACCGCCACGAACCGCTCACCGGATCCGATACGGGCGTCGAACGCGATGTGGAATCCGAGCGTGTTCACGTAGAAATCCAGGCTTCGCGCCTGATTCGTGACGTAGATGTTCACCGCGTGGAGACGGAGGAAGGGATCCGTCATGGTCAACGTCGCTCGTGCCCCTGCTCGACTCCGGTATTCTACGGGACGGGCGGGGGCATTCAGCATGGCTGCGGAGCTGAAGACGCTGCGGGTCACGAGCCGTCGGCAGTGGCGGGCATGGCTGGCGAGCCATCACGCCTCGAGCCCGGGAGTCTGGCTCGTCTTCTACAAGGCCCACACCAGCGTCAAATCAATGGCCATCGAGGACATGGCCCGCGAGGCGCTCTGTTTCGGATGGATCGACAGCCTGGTCAAGCGCCTCGACGACGATCGATTTGCGATCAAGGTGACGCCGCGGCGGCCGACGAGCAAGTGGTCGGACGTCAACCGGAAGCGGTGGAAGGAGCTGGAGGCGGCCGGCCTGCTCACGCCGGCTGGTCTGGCGGCGGCTCCGACCGCCAATTCCTACGCGCCGCGGCCGGTCGTCCCCGAGCTGCCGGCCTACATCGCCGAGGCGCTGAAGTCGAATCCAGGCGCCTGGAGATTCTTTCGGGAACTCGCGCGCACCCAGCGGCGTGACTTCGTCGTCTGGATTCACACGGCCAAGCGACCGGAAACGCGCGAGAGAAGGATTCGCGAATCGATTGGGCGGCTGGCGGCGGGGAAGACCCTTGGACTGAAGTGAACGTACGATAATCCAGCTGTGCTCGAATCCAGTGCGGCCCGGGTCATCATCCTGA
>DATJFF010000172.1:0-15284 GCA_035495795.1 Vicinamibacterales bacterium
CGAACGGCACGCTGGCCGGCGCCTCGGTCGCGGTGACCAAGGGCGGGCAGACCCTCCTCATGAAGGAGTACGGCTTCGCCGATCTCGAGCTCGGCGTGCCGACACCGCCAAAGGCGACCTACGAGATCGGCTCGGTCACCAAGCAGTTCACCGCCGCCGCCATCCTGCTGCTCGCCGAACAGGGCAAGCTCTCGCTCGACGACAGTTTGACGAAGCACCTGCCGGACTACCCCACGCACGGCAACACCGTGACGATCCGCCAGCTCCTGAACCACACCTCCGGCATCAAGGGCTACACCGAGATGCCCGAGTTCCGCGAGTTCCAGCGGCTCCATCGCCCCCGCCAGGAGCTGGTCGCGCTGTTCAGCGGCGTGCCGTTCGAGTTCGCACCCGGCGCCGAGCAGACCTACAACAACTCCGCCTTCTTCCTGCTCGGCCTGATCGTCGAGAAGCTGTCCGGCACTCCCTACGAATCGTTCGTGAAGACGAACCTCTTCGACAAGGTCGGCATGCCCGACTCCTACTATTGCAGCGAGAAGACGGTCCGGAAGAACCATGCGCACGGCTACGACACCGACGAAGGAAAGCTCGTGCTCAAGGGCTACCTCGATCACCTCTGGCCCTACGCCGCCGGATCGCTGTGCTCGAATACGACCGATCTCGTGGCCTGGACGCGCGCGCTGCACGGCGGCAAGGTGCTGTCGCCGGCGTCGTATCGCGAGATGACGACCGCGGGAGCGCTCAGCGACGGCACGAAGATCCGCTACGGGATGGGCATTTCAGTGGCCGACATCGGCGGCCGCCACGCCATCGCGCACGGCGGCGGCATCTCGGGCTTCCTGTCAGAGGTGGAGTACTACCCGGACGACGACCTCGTCGTGGTGGTGTTGCTGAACACAGCAGGCCCTGTCGCGCCGCGAGACATGGCGAAGCAGATCGTGGACCAGGTTCTCCCGAAGCCGGACGATCGCCGCCAGACCTTCAGCGGCGACGTCGCTGCCTACGCAGGCACCTTCGCCGGACACGGCCGCGGCCGCGACTCGAGAGTACGAATAGCCGTCGACAAGGGCGCGCTCACCTTTACGGATGTCGCGGCTTCGCGCCCCGCCGAACCGCTATCCTTCTACGGCAACGACACCTTCGGCTTCCGCGACACGCTGGTGATCTTCGAGAGAAGCGGCGGGGCCGTGGCCCGAGTGCGCGTCGACACCGGGTCGGGCCACAACATCCTGTCGCGCGAGAGCTCGTCGACGGCGCCGCAATGATTCGTTCGGTGGCGGTATCAGTCTTTCCACGCCGGCCTGGAGGCTAATCATGAGACGAGCAGCGGTGTTGATCGGGATGATGGTGGTTGGCGGACTTGCGGCGGCGCTCGCGCAACAGCCCGCCGACGCGCCGAAAGTCGTCGACGTCGAGAAGGTCAAGGACAACCTCTTCGTGCTGCGCGGCGGCGGCGGCAACACCGCCGTCTTCGTGATGGCGAACGGGGTGGCGGTGGTCGATGCGAAGAACCCCGGCTGGGGCCGGCCCATCCTCGACAAGATCAAGGAACTGACCCCCAAGCCGGTGACGCTGCTAATCAACACGCACACCCACGGCGATCATGTCAGCGGCAACGTGGAATTCCCGGCCTCTGTCGACGTTGTGGTGCAGGAAAACACCAAGACGAACATGGAGAAGATGCCGATCTTCAAGGAGCACAACAACGCCGGCATGGCCAAGCGGACCTTCAAGGACCGCATGACGATCGGCAAGGGACCCGACCAGATCGACCTTTACTACTTCGGGCCGGGTCACACCAACGGCGATGCCTGGATCGTCTTCCCCGCGCTCCGCATCGTCCACTCCGGTGACATCTTCGCTGGCAAGTCCGTGCCCCTGATCGACACGGCCAACGGCGGCAGTATGCGTCAGATTTCCGACACGTTGACGAAAGCCTACGACGGCATCAAGGGCGTCGACACGATCATCAACGGGCACACCCCGGCCCAGACGACCTGGCCCGACCTGAAGGAGTACGCGGAGTTCAACAAGGATCTCGTCGCCTGGATGCAGGCCGGGCTCAAGCAGGGGAAGACGCCCGAGCAGCTGGCCGCCGAGTGGAAGGTCCCTGAGAAGTACCAGGGCTACTCGTCCACCGTCAGCGCACTGATGGGAGGGATGGCGGGTCGCATCCAGGCGCTACAGAAAGAGATGCAGTGAGGGGAGGGACGCGCCGGCGGAACCGCGAGGCGCGCCGATCGGGAGAGAGCGCGCAAGCTCGGGACTGAAACGGCGGGAGGGACTGAGGGCCTCAGTCCCGTCCGGGGTCACGGTTTCCCGAGCGCGATCTCTCCCGATCGCGCGGGCCTCGTAGTCGCGGCCCGTTCTCTCCCGCTCGAGCCCTCTACGGCGTCCGCGGGACGCACGTCGGGTTACCGACGAGGATCGACTTTTCGGAAGGAGAAAGCGCGACGATCGGGAACAAGGCCGCCCGCAGATCCTGGACTCTAATCTCGTGCGGACCTTGGTCCCCGGTCGCCGCCGGCTCTGGGTGTCCCGGCTACAATCTGCCGGTCAGCAGCATGATGATCAGGATGAGCAGGATGATGCCGCCGAGGCTCCCTCCCACCCTTGGGCCGCCGAGGTAGAACCCGCCACCGCCGAACAGCAACAACAGGATGAGCAGGATGACCAGCAGATTCATGTCTGTTTTCCTCCTGTCAGTGACCGGCTTGCAAGCGTCAGGCCAGAATTTCCCGCACCACTGTCCCTGATACGTCCGTCAAGCGGAAATCTCGACCGCTGTAATTGTAAGTGAGCTTGGTGTGATCGATCCCCATAAGGTGAAGGATCGTCGCGTGCAGGTCGTGGACGTGCACCGGCTTGTCGACGACCTTGAATCCGAAATCGTCGGTAGTCCCGTAGGTGAGGCCGCCCTTGATGCCGCCGCCAGCCAGCCAGACGCTGAACCCGAACGGGTTGTGATCGCGCCCGCTCTGGGCCGCGGCCCCGCCGCCGATTTCCACCACCGGCGTGCGGCCGAACTCCGATCCGCATACCACCAGCGTGGAGTCGAACAGCCCGCGCGACTTGAGGTCCTTGATCACCGCCGCGAACGGCTGGTCTGAATCCTTCGCGTTCTTGCGGTGCTGCTGGATGTCGGAGTGCGCGTCCCAGGGATCGCCCTTGGCATAGTAGACCTGCACCATCCGCACGCCGCGCTCGACCAGCCGCACCGCCATCAGGCAGCCTCGCGCGGTGCTGCCCGGCCCGTACAGCTCCAGCGTGGCCTTGCTCTCCTTGCGGATGTCGAACACGTCCGGCGCCTCGGTCTGCATCCGGTAGGCCACTTCCATCGATCCGATCGCCGCTTCGAGGTTCGGGTCCGACGGCGCGCCGCTCCGCTGCATCTTGTCCAGCGTTTCGAGGAGATCGAGCTCGCGCCGCTGCTCCGGCAGCGTGAACGACTGGTTGTGAATGTACGAGACCAGCTTCTTCGGGTCGAAGTCCTTGCCGACGATCTGATCCGGACGCTCGACCTTGTCGGCGATGTAGGTGCCCTGGTGCATCGCCGGCAGGAACGCGCTGTTCCACAGCGGTGGCCCGACCGTTGTCGGGATGTCGGGGCACAGCACGACGTAGCCGGGCAGGTTCCGGTTCTCGGTCCCGAGCCCGTAGGTGAGCCACGATCCCATCGACGGCCGCCCGACCTGGATGTGGCCGGTGTTCATCATCAGCATCGACGGCTCGTGATTCGGAATGTCGGTCTGCATCGACCGGATCACGCAGATGTCGTCGGCACAGGCGCCGACGTTGGGGAACAGCTCGCTCACCTCCAGCCCGCTCTTGCCGTAACGCGAGAACGTGAACGGCGACTTCATCAGCGACCCGGTCTTGCGTTCGGTCGCGACGCTCCCGCCGGGCAGCGGCTGCCCGTGGTACTTCTCGAGCATCGGCTTGGGGTCGAAGCTGTCCACCTGCGACAGTCCGCCGTTCATGAACAGGAAGATGACGGCCTTTGCCTTCGCGGGGTGATGCAGCCCGCCCGACCCGGCGACAGCCTTCGACTTCTGCGCCGCCTCGGCCGCCAGCGTGGTCCGCGACACCAGGCTTGCAAATGCCATCATGCCGAAGCCGCTGCCGATCCGGCAGAGCGCGTCACGTCGGGTAACCGGCGGTGGTGATTTGTGTGACATGGCGTCAGCTGACGAAGATGAACTCGTTAGAACTCAACAGAATCTTCACGTAGCGGCCGAAGGTGGTCACCGGCAGCATCTTGTCCTTCTCGGACGGCGATCCCTTGGCGTCCGGCTTGACGCCAGCCATCATGCCATTCGGGTTCGGCATCTCCTCGCCGGAGCCCGCGGCACGATCGTCGTCTTTCGGGGGTGCACTGTCGGCGCTGGTATCCTTCTTCCCGTCTTTCCCGCCCTTCTTGTCGGCCTTGGCGGCTTCGGCCTTGCGATCGTCGTATTGCTTGAACGCCTCGGCCTGCAGGAACTCGCGCCCGGTCTTCACTTCTTCCGCGGTTGGACCGCGCCCGAACAGCTTCCGGTACACCTTCTCGATTCGCGCCGCATCGTCGGGCTCGTCGGCGACGCTCTCGGCGATCTTCTCCGCGTGCTGCTGCATGAAGTCGCTGTTCATGAAGAACAGCCGCTGGAGCGGAACGTTGGTCGAGAAGCGCTGCTCGGCGGTCTGGCTCGGGCTCGGGAAGTCGAACAGCTGCAAGAACTCGTCGAGCTGATACCGACTGACGCGGCCGTAAATCGTCCGGCGCGTGCCAAGCGGGGTCAGCGGTACGGACCGGCCGCCCAGGCGCGTGTCCAGGGTTCCGGAGACCGACAGCACCGAGTCGCGGATCTGTTCCGCGCTGAGGCGGCGCCGCGTCTGGCGCCAGTAGAGGCGATTGCCGCCGTCTTTGGCGAAGTCGGCCGCATCGTGGTCCGCGCTCAGCTGATAGACGGCGCTGCGCATGATCTCGCGGTGCAGCGCCTTGATCGACTTGCCGTGAGCGACAAAGTAATTGGCCAGGTAGTCGAGCAGCTCGGGATGCGTCGGCCGCTCGCCGTTGACGCCGAAATTGCTCGGCGTGTTGACGATGCCGGTGCCGAAGTGGCCTTTCCAGACGCGGTTGACGATGACCCGCATGGCGAGCGGGCTTGAGGCGATGGCCTGGGCGAGCTCGAGCCGGCCGCTGCCTTTCGTGAACGTCACCCGGTCGCCGGGGCTCAGCACGGAGAGGAAGCCGCGCGGCACCGGGTCGCCGAGCCGCATCGGGCTGCCGCGAAGGTGGACCTTGAGGTCTTCAGGGGTCTCGACGTCGCGGACGCCATGAACGTAGGCGTACTTCGGCGGCAGCGCCTTCTCCATCGCCTCGATGTCCTTGCGCAGCCCCTCGATGAGAGCGCGCCGATCGTCGCCGAGCCGCTGCTCGAGACCCCAGCCGCGGAAGCGGAGCAGTCCCGGCTTCGGCATCTGGCCGATCACCATGTTGTCGGTCTCGAGGTCGAGGATGAACGCGTCTCGATAGAGCGCGGTCCGTTCCTTGGTCGCGCTGCGGAGCTCGAGGCCGCAGCCGGGACAGAAGTCGTCGTTGGTCTTGAACTCGTTGGGCTTGTTGGACGGTTTCTTCGGCTTGGCGGTGGGCAGCGCCCGCGCCCGGATGATGTCGTTCTCCTTCTTGATCTCGCGCTGTTCGAGGAGCACGCCAATCAGCAGCTCCTGGAACGAGGTCGCAAGCGTGTCCGCTTCGGCGGCCGTGCCGCCGCGCGCGATCATCTCCTGCCAGTCTTTCAGGAACGGGTAGAAGGTCGGCTTGCGCTGGAGGAAGGCGAGCCATCGGTCGAAGAGCTCGTAATCGAGCTTCTGCTTCTCGATGATCTCGGCCCTCTCCTTCTTGGGTTCGCCGGTCACCTGCCACGCGGCCTTCATGTACTTCGCGGCCTGGAACGCGAGCGTGCCGGCCAGCTGGTCACCTTCGGTGCTGGTGTAGTCGCGGAGCATCTCCTTCTTGCGGTCCAGCTCCTCTTCCTTCTCCTTCCGCTCCTCGACGACCGCCTTCGGGGCGAGCGGATACTCGAAGTACTCGGTGTTGAGGAACACGCCGCCGAGCGCGTAGTAGTCCCTGGTCGGAATCGGGTCGTACTTGTGATCGTGGCACCTGGCGCAGCCGACCGTCAGGCCGAGCATGCCGCGGCTCACGGCGTCGACGCGGTCGTGGCGCTCGTCGGCGCGGGTGATCTCCACCGCCCCGTTGTCGTAGTACCACGGCCCGAGTCCGAGAAACCCGAGGGCCGGGAGCTGTCGCACGCGCTCGTTCTCGGGCAGCTGATCGGCTGCCAGCTGAGCGGTGACGAAGCGATCGAACGGCATGTCGTCGTTGATGGCGCGAATCACCCAGTCGCGATACAGGTGCGCGTTCGGATAGGGGTTGTAGCCGCGGCCATCGGGATCGAGGCTCCGATAGTCGTCCTCGCCGAACCTGGCGACGTCGAGCCACATGCGTCCCCACGTCTCGCCGTAGGCCGGCGACTCAAGCAGGCGATCGACGACCTTCGAAAGTGCGTCCGGCGAGTCGTCCTTCAGGAACGCATCCACTTCTTCCGGCGTCGGCGGCACGCCGGTCAGATCGATGGTCGCGCGGCGGAGCAGCGTCAGCTTGTCCGCCGGCTTCACCGGCTTCAGACCTTCTTTCTCCAGGCGCGCGAGGATGAATCGATCGATGTCCGTTCTCGGCCAGGCGGACCCGGTCACCGCCGGCACGTCGTGGCTTGCCAGCGGCTGGAACGACCAGAATGCCCGCTGCTCGGGCGTGATGACCTTCTCGCGGGCCGGCGGCGCTGCGGCGGCCGCCGTCTCCGTGGTCCCGGGCCAGATCGCGCCGCCGCGAATCCACGACGCGACCGCTTCGATATCGTCCTGCGCCAGCTTCGCGCGACCCCGCGGCATTCGCGGATACCCGTCGGTGTGTTGCAGCACCTTGAGCAGGGTGCTCTTGTCGGGATCGCCAGGCACGATGGCGGGACCGGTGTCACCGCCTTTCAGCAGCGCGTCACGGGAATCCACACGCAGGCCGCCCATCGCCGATTGAGTGTGGCAGGCAAAGCAGTTCGAGGCCAGGAGCGGGCGGATCCTGGTCTCGAACATTTCGGGCCCGGCAGCCGGGTCTCTTACTGGAGTTTGCGGCGCCGGCGATTGTGCCGCGCGGAGGGCCGTGCCCACCAGCACGAAGGCGGCCATGGCCAGGAGGATGAGGCGCCGACGACCGGGGGATTGGGATAAGGCCATCGAGCATTAAGTATGATGCGTTCGCATGGTTCGGCAAGCCGTTTTCGGGGCGCTGCTCAGTTTGGCCATTTGCTCGTTTTCAGGCCGAATCATCGCGATCCAGGACGCCCCGCCACCGGCCGGATCGCGTCCCCCCGCCGAGATTCCGCTATCCCGGCTCAAGCCGGACGCCGCACTTCCGCTGCAATTCGAGCCCGGCGCCGTCCCGGCTGATGATGCGGTCTGGACGATGGACCGCAGCGCCGGGGCGATTGTCCGCATCGCGGCCAAGGACAACTCGGTCGGAGCGCCGGTGCCGGTTGGCGGACAGCCGTGTGCCTCGCTGACGATCGCCTTCGAAAGCGTCTGGGCGCCGCTCTGCGGCGACGGCGCGATTGCCCGGGTCGCCCTGAAAGATCAGAAGGTCACGACGACAGTGAAGGCCGTCGTCGCCGACCCTGACGGACGGATCGCGTCGAACGCCGGCAGCATCTGGGCCATCACCGATCGGAAGGGCGTCGTATCGCGCATCGATCCCGACACTGGCGCCTCCGTTGCAGAGATTTACGTGCCGAAAGGGACCGTCGCCGTCGCGTCTGGTCCCGACGCGCTCTGGATCACCTGCGAGGACGCGGGACGCCTCGTCCGGGTCAATCCGCACGACACCGAGGTCGTGGAAGAGATTCCCGTCGGCCGGCGTCCTCGACGGCTGACGGTGGGCGAAGGGGCAATCTGGACGCTGAACGGCGACGGCACCGTCAGTCGCGTCGATCCCGCGACGAACAAGGTGGTGGCGACGATCAAGCTCGAACGGGACACCGCGAAGGGGGACATTGCCGCGGGCGCGGGCTCGGTGTGGGTGAGCCTGCCGGGCACGCCGATCGTGCGCATCGACCCGCGCACGAATCGAGCGGCGCAGGCGTTCACCGGCGAGGGTGGCGGCGCCATCCTGGTGGCGCACGGATCCCTGTGGGTGTCGGCGGGGCCGAAGGTTACGTGGCGCCTGGATCCGAAGCTGGTGGAGGCCCTCAGGCCCTGACGGTGTCAAGGCACAAGGCAGAAGGCACAAGGCACAAGGCACAAGGCAGAAGGCAAAAGGCAAAAGGCAGAAGGGGGAGAAGGCAGAAGGTATGCTAGTGGTCTTCTTTCTTCCTGCGCAGCGATGGATCTAATCGAACAGCTGTCGGCCCACAGCACGCTCGGGAGCGTTCCGCGTGCCGAGCTCGACTGGCTTGTCGCGCACGGCATGCCGCGGCACCTCGAGGTGGGCGACGTGCTCAGCGCCAGGACGCGGCCGGTGGAGGGGATGTTCATCATCTTCTCCGGGCGGATCGCGCTGTTCGTGGACCGCGGCGGCAACCAGCAGAAGGCGATCGAATGGCGCGGCGGCGATGTGTCCGGCCTGCTGCCGTACTCGCGGATGGTGAACCCGCCGGGCGACGCCATCGCGCAGGAGCCGACCTCGCTGCTGGCGATCCCGCGCGACTGCCTGAAGGCGATGATTCGCGAGTGCTACGAGGTGACCGCCATCCTCGTTCACGCGATGGTCGATCGCGCGCGAACGTTCACGTCCGGAGACCTGCGCAACGAACGGCTGCTGTCGCTCGGCAAGCTGGCCGCCGGTCTTGCCCACGAATTGAACAACCCCGTAGCGGCAATCGAACGCGGCGCGTCGCGGCTCCACGAGCGCCTCGAGGAGGCGGAACGGGCGACGCTGGTGCTGGGCGCGGCGCGGTTGAGCGAGGTGCAGATCCAGGCGCTGGACGCGGTCCGGGCGTCGTGCGTCGCGACCCGCATCCAGGGCGTTCGTTCGCCGCTGGAAGAAGCCGAGCGCGAGGAAGCAATCGCCGACTGGCTCGCCGATCACCGGCTCGACGTCGGGCTGGCGCAACCGCTCGCCGACACGGCGGTGACGCTATCCGCGCTCGACGAAGTGGCGACCGCGGTCGGCGGCCCCGAGCTCGACGCGGCCCTGCGCTGGGCGGCGGCGGGCTTCTCGGTACGCGCGCTCACATCGGAAGTTCAGCAGGCCGCGATGCGGGTCTCGGGGCTGGTCGTCGCGATCAAGGGCTTCACCCACATGGATCAAGCCGCGGTCGCCGAGCCGATCGACCTGACCCGCGGGCTGAGCGACACCGTCGCGGTCCTGCGCTCGAAGGCCAAGGGCAAGTCGGCGACCGTCGCGATCGACGTGGCGCCCGACCTGCCGAAGGTCAACGGCTTCATCGGCGAACTGAACCAGGTGTGGTCCAACCTCATCGACAACGCGCTCGACGCGATTCCGTCCGGCGGCCACGTCAACGTCGTCTGCGAACGCGACGGCACGCGGGTGGTCGTGCGCATCGTCGACAACGGCGCCGGTATCGCGCCGGCGATCCGCGAACGGATCTTCGATCCATTCTTCACAACCAAGCCGGTGGGACAGGGCACCGGCCTCGGGCTCGATATCGTCCGGCGCCTGGTCCGCCACAATGAAGGCGACATCGAAGTGGAATCGCAGCCGGGCCGGACCGAGTTCCGGGTGTGGCTGCCGCTCGCCGCGAACTGACGCTCTTCCACGCACGCGCAATGCTCAACAAGCCGGTCATTCTTCTTGTCGACGACGATCCGCAAGTGCTGGCGGCGGTCCGGCGCGACCTTCGAACCAGGTTTCGCGATTACACGCTCGTCAGCGCCAGCTCCGGCGAGCAGGCGGTGTCCACGATCAACGAGCTGAAGAGCCGCGGCGACGCGCTCGCGCTGGTCATCAGCGACCAGCGGATGCCGGGGCTCCAGGGCACCGACGTCCTGAGCCGCTCGCTCGAGACCTACCCTCAGGCAGGCCGCGTGCTGTTGACCGCGTACTCGGATGTCGAGGCGGCGATCCGCGCGATCAACGAGGCGCATCTCGATCACTACCTCAACAAGCCGTGGGATCCGCCCGAGGACCGGCTGTTTCCGGTGGTCGAAGAGCTCCTCGACAGGTGGCTGGCGGAGTCACTGCCGGAAACCACGGGCCTGCGGCTGGTCGGGCACCAATGGGACCCGCGGTCGCACGCGGTGAAGGACTACCTCGCCAGCAACATGATTCCGTACAAGTGGGTGGACTCGCTGCGTGACAGTGACGCGCGCGTCCTGCTCGAGTCCAAGGGGTTCACCGACCAGGCGCTACCGGTGTTGTTCTTCGAGGATGGAGCAGTACTGTCGCGGCCCGAGCCGCGCGACGTCGCCGAGCGCCTCGGCCGTCCGCTCTCCGGAAAGTACGAGCTCTACGATCTCGTAATCGTCGGTGCGGGCCCGGCGGGCCTGGCTGCGGCCGTGTACGGCGCGTCGGAAGGGCTGCGAACGCTGCTGCTCGACGAGCACGCGCCGGGCGGACAGGCGGGGACGAGTTCGCGGATCGAGAACTACCTCGGCTTCCCGTCGGGCGTGAGCGGCAGGGATCTGACCGCGCGGGCGCTTCAGCAGGCCCAGCGCCTCGGTGCCGAGTTCCTCTCACCGCTCGGCGTGATCGACGCCTGCCTCGAGGGCGGCTACACGCGTCTTACGCTGACCGACGGACGCAGCCTGGTCTCGCGCACGATGGTGGCCGCTACCGGCATGGCCTATCGCGAGCACACCGCGACAGGTTGCAAGGAATTCACCGGACGCGGCGTCTACTACGGCGCGGCAATGACCGAGGCTCGTGCCTGCACCGGAGGCCGAGTGCTCGTGATCGGCGGCGGCAATTCCGCCGGGCAAGCCGCGATGCACTTGTCGCGCTTCGCGAAAGAAGTAGAGATCGTCATCCGCCGCGATTCGTTGAAGGCGACGATGTCGCAGTACCTGATCGATCAGCTGGAGAGCACGCCGAACGTGAGGCTCCGGCCATATACCGAAGTGGAGGCGATCGAAGGCGGCGAGCACCTCGAGCATGTAACGCTGAAGTCGGTCCAGACCGGCGAGACGAGCGTCGAGCCGGCCGACGCCGTCTTCATCTTTATCGGCACGCGGCCCAAGAGTGAGTGGCTGCCGCCGAGCGTCCTTCGCAACCAGAAAGGGTTCATCGTCACCGGCCGCGATCTGCTGGCCCTTGAACCGTTTCCGCGGCTGTGGAAGGCGTCGCGCGAGCCGCTGCTCTTCGAGACGAGCGTGCCTGGCGTGTTCGCGGCCGGCGATGTTCGGGCCGGCGCGATGAACCGCTGCGCCATCGCTGTCGGCGAGGGGTCGAATGTCGTCCGCTCCGTGCACGAGTACCTCGCGCTCACGTAGGCCTCGCCGCTTCCGCCTCCGCCAAGGCTACGGCGGACCCGCCCTAGCTCCAGCGACGGCGGGCCGCGGCTCGGTAGGCGGCGCTTCGCGCCGCAGGCCGCGCTCCGCGCGTCGGGCGCCGCTTCGCGGCGCGGGAAGACTGGGATGATCGCCATCGAGACACTCGGTCGCGACCTGCGTAAGGCACTCCGCTCGGTGAGGCGGGAGCGCGGGCTCTTCGCGGTCACGGCGCTCACGCTCGCGTCTGGCATCGGGATCACTACGGCGCTCTTCGCGATCGTGGACGCCGTCGTACGTGCGCCGATCGTGCCGGACCAGGATCGTGTCGTCCAGGTATCGAAGCGCGACGTCGCCCGCGACGGATTTCCAGGCCCGCTGTCGCTGGCGGAGTACGACGTGTGGCGCGAGGCCAGCACTGCGTTCGAATCGCTGGTCGCGATCAACCACGCAGCTACGGGGACGGCGGCAATCGGAATCGACGGCGTGACGCTGCGCGGCCGGCTTGCGCCGGTGGCCGGCCCGTTCTTCGACGGCCTCTTCCATCAGCCGCCGCTCGCCGGCCGGTGGCTCAATGCAGACGACGATCGGGTCGGCGACGAAGTTGCGGCGGTTGTGAGCGAGCGTTTCTGGCGCCGCGCCAGCGGCGGCGATCCTGCCTTCGTGGGGCGGCGGCTGAGGTGGAACGAGAACCGTTCGCTGCGGGTGGTCGGCATCGCGCCGCCTGGAGTCGAGTATCCGATCGGCACCGACGTCTGGGCGCCGGCCCTGGCCGTGTTCGACGGCCGCGCCGGACGCTTCGACGCGCGGAACCGCACGTTCGCGCAGTTCGAGCTCCTTGGCCGGCTGCGACCCGGGGTGAGCCTCGAAGCCGCTCGCGCGGAGCTCACCGTCGTCCACCGCCGCATGGCCGAGGAGTTCCCGACCGAGCTCCGTTTGATGGAGGTCGCGGTCGAGCCCTTCATCGACATCGTCCTGGGTGACGACCGCCGATTGCTGCTGGCGCTGTTTGCCGGGGCCGGACTCGTTTTCGGTGTCGCCGCCGTCAACGTCGCCGCGCTCCTCCTGATGCGGGCGGCGGCGCACGATCTCGATCGAGCCGTGCGAACGGTCCTGGGAGCGAGCCGTCTGCGGCTGCTCGGTGAGGCGCTCACCGACGCCGCGCTGCTCGCTGTCGCGAGCGCGGCGGCCGGACTGCTCATCGCCGGCGGGCTGCTGGCGTGGCTGCCGTACATCGCGCCGGACAACCTCCCGCGCCTCGACCGTGTGTCGATCGGTCCGGCGTCCTTGCTCTTCACGATCGCGGCTGCCACGCTGTGGCTGTTCGTCTTCGGCACCGTGCCGGTGTGGGGAAGCCGAGGCGCCGCGAGCCTCGCCGCTCTGACGCGCGCCTTTCCCGGCGGGAGCCGCCGGCGAGGGCTGCTTCTGTTCGCGGCCGCGCAGATTGCGGCGGCGGTGGTCCTCGCCATCGCCGCGGGGTTGCTCGTCCGGTCGTTCACCCACCTGTCACGCATCGATCGCGGCGTGGCAGCCGATCGCCTGTACCTGGTTACGCTGTTCCAGCCGGAGGACCAGCGCCGCGACCGCGAGGTGCAGACGCGTTTCTACACGCGCCTGGTCGAGGATCTGAAGAACGTTCCGGCGATCACGGCCGCGAGCCCCGTTCATCTCGGACCTGGAACCGGCACGCTCGGGCTGAGCGCGCCGATGTTCTTCGAAGGGCAGACGGTGGAGACCGCGCGCCGGAATCCCTGGGCAACGTGGGAACCGGTGCTGCCCGGGTATTTCCAGACGATCGGTGTGGCGATCGTCAAGGGCCGCGGATTCACCGCCGACGATCGCCGGGACTCGGCACCCGTCGCAGTCGTCTCGGAATCCGTCGCCCGGCGCTACTGGCCCAATCTCGATCCGATCGGCCGTCGCCTGCGCCTGGCCAACGAGCCTGACTGGCAGTGGGTCACGGTAGTCGGAGTGGCGCGCGAGACGCGCTATCGCGAGCTGCGCAAGACGTGGATGACGGTGTACTTTCCGGCCGATCAGTTCTTCTTCTTCCAGCCGCAGTCGTTGCTGGTTCGCACGGAGCTCGGTCCGGAGGCATTGCGCGCCGAGGTGGCGCCTCGCGTGACGGCGGCGATGCCCGGCGCGCTGATCGACACGGTGGACCCACTGGATCGCCTGCTCGACAGGGAGCTGGTACGGCCGCGCGCCGCCGCCGCCGTCGCCGGCACCTTCGCGCTCGTCGCGGTCGGGCTGTCGCTGATTGGAATCTTCGGTGTCCTGTCGTACGACGTCCGCCAGCGTCGTCGAGAGCTGGCCATCCGTGCGGCTCTGGGCGCCAGCCCGCCTCGGCTGCGCCGTCATGTGCTCGCGCGCGGTGCGCTGGTCGCGGCCGCGGGAGCGATTCCCGGCATCGTGGTTGCCGCGCTGGCGACGCAGGGGCTTGGCGCGGTGCTCTACGAGGTCTCGCCGCTCGACGCCTCGGTGTACGGAGCGGCATTCCTCGCGGTGTTCGCGCTCGTGCTGTGTGCCGTTTCTCTCCCGGCCCGCGCGGCGTCACGCACCGACGCCGCCGCCACGCTGCGCGCCGAGTAGGCCTCGGGCTCTCGGGCCTCGCCGCTTCGTGGCTCGGCAGGCGGCGCGTCGCGCCGTAAGCCGCGCTGCGCGCCGCAGGCCACGCTTTGCGCGGCAGGCGGTCGCTCCGCGCCCGTAGGACAAGAGCGCAGTGGGGGCCTCGCCGCTTCGCGGCTCGGCAGGCGGCGCTGCGCGCCGTAAGCCGCGCTGCGCGCGTCAGGCGGGCGCTGCCGCGCCCGCGGGACAACGTCATCGCCGCTGAGCGAAGAACCAGGACAAGCGTCTTCCCCTGCGTGTCCCGCCGAAGGCGGGCACGCCTGACGCGCGTCAGCGCGGCATGCCGAAGGCCTGTGCGCCGCGGCGCGCCCCCCACGCGGCGGAGCCGCGCCCACCGCGCCGCCGGCGCGCCCACCGCGCGCAGCGCGGCCTGCGGCGGCAGCGATAGAATCGCCGCCTCGCCGTTCTTTCTCCCGCGCAGCCGGAGTTCCTCCCCACGCGGCGGAGCCGCGCCCACGCGCCGCAGGCGCGCCACCGCGCGAAGCGCGCCCGCACGGCGTTCCCCACGCGGCGAAGCCGGCGCCTACGCGCCGCGCCGCCGGCGCGCCCACCGCGCGCAGCGCGGCCCACGGCGGCAGCGATAGAATCGCCGCCTTGCCGTTCTTTCTCCCGCGCAGCCGGAGTTCCTCCCCACGCGG
Organism: Vicinamibacterales bacterium; assembly: GCA_035495795.1. Classification (GTDB taxonomy): domain Bacteria; phylum Acidobacteriota; class Vicinamibacteria; order Vicinamibacterales; family UBA2999; genus VFZN01. Next base: position 14,745 of record DATJFF010000172.1, read on the forward strand.
CGGAGCCGCGCCCACCGCGCCGCCGGCGCGCCCACCGCGCGCAGCGCGGCCTGCGGCGGCAACGATAGAATCGCCGCCTCGCCGTTCTTTCTCCCGCGCAGCCGGAGTTCCTCCCCACGCGGCGAAGCCGCGCCTACGCGCCGCCGGCGCGCCCACCGCGCGCAGCGCGGCCTGCGGCAGCGATAGAATCGCCGCCTCGCCGTTCTTTCTCCCGCGCCGCCGGAGTTGCTCCCTACGCGGCGAAGCCGCGCCTACGCGCCGCCGGCGCGCCCCCCGCGCGCAGCGCGGCCTACGGCGGCAGCGATAGAATCGCCGCCTCGCCGTTCTTTTTCCCGCGCCGCCGGCGTTCTTCCCCACGCGGCGAAGCCGCGCCTACGCGCCGCCGGCGCGCCCCCCGCGCGCAGCGCGGCCTACGGCGGCAGCGATAGAATCGCCGCCTCGCCGTTCTTTCTCCCGCGCAGCCGGAGTTCCTCCCCACGCGGCGGAGCCGCGCCCACCGCGCCGCCGGCGCGCCCACCGCGCGCAGCGCGGCCTGCGGCG
>DATJFF010000173.1:0-12275 GCA_035495795.1 Vicinamibacterales bacterium
CCGGTGAGACGGGCACCGGCAGGATTCACGTCGAGGACGAGCAGGTCTACCAGCGTGCCGCTCGCGTTGGTGACGGCCTTGTAGTGTGCGAATCCCTCGCGCACCACGTTGTAGAGCGTCGCGTAGCGCGCCTCTGCGTGGCGGCGCTGCGCTTCAGTGGCGTGCGTAGCCAGCTTCACGCGCTCGTCGCTGTCCCTCAGCCGCTCCTCGAGTCGGTCTGCGGCCTCGCGCCCGCGCAGGATCGCGAGCGCTTGAGCGACGACGGTGGACGGCAAAGCGGCGCCTGAGAGACATGCGTCGGCCCCGGCGTCGAGGGCCATCGTGTACCGGCTGTCGTTTTCCTGGGGACCGATCAGCAGCACGCCACAGGCGGATCCGCCGGCAGTGCTCCTGAGCCGCCGGCATAGATCGATCACATCGACCGAAGCAGCGTCGATGGCGATGATGAGGTCAGGCGGCGAACGCTCGAACGAGGCGAGCGCTTCATCGACGCCGGTCGCGACACGACTTTCAAGTCGCGCGCGCGCCAGGGCGTCGAGATACGCCGTCGGTGAGGTCTGACTTGAGGCTACGAAGACGACGAGGGGCATTCGGCATCGGGCGAACAGGGGGTGAGCGAACGATAAACGTCGCGGGCCAATCTAGCAAGCTCGTCGGCACGGATTGGGCGCGGAATGTGCCGTCGCGACAGATTGAGGTTCCCTCTCTGCGCCGACACGGCCGCAGCTGGTCTGTAAGGACGGGAGCTCGCTAGGGGACTCGCTGCAGTCGTGCTGGATCGATCCTCGCGACATCGGTCCGAACGTGCTCGTCGGGGAGCGGTTCGCCATCGGCAAGCCTGAGCGGCACGACGCCGGCCCACACCGGCCAGCTGAGGTCCTCCTCGTCGTCTTTCGGCGGCCCGGTGCGCACCTTGGCGGACGCTTCTTCGATCGGCAATGCCAACACCGAAGTGGCGGCCAGCTCCTGATCCGTCACCGGCCGCAGCTCGTCCCACCGGCCTGGCACGATGTGGTTCGTGAACGCGCGAAGGGCGTTCACCTTTTCCTCCGCCGCGGTGACGAGCCTGGCCCGGCCGAGCACCACGACCGAGCGGTAGTTCATCGAGTGATGAAAGGCGGACCGCGCCAGGACGAGTCCGTCCACGAGCGTGACAGTGACGCAGACGTTCAGGCCGGCGCTGAGCGAGCGCAGCATCCGGCTCGCCGCGGAGCCGTGCAGGAAAATGGTGTCGCCGACGCGTGCGTACGCGGTTGGAATGGCGTACGGCTGTCCCTCGACCGCGAACGCGACGTGGCACACGAACCCTTCGTCGAGGATGCGGTAGACGGCCGCCCGGTCGAACAGCCCGCGGACTGGATAGCGGCGGAGCTCGGTCCGTGCGGTCACCGGAATCGTAGACGAGGCAGGTTCGGACATGGTCCCAGCGTAGCGGCAAAGTGGCTGGCGCACCAGCGCCACTTCCGATAAATTTGACCAGTCCACTTGGCCACCCCGCTCGTGATCGATCGCCGCCGTTCGGCGCCGCTCCACCGTCAGATCTACGAGGAGTGGCGCCGCGGGATCCTGGACGGCCGGTTCCCGGCCGGAGAGCGGATGCCATCCACGCGCGAGCTCGCAGCGAGCCTGCACGTGTCGCGCGCTACCGTCGCCGCCGCCTACGACCAGCTCGTCGCCGAGGGCTACCTGGACGGGCGGCGCGGGTCGGGCACGTTCGTCTCGCGCGAATTGCCGGATCGACATCCGCCGCCCGCGCTGCGCAGCGCCGTGCACGCCAGGGCCTCGCCGCGGCTGTCGGCCTTCGTCCAGCGCCTGGCGCCGGTGATGCCCCGCGCGCCGGACGTTGCCGGCACCATCAATCTCTCGAGCGCTGGACCGGACGTCGATCTGTTCCCCTATCGGATCTGGACGCGATTGGTCCGGCGGCACCTGCGCCGCATCAGGCCGGAGGCGTTTCGCTACGGCAGCGCCGCCGCCGGCCTCGACGTGCTTCGCGAGGCGTTGGCCGCGTATCTGCGTCGCTCGCGGGCAGTGCAGTGCCGGGCGGAGCAGATTGTGATCGTCAGCGGCTCTCAACAGGCCCTCGATCTCTGCAGCCGCGTTCTCATCGATCCCGGCGACGAGGTCATCGTCGAGGAGCCCGGATATACCGGCGCACGCCAGCTGTTCGCGGCGGTGGGAGCGCGGCTTCGACCGGTAGCCGTCGACGGCGACGGCTTGCGAACGGCATCACTGGCGCCGGCGCGCCTCGCCTGCGTCACGCCTTCGCATGAATTTCCGTTGGGCGTCTCGCTCTCGCTGGGCCGCCGCCTCGAGCTGCTGGCCTGGGCGGAGGCTAGCAAAGCGTTCATCGTCGAGGACGACTACGACAGCGAGTTTCGCTACAGTGGCGCGCCGCTGCCCGCGCTCCAGGGGCTCGGAGACGGTTCGCGCGTTGTGTATGTCGGTACGTTCTCGAACGCAATGTTCCCGGGACTTCGGATCGGCTATCTCGTGCTGCCGCCCGCGCTCGTCGAGCCGTTCGTTCGCGCGAAGTGGTACGCCGATCGACAGACCGGCTCGCTCGAACAGGCGGCGCTGGCCGACTTCGTTCGCGAGGGACACCTGGAACAGCACCTCCGCCGGATGCGCCGCGTCTACAAGGCGCGTCGCGAGGCCCTGCTCGAAGCTCTTGCCAGATGGTTCGGCGACCGCGCACACGTGATGGGCGACGCCGCCGGCATGCACCTGGTGGTGCGGCTCGATGACGCCCGGCTTGCGCGGCGGGGCGTCGCCATCAGGGACACTCGCGAGTATTACGCCGGCCCGCCGCGCGAGGACGAGTACATCATCCGTTTCGCCGGCCTCGACGAACGCGCGCTCGGCGAGGCCGTGCGGCGCCTCGCGCGGCGAAGTGAGAAGTGAGAGGTGAGAATTGAGAGGTGAGAAGTCAGAGGTGAGAAGGGAGAAGTAACTGGAAGTGCACGCTCAGATCCCGACCCCAAGACCCCAAGACCCCAAAGACCTCAAGACCTCAGAGAATGCCGGCGATGCGAAGGGCCGAGGCCAGCGCCTCCTCGGTAATTCGATGGCGCGCCACCTCCCGGCCGTCAATCGCGAGTACCGGGATGTCGTGCTGATAACGCACGAAGTCGTCCAGATTCGACGAGATGTTGCGCTCGGCCACCGCGATGCCGGTCCCATGGAGCGCGCTCCGGAGCTGCGTGTGCATGTCTTCACACAGATGGCACCCCGGTTTGCCGTAGAGCACGATCCGAGGCTGGTCCATATAGGAACTATAGCCGGGCCGGCCCTGACCCAGGTTGATCTGCCTCGCCGAAAGCGGGTATGCTGCGCGAACGAACAGTTAGCGTTAGCAAACCATCCTTCGCACTCTTGCAGGACCGCACAATGCCCAGTCCCCGGACATCACGCCTTCTCTTGCTCGCCACGGCATTCGTGGCAGGCGGCGCGATGATCGCCACCGCACAGCAGAAGAACGAACCGTTGACGATGGGCCCGGCGCGGGAGCGCGGCGCGAGCATCACGCCCGCGTTCGAGGGATGGTACGAGAATCAGGACGGCAGCTTCAGCCTCCTGATTGGTTACTACAACCGCAACACGAAGGAAGCGCTCGACATTCCGATCGGACCCAACAATCGCATCGAGCCGGGGCCGCCCGATCAAGGACAGCCGACGTTTTTCGAGACCGGCCGGCAGTGGGGCGTGTTCGTGATCAAGGTGCCGAAGGACTTCGGCAAGCAGAAGCTCACGTGGACCATCGTCGCCAACGGCGAGGTCCAGTCCATCCCGTTCACGCTCAACCCCGGCTACCCGATCACGCCGTTCAAGGAGCTTGGGATGGGCAACGAGCCGCCCAAGCTTGCGTTCTCGGAAGGCGGCGCGAAGGTCGCCGGTCCGCCGACCACGATCGCCACGACGCTGACCGCCAAGGCGGGCCAGCCCACCCCGATTCAGGTCTGGGTGGAGGATCCGAAGCCCGAGGGAGAAGGCAGTGAAAGCGCCGCGCCGCGTCGTGGTGGTGGCGGGGCCGTGGCCAATCTGTCGGTGCACAAGTTCCGTGGGCCCGGCGACGTCACGTTCGACAAGGCGCGCTTCCCGGTATCGAAGCAGGGCGAGGTGGTCACCGCGACTGCGACTTTCTCGGCGCCCGGCGAATACCTGATCCGAGTCCAGGCCAACGACGAGTCGGGCGAAGGCGGCGGCGGGTTCCAGTGCTGCTGGACGAACACCTACGTCAAGGTAACGGTGCAGTGAGGTTGTACATGAGGACCGGTATGACACAGCGAACAGCTCGATGGATCGGACGGATCGCGGTCGGCGTCGGCGCGCTGGCGCTGCCGGGCATGGCCGCGGCCCAGGACGCGCCCACGTTCACGAAGGATGTGGCGCCCATCTTCCAGGACAAGTGCGAAGCCTGTCACCGGCCCGACTCGATCGCGCCGATGTCGCTGGTCACGTACCAGGAGACGCGGCCGTGGGCTCGGGCCATCCGCGCGCGGGTCGCGGATCACACGATGCCGCCGTGGGACATCGACCGCACCGTCGGCGTCCAGAAATTCAAGAACGATCGTTCGCTCTCCGATAAGGACGTCGACACGATCGTGAAGTGGGTGGACGCGGGCGCGCCTCAGGGCGATCCGAAGGCGATGCCGCCGGCCAAGGTCTGGCCGGATGACCAGGGGTGGAACTTCGCGTCCATGTTCGGGCAGAAGGAGCCCGACATGATCATCAATTCGTACCCCTTCACGATGCCGGCCCAGTCGCAGGACGCGTGGGACAAGCGAGTCACGCCCTCCGGCATCACCGAGCCCCGCTGGGTGCGGGCCATCGAGATTCGGCCCAAGACCGTCAAGGGCCGCAAGATTACCCACCACGCGATCGCCTACCTGCAGCAGGAGGATCCGAACGCGCCGCCGTCGAGCGGGCTGCCCGCGCCGTTCATGGAATGGGCGGTCGGCAAGCAGGGCGAGCTGATGCGGCCCGATACCGGGAAGCTGCTGCTCCCCGGGTCGAAGTTCGTGTGGGACATCCACTACTCGCAGGCGGGTGAGGAGATCACCAACCAGGTCGAGATGGGCATCTACTTCTATCCGAAAGGCGAGGAGCCGAAGTACCGCACCTCGCTGACGCTCACGCCCGCGGCGCTCGGCACGATGGACATCCGGCCGAACACGGTGGCCATGCACGAGGGCTTCATGGTGCTGCGCGAGAACGCGCGGATCGAGAGCTTCCAGCCGCACATGCACCTGCGCGGCAAGGCGATGATGGTCGAGGCGATCCTGCCGACCGGTCAGCGCCAGGTGCTGAGCCTGGTCAGCAGCTTCAACTTCAACTGGATGACCACCTACGTCTACACCGACGACGCCGCGCCGCTGCTCCCGAAGGGCACGATCCTGAAGGTGACGTCGTGGCACGACAACACCACCGCGAAGAAGACGAATCCCGATCCGAACCAGTGGGTGGGCTGGGGCGACCGCACCGTGGACGAAATGGCCCACGCCTGGATCAACATCGTCTACATCAAAGACGACGACTTCAAGGTGGAGCAGGAGAAGCGGAAAGGCACGCAGACCTCCACCGCGATCCCCGATCCGCAGCAGTAACCCTTCTGCAACTTGTGCCGGGGAGCGCCGCGTGGCCGCTTCCCCGGCCGGAACCTCGAGCCCGTGGCCGAACACACCTCTCTCAATTCATCTGGCGCCGCCACCACTGAGCTGGTGGACGTCGTCAGCCTCGTCACGCAGGCAATCTGGGCCGACATGCGGCGCAGCGGACGCGACATCGAACCGACCCAGTGGGCAACGTTGCGCCTCATTGCTGCCGGCCCATTTACGATGAGCGAGCTCGCGCGTCACAAGGCGATCAGCCTGCCGACGATGTCAAGGTCGGTGGACATGCTCGCGCGCCGCGGCTGGGTGGAGCGGTTTGTCGACGACGCGGACCGACGCCAGACGCTCGTCCGCCCGACCGAGGCGGGACGCCAGATCCTCGCCGACTGCCGCCGCCAGATTGAAGATCTGATCGACGACAAGCTCGCCGCGCTCAGCGATCGCCAGCGCGGGGAGTTGGCCGCCGGTCTCAGCCTGCTGCGCGACGTGCTTCGACCCGCGGAATGACCCTGGCGGTCTCGACCGGCGATGTCGAACACGTCGACGGCGCTTCTCGAGCTGCTCACTGCGATCGTTGCTGATGAAGTCAGGGCAGTGCAGCTTCTCCGCGCGACGCCGCACACCGCGCGCATGCGCGTCGCCGGCGAGCGGCTGATAGAAGAAATCCCGCACCAGTCATACGCCGGCGACACGGCGCTCCACATTGCCGCGGCGGCTCTCCGGCCGCTCGTTGTCGAAGCCCTTATCCACGCTGGAGCTGACCACAACGCTCAGAATCGACGTGGAGCAACCCCGCTCCATTACGCGTGCGATGCACGGCCCAGGGCGGGGAAGACGTGGAATCCGTCTCAACAACGATTGGTAATCGAGCTCCTCCTCGATGCCGGAGCCGACATCGAGCACAAGGACAAAGCCGGTGCGGCTCCACTGCATCGGGCGGTCCGGGCACGGAGTCCCGAGGCTGTTCGCTGTCTTCTCGAGCGCGGCGCGTGTGTGGGCGCGACTCACGACAGGCAGCGCGCTACCCCTCTTCACATCGGTTCGCGTTCGAGGGGCGCGAGCGGCACGAGGGGAGCTCGCGCCGAGCAGCAGGAGATCGTGGAGCTCCTGCTCCGATATGGCGCCGATCCTCGGGCGCGAGACGCGAATGGAAATTTGCCGCGAATGTGAGGGCTCTACGCCTCGTCTTCGTCGCCGCGCGGCCGCCACAGCACGACGACTTTTCCCACCTGCTGCACCATCGCCGCGTCGGTCTTCACCGACAGGGATTCGCAAACGTGAGCGCGGTCGTGACGGTCCGTAACCCCAACCCGCACTTTGATCAGCTCGTGCGCGGCCAGCGCCCGGTCGACTTCGGCGACCACTGCCTCGGTCAGCCCGCCATGGCCAACCTGGACGACCGGCTCTAATGGATGCGCGCGGGCCTTCAGCCGGGCCCGCTCGCGCGGACTAAGCGCAGGAGGCATGGCGCGATTCTATTGCACCCTGCGCCCCTGCACCCGTGCACCTCTACACCCCAGGTTTAGCGATTACACGCCCCGATGACCTTGACGTCATCGACGTCCACCTTCTGAACGACGACGTCATAGGCACGCTCGTCCTTTGCGTCCGGCGCCGCAAACCACGGCGTCGGGAGCTTGGCCGTTTCCTTCTTGCCGTCGAACTTCAGCTCGAGCGTGGTCACGTCCTTCTTGCGCTCGATTTCGAACTCCCCTCGCTTGAGGTCCTTCAGGTCGCCCTTGATCTCGACCATCTGGCCGACGTTCTTGGAGAGGTCCCGATCCTCGAGCCAGTAGAAGAGGCGGCCATTGGTTCGCTCGGTCCGATCCCGATGGTGGTCCTCCCACCCCTCGGAAAGTGCGACGAGCACGTCGTCTTTGCTCCACACCAGCGGCATCGAGGCGACCGGCCGGTATTGATCGGCCTTCATCACGCAGCCCCGGATGGTGATGTCGTCCTTGTCGACATCGACGCCCGGACGCTGCGCCCCCAGCGTGACGGCAGAGGCGGCGGCGATCACGGCCGTTGCACAGTATGTGAACAATTTCATGGCATCACTCCCTCGATAGGCGAAGGAGCAAAAGCAACGCCATCCGTCGCGGCGGTGCGATGCGGTCGAGGCGGGTGCGCGTAACTCAGCTGAGCAGGAGCCAGCAACACGAGCGACGGTGCGTCGCGAAGCCCGGACCGCGACTGTCTGGCGATGTCATGAGCCGTCTCGAGACGATTGAGCCCAGTGGCAGCGGGCTCCCCGTAACAACTCGATGTATCGCCGCCCTCACTGCTCGGTTACGACTTCGTTAATTTCACGCTGTCGATGCCGTTAAGCCGATGCGGTGTTTCTCAGCGGTCAAAAAGCCCGAGTTGCCCGCGCGAGGCGCGTCGCCGCTGGCGTGCGTCGGCGCGATCGTCGGATACCGTACGTCCGCCCAGTCGAGGTGAGATCGCTCGTTCGTGAGCGATGACCGCATCTACATCGGCATCGGGCTGGGCTGCATGCTCGATCGCGCGAGTGAAGCGGTCCAGCCGCCGCATGCCGTCGAGCTTGTCGGTATGTCCGAGCTTCGCGGTGTCGAGCGCGCGCCGCAGCACGGCGATCGATTCGTCGAAGACGCGGAGCGGCACTGGAAACGGGTGACCGTCCTTGCCGCCGTGGGCGAATGAGAATCGCGCCGGATCGTCGAAGCGGGTAGGCGTGCCGTGGATGACTTCGGCCACCAGCGCCAGTGACTGCAGTGTGCGCGGACCGAGCTGCTCGACGAGGAGCAGCGAAGCGAAGTCGCGCAGTTCCCGCTCCTGGGCCAGGGCGAGAACGGCGCCGAGCCGCCGCGCCTGTACGTCGGCCGCGCGCACCTCGTGATGACGCGGCATCTCGAGGCGACGCACGTCGGCGAGCGTGCGGGCTGGATCCTCGCGCACGATCTGCAGGAGCGCGTCCTGGGCCGGGCGGGCACGGCCGTCCACGAGATTGCGGATCGTTCCCGCGTGCTCGCCGACGATCGCCGAGTGCGGATCGGCGGTGAAGTCCTGGACCGTCGAGGAGTGCCAGTGATAGCGCCGCGCCAGCCGGCTCGCCTCGTTCATGCCTTGCTGCACGACCGCCCAGTCGCCGTCGGCGGTGACAACGAACGAATGCAGGTAGATCTGGAACCCATCGTCGACGGCGTTGTTGTCGACGCGGGCGGTGAGGCGGCTGGTCCTGACGAGCGCATCGCCATCGAGCCCGACGCGATCGGAGAGCGCGCGCAGCTCGTCGGGCGTGTGCAGCGACTGCTTGCCGCGGCCGCCGCAGATGTAGAGGCCGAGCTCCCCAGCCTTCGGATTGAGCGCTTTCTTCAGAGCGCTCATCACGGATGTCGTGATCCCGGACGAGTGCCAGTCCATGCCCATCACCGAACCGAGGGCCTGGAACCAGAACGGATCGCTCAGCCGCGAGAGGAGCGCCGGTCGCCCGTAATGATGGACCACCGATTCGCCGATCGCGCCGCCGAGCGCGGCCATGCGGCTGGCCAGCCATTGCGGCACGCGCCCGCCGTGGAGCGGCAGATCGGCGACGCCGGAGCGCTTCATTCATCTATTGTGCGGCAACCGAGAGGCCGTGTGCCTGGTGCCGCTCGATGAGCGACGCGAGGAACCCCGATTTCTTGATCTCGGCGGCGAAACCGACGAGGTAAGCGGCGGCCTCAGGCCGTGGCTTGGGTACACCCATCGCCTGCTGCACGGCGGTGAAGCGGCCATCGAGAATGCGGGCACCGGCCAGCTTCGTGACGTCTTCCAACAGGCGCGGCTTGAGCCCGGCCAGCGCATCGAGGTGATCTCTGACGAACAGGTCGGCAGCGCCTGGGATGCCCTCGGCCTCCACCAACTGGGCGTGCTTCAGCGTGCGCTGTAGATAGAGCGTGTAAGCCGCTCGCGATGTCGTCGCAATCCGGACACCTTCGCGGTCCACGTCGGCGACGGCGCGAATGGTCGAACCGGCCGGCACGATGTAGGTGGCTTCGATCTCGACGTACGCAGGCGTGAACGTGATGTCGCCGGCCCGCGCCGGTTCGGCGCCGATGAACGCGACGTCCCAGACATCTTCGCGCGCGGCATCGGCAACGAGGCCGGCATTCTCGTAACCGACGAACTCAATCGTCGCCCCGGCGCGACGCGCCAGTTCGCGTGCCAGATCCGGAGCCACGCCGGCGGGCTCGGGCGAGCGTGCCTTCACGAGCAGGGAATTGCTGTAGTTGAGCGCCGCCCGAAGCCGGCCGCCCGGCGCCAGCTCGGCACGGGCCGTGTCGGACATGACGGTCACCGCTGGAGATTCTACGCTCGTGGTCGTGCGCTCGGAGGAACACGCGAGCGAGAATCCGAGAGCGGCAAACACAATGAGCGTTCGCATGGTTCTGCCTCTTGCCTTCTGCCTATTGCCTTGACCCAGATGCTGCCACAACCGTGCGCCTGTGCACCTTCGCACGTTGCACCTCTTTAGGTGGTAGCCTCTTGTCACCCATTCATAGGAGGTTTCGATATGCGGATGACCTGGTTGCTGGTCGCCGGCCTGGCCGTCGTCCCGCTCCACGCGCAGCAGGACGTCCTTGTTCCTACCAACATTCAGCGCTACTACACGCCTGTGCGTCTGTTCCTGCAGGGTGCCGCCGAAGTGATGCCCGAAGACAAGTACGCCTTCAAGCTGGCGCCGGAGCAGATGGACTTCGGCCAGTGGATCAATCACTCCACCGAACGCAACTACCTCGACTGCTCGACGCTGCGCGGCGAGGCCAATCCGATGCCGAAGGCGAAGACCGACCTGTTGAAGGCGAAAGCCGAAATCGTCAAGGCGCTCGCCGACTCGTTCGCCTATTGCGATGCGACCTTCGCGACGCTCGACGACAAGAAAGTCTTGTCCTCGACGCAGATGACCTACTCGTTCCTTCACACTGCCGTGCACAACAACGAGATCTACGGCAACATCGTCGGCTACCTGCGCGCCAACAAGATCACGCCGCCCTCGACCGAGATGATTCAGGAGATGATCAAGGCCAAGAAGACGCCGGAGCAGATGTTCAAGGAAATGATGGACAAGTACAACAAGAAGCCTTCCGGCGAGTAGGTGCGTATGCCGACCGCGTCTTCGATTGCGCCGCAACGGGTCCTGGAGCAGGCTGCGGCCCACAAGGATTGGATCGTCGGGCTCCGGCGCGAACTGCATCGGCATCCTGAGCTGATGTACCAGGAAGTGCGCACGAGCGCCCTGGTGCGCCGGGTGCTCGACGAGCTGGGAATCTCGTACCGCTACCCGGTGGCCGAGACCGGCATCGTCGCCACGCTCGGCAGCGGCGACGGTCCGTGCGTCGCGCTGCGCGCCGACATGGATGCGCTCCCGATCCGCGAAGAGGCCGACGTTCCCTTCAAGAGCGAAGTGGACGGGAAAATGCACGCCTGCGGTCACGACTGCCACACGGCGATGCTGCTCGGCGCGGCGCGCGTGCTGAAGGAGCGCGAGACCGAGTTCAAAGGCACCGTGAAGCTCCTGTTCCAGCCGGCAGAGGAAGGCGGGGCCGGCGGGTTGAGGATGTGCGAAGAGGGCGCGCTCGCGGCGCCACAGGTGGATCGCGCTTTTGGGCTGCACGTGTGGCCGTTCGTGCCGACCGGCACCGTGACCGCCCGGGCCGGCACGTTCCTGGCCGCAGCGGGCATCCTGGACATCGTCGTCACCGGCGTCGGCGGACATGCGGCCATGCCCCAGACTGCGGTCGATCCGGTGGTCGCCTCGGCGGCCATCGTGTCCGCGCTCCAGACGATCGTGTCGAGGAACACCGACCCGCTGGAAGCGGCCGTGGTGAGCGTGACCACCATTCACGGCGGCGACGCCTTCAACGTGATCCCGATGGACGTCCGCCTCGGCGGCACGATCCGATCGCTGACAACGAAGGGGCTGCAGGCGCTGCAGGCGCGCGTTCGGACCGTGGCGGAAGGTGTTGCGGCCGCGCATGGCTGTGCGGCGCAGGTGTCGTTCCCGGGACACGACTACCCGGCGACGGTCAACGACGCGGGCGTGTGGGAGATGACGCGCCAGGTCGCAGGCGAGATGCTCGGGGAGCGCGCCGTGACCGAATTTCCGCCGGTGATGGGCGGAGAGGACTTCTCGTACGTCCTGGAGCGCGTGCCGGGCTGCTTCGTCGGCCTGGGCACCCGCAACGACGCTCTCGGCGCGACCTATCCCGTCCATCATCCGAAGTTCCTGGTCGACGAGAACGCGCTGCCAATCGGCGCGGCCCTGCACGTCGCATTCGCGCTCCGCAGCCTCGAGGAACTGTCAGCGTCGCGCGGTTGACCCATCACAGCGTCGCAGTTTTCGCCACCTGACAAATCCGGACAGGGGACAGTCCCCTGACGATTTTGATCGGGGGACAGTCCCCTTTTCCACACGTTCGGGCGTATCCTCCGCACGCGAGGTACCGTTTCATATGTCGATCTCACGCCGCCGCTTGCTTCGCACTCTTGGTCTTGCGTCAGTCGCCGCTCCCTTGCTGAATGTCTCTGACGTGTTCGCACAGGGCCGGTGCATGACAACCTTCGGCGCCGCGGAATGCAACACGTCGCCGATTCCGCCCGTCTTCAAGCCAACCGGTTGGACCACCACCGCATTCGACAGCGTGACGTTCCAGGTCGCCG
>DATJFF010000174.1:0-13239 GCA_035495795.1 Vicinamibacterales bacterium
TTGTACTGACGGATCACGTTCGCCACCCAGAACAGCGCCGTCGCGGTCTGCGCGGTGTTCGGATTCGTGTTCCCGCCGAAGTCCCTCACTTCGTTGAACTGTTCAATCCACTTCGCGCTGTGCAACGGCGGCGGCGGCGCAGGGCGGAACTGGGTGACTCGGTGGAGCACGAAGGGCGTGACCTCGCCCACCCAGGGCGTTTGCGGGAGATCGTAGGCAGGCGGGGTTAGGCGCCAAACTCCCGGCCCCGGAGGCCGCAGCTCGAAGGCTGTGGAGAGTTTCAGGCTTTGGCGGCCATCGCCTGCGCGCAGGCAGATCAGCTGGCCGGCGACGGCGACGCCGACTGAGACCCCGTCGCTCTTGGCAGACGGGCTGTCCGGAATTGCCGCCAGTGATTGCGCGTATCGCGCATCGAGCGTTGCCGCATCGGAGCCGAAGTAATAGCGCAGCGTGTGGTACGCCGCCGCTACGACGGCCGCGTCCAGAGAAGCGCCCGGAGGGACCGCGGGCTCGAATCGCGCCTTCTTGTGCGACTCAGCGGGCGCGGGGCACGCTGCTTCGAAACCGTACGGTTGGTACCCGCCGCGAATCGCGACGGCGGCGTCGTACATTGCGGCCGACACGTAAGCCATGTAGATGAGCCCCTCGTTCTGAAAGGCTTTCGGCACGACGGTGTCCTCGGCGATGACGTTCCATTGCTGAACCACGTCGATCGGGGGCTGCGCACGGCCGGAGCTGGGCACGAGCAGGGAAATGACCAGTCCGGCGAGCGAGACGCGGACTTGGCACATCGCTAGGTAGTGAGATCGCATGAGCTTGACCTCCGGTGAGAGTTTCGGTCCTAGGGTCGGGACTGAACCGGGGTGGATGCTACGCGCGCTCAGAGGGGCGGAATCATGTGCGGTTCGTGAGTTCTGTCTGATCCGCTAAGCACCGGAGAGGCAGGCGCTTGCGAGCTGGCCTGAGCGGGTTCCGGTATAATCGCGCCCGCCGATCGCGGACTCCACCATGCCGGTCGCGACCTTCGGGCCGTTTCGCTTCGATGTGAAGACGGGGGAACTGCGACGCGCCGGCGTCCATGTCAAGCTGCAGCCGCAGCCGGCAAGACTCCTGGGTCTGCTGATCGAACGCGCAGGCGAGCTCGTCACCAGGGAGGAAATCCGCGGCGAGATGTGGGGTGCCGACACGTTCGTCGACTTCGACCAGGGCGTGAACTTCGGCATCCGGCAGATCAGGAGTGCCCTGCACGACAACGCGAACCGGCCCTGTTACCTGGAAACGCTGCCGCGACGCGGCTATCGCTTCATCGCACCGGTGCAGTACCTGGCAGAGTCGCCCGAGGAGTTCGCAGCTCCCCCCGCGCTCGAGCCTCACCGTGTCTCGTGGCGGCAGTTGGTGGCGGCACCGTTGATCCTGGCCGCCCTCGTCGTCCTCGGCGGCGATGGGATGGCCCATCACGCGCGACGCACGCCCACCCCGCCGCCGGCCGGTTCCCAGGCCCACCAGCAGGTTGAATTGGGCCGGTTCTTCCTGGCCAAGGGCGGGCGCGCCGACGTGCTGACCGCGCTGGAGTTGTTCCAGGCCGCGCTTCGGGAGGATTCGCGATCAGCGGCGGCCTATGCCGGCCTCGCCGACGCCTACAATCAGCTCGGTACCGTGTTCGTCGCGGGTCAACCCCCCGGGAACGTCCGGCTGCTGGCGCTGCGCGCTGCCACGCAGGCGGTTCAAATCGATCCCAATCTGGCCCAGGCCTACGCGGTGCTCGGTGACACGGCGCTGCACGAACTCGACTGGTCGCGGGCCGACGCGGCGCTGCGACGCTCGATCGCGCTGGACGATAAATCCGCTCCGGCGCACCAGAGCTACGCGATCTACCTTGTCACGCAGCGCCGATCCACCGAGGCGATCGCGGAAGCGCGGCGTGCCGTCGAGCTCGAGCCAACATCGCTGAGGGCGCGGCACACCCTTGGATGGATGCTCTACTTCAATCGTGACTACGAAGACGCAGTGCGGGAGCTGCAAACGGCTCTCCGAATGGATCGCACCTACGCGCGCGGCCGCTGGCGGCTCGGTCAGGTGCTCCTGGTGATGGGACGGTTCAGCGAGGCGGTCGAGACGCTGGAGACAGCTGTCGAGGAGTCGGAGCGGGCACCGGCGGCGCTGGGACTGCTCGCGATGGCGTATGGCGGCCAGGGCCGCCGCGCCGAGGCACAGGTCATCGTGGATGAGCTCGAGGAGCGCTCCGGAGCGCAAATCGTTCCGCCCGGCGCCATGGTTCTCGCCTATCTCGGGATCGGCGACAGCGAGCGCGCCCTCGACGCACTCGATCGCGTTTACGCGGAACTCGACGGCTACGCGATTTTCGTCGAAGTCGACCCGCTCATGGACTCGCTGAGGACTGAGCCGCGCTACCAGGCGCTCTGCCGGCAAATCCTCCTCGGAGCGGGGCAGCCAGACCCGCCCAGCGAATCCTTGGCGCTGCGCTGAACCGCGCCATCTGCCATGGTCACCGAACGTCCCGATACTCACGCCGGCGGCGTCGTCTACCGCGAATCCGACGACGGCCCCGAGTACCTGATCGTGCGCGCTCGCCGCGATCCGTCTGCCTGGGTGTTGCCAAAGGGACACATCGAGCGCGGTGAAACGAGAGAACAGACCGCGGTCCGCGAGATCGAGGAAGAGGCCGGCTGCCATGCAACAGTGATTTCACCGCTCGGCCGGCTCGTGTTCGGCAGCGTGCGGACGCGCGTCTACCTGATGCGCTTCGACCACGAGGTCGGCCCCGCCGAGCAGCGCGAGGTGTTCTGGGGATCCGCCGATGAGACGATGAGGCGCCTCACGTTTGCCGACACGCGCGATCTCGTCGCCCGTGCCCACCAGATCGTGAGCGGCGGCGCTCGACGAAGCTGAGGGCTCAGTACGTGAGGCGCCGCTGACGGGCGAAGAGGCCGTAGGCAGCCACCGAGACGCCCAGGAACGCAAACGAGAACACGATCCCCGCCCATGGCCCGCTGAAGAAGATGTAGAGCCAGAGCGCCAGCGAGAGCAGCGCCGGCCACGGGTACAGCCACATCGTGAACGGCTGCGGGATGTCCTGGCGATACCGCCGCAACAGGATCACCGCCGCGCACTGCCAGACGAAGCGCAGCAGGATCTGCACCTGGATCAGCCAGCTCACCAGCTGCCCGAGCGTGAAGAAGCAAAACGGCAGGGATATCAGCGTGATCACCACCAGCGACACGTGCGGGAAGTGCTTGGTCGGATGCACCTTCGCGAACACCGCGAAGAAATCGCCGTCGCGGGCCGCCGCGAACGGGATGCGCGAGTAGCCGAGAATCGTCGCGTAAAGCGAGGCCGCCGCGACGAACAGGATCAAGCCGGTCATCGTGATTCCGGCGACGCGGCCGGCGCCGGGATCGGCAAAGGTTCGCGCGATGAACTCCGAGGCAATCGTCCGCAGCCCCGCCGCTTCCCGCCAGGGAATCAGCCCGAGCACCACGATCGTCATCGCCATGTACAGCGCGGCGACGATGAAGATCGACAGGACGATGGAGCGCGGCACGGTGCGATCGGGCTCGACGATCTCTTCGCCGATGTTGCAGACCTGATTGTAGCCGCCGTAGCTGTACATCGCCAGGACCGCGGCCGCGCCCAGTGCCGCGGCCAGCGATCCGTCCAGCGAATACGCCTCCGGCGGGAAGTCGAACGCCATCGCCGGCGAGAACCGGAACAGGCCGACGACGATCACCCAGCCGACTGTGAGCAGGACGCCGGCCAGCATCACCACGGCGAGACGGCCGATCGATTCGATGTCGCGCCACAGCAGCGCCGCCATGGCGATGCACACCGCGGCGGCGAGGGCGTTGTGCTGCGCCGCGGTCATGCCCGTCCAGACGAACTGGAGGTAATCCGAAAACCCGACCGCGCCTCCGGCGATCGACAGCGGCGCCACGAGGATCGTCTGGAAGATGAACAGGAATCCCATGAGGCGGCCGAGCCCGAACGGCTGGAACGATTCGCGGAGATACAGGTAGCCGCCGCCGCTGCCGGGGAGCGCTGCGCCGAGCTGCGCGTAGACGAGACCGTCGGCGAGGGCAAGGACCGCGCCTGCGACCCAGGCGTAGATGATGTGCGGTCCGTGCATCGCCTGGATCATGAACGGGATGGTGAGAAACGGGCCGACCCCCACCATGCTGATGATGTTGGTGGAAGTGGCCTGGAGCAGGCCCATGCGGCGATCGAGGCGTGGGATCTCTGTCAAGGCACAAGGCAGAAGGCAGAAGGCAGAAGGCAAAAGGCAGAAGGCAAAAGAAGAACGCTGCTCACAGGCGGAGCGCCTCAACCAGACGCGCCGCAATCGCGCGGGTGGGGACGAGCGGGTTGAGGGCCAGCGCATCGACCAGCGACTCGCGCGTGCCGGTTCGCACCGCCTCGATGGTCGCGCGCTCGAAGCGCTTCACTCGCAATACGAGGTCGCGGACCTCGTCGGGCACGGCGCCGACGTGCAGCGCCTGCGGACCGTTCGCGGTGACCACCGCCGGCGCCTCGATGACGTCGTCTGCCGCGAGCTCGGGGATGTTGCCGCAATTCAATACGTTCAACGGAATGATCGCGTTGGTGTTGCGGGCAATCGCGTCAATCGTGTGGAGCGCGATCTTGTCGTAGCCGGTGAGGTGCGCCCACGGCGCCGGCGGCAGGGGCCGGCCCGAGGCGCCGGCTTCGATCTGCATGTAGCCGGCGCTGCGCTCGGCGAGATAACGCTCGTAACGGGCCACCGGATCGGCGACGCCCTTGCCGAGATCTTCGAAAAGCTCGCGGGTGAGCCTGGCAATCACCGCGCCGCGACTCTCGCCCGCAAGACGGAGGTTGTGCACCGCGCGCTCGGGCGAGTCGTAATAGAAGACGTACTCGGTCGGTAAAAGGCGCAGCTCGCGAAGCCGGCCTGGCGAAAACAGCGGAACGCGATACACCCGCGCCAGCGCGTCGGTGTCGTCCCACAACCGGTGAAGCTGCGGCCGACCCTCCCACCAGACTTCCCTGACGAACCCGAGATGGTTCAGGCCGACGTAGTCGAAGCGGCACTCCTCCGCCGGCACGTCGAGCGCGTGAGCGATCTCCTGGAACAGCTCGGCCGGAGTATCGCAGATGCCGACGACCCGCGCGCCGGTCTCGGCGATGAGCGCCTGCGTGACCAGCCCAGCGGGATTTGTGAAGTTGATGACCCAGGCGTCGGGGGCGCGGCGTGCCACCTCGCGGACGTGCGCAACAAGCGGGGGGATGGTCCGGACCGCCATCGCAAAACCGCCGGGACCGACGGTCTCCTGCCCGACGACGCCGAGATCGAGCGCGGTTTGCTCGTCATGCGACCGCGCCTCGATACCGCCGGCGCGGATGCTGGTGATCACGAAGCGGGCGCCATCGACAGCCGGCGCGACGTCGCTGTGCGTGGTCACGCGCGCACCGCCGGCGCGGCGCCTGGCGAGCTCCGCGATGCTGCGCAGGCGAGCCCCGTCGAGATCGAACAGCGCGAATTCGTCGACGGCGAGCCCGGCGTTGGCAAGTCCGTTGATCAACAGCGGCACGCGAACCCCGGCCCCGCCGATGACAGCGATCTTCATCGCCGGCTCCGAGGCCTGCGCAGCCGCGCTTCCGGACGCGGCGGCAACGCGTCGAGGCCGCCGGCCGCGCGGACCGACGCGGAACCGACCCGCACGCCGGCGGCGAGGCACGCCTCGATCGGCTCGCCACGCACCAGCGTTGCGAGGAAGCCGCCATTGAACGCGTCACCCGCGCCGGTCGTGTCCACGACCCGGACCCGGGGCGCAGCCACGTGCAACACCGCACCCCCGGCAAGCGCGAGCGCGCCGTCGGCCCCCTGCTTGATCACCGTGCGCGGCGCGAGCTCCGGCCACCGCTGGCACGCGCGGGTCAGCGACCGGACGCCCGTGTAGTGACACGCTTCACGCTCGTTGACGAATACCCAGTCGAGCATCCGCAGCAGGGACCGAAAGCCGCGGCGCGAAGGCAGGGCGTCGTGCCAGCCGAAATCCCACGACGTGGTGATTCCCCTCGCGCGGCACCGTGCGAGCAGCCGCGCCCACGCGCCCGGGTTCCGGGGCCCGAGCGCCAGATGAAGGTGCCGCGCCCGCGGCAGCGCGGCGTCGAACCGCTCGAGCAGCCGCTCTTCGAGTTGTTCGTTCACGCCGTCGAAGGTGACGAAGGCGCGATCCCGACGCGTGGACAACGACACCGAGATCGCGTGCGGTTCGCCCGGCGCTTTCAGGTTGCGTATCCGAATTCCTTCGGTTCGGAGCCGAGCCTGTGCCGCGTCGGCAAGCGCGCTGATCACCTCGACCCGCGCTCCGGCGCGAGCTGCCGCCACCGCTGTAATCAGCGTGCCGCCGCCGAATGTCCGGGCAAACACCGGCGTCCGCAGCTCCTCGCCGAGGCGCGGCAGCCGCCGGAGCCCGTGGAAGACGAGGTCCTCGAAGGCCTCACCGGCGGAGACGAGGTCGATGGGCAGGAGCCGCCTCCGCCCGGGCTATTGAACGGTGAGCGGATAGCTCACCGACTTCGCGGCCGCCGAGTCGCTCCCCTTCTTGAAGTCGAAGGTGATGGTCGTCTTGCCGGGCTTCGTCGCTTTCAGCCGGAAGACCTCCACTGCAGGCTGCCCTGCCGGGCGATCGGTGGTCGGGTCGCCCTGCAGCGTGACCACCCCGCCGTCCGATCCCTGGCGCATCGACCAGCGGCCGGCGGCATCAGCGGTGAGCCGCGCAGTCATGTCCTGGCCGACCGTCAATGAAATCGGCCAGCCGGAGGCCATGTCGGAGACCATCGCGGCGGGCATCGGTCCGCCTGCCGGCAGCGCGCTCGCCGCGGGACCGGCAGGGGGCTTCAGCTCGGTGAAGGCGATCGTCTGCGAGACACGCGTCAGCGTGTAGTTGTTGGATGACACGATGCGCTTTCCCGAGCGATCGAGCTGGCGCAATTCCTGGTCGTTGAGGCGCTCGAAACGGCGGCTCAACTCGGGCCGGCCGCCGCCGTCGAGCGTGAACATCGTGGCATTGGGGTCATCGGACATGCCGCGGGTGATCGTCCACCTGCCGCGGGTCACGTTGGGCTTGATGTCCGAGCCTTCCTTCAAATGCGTCTCAGTGAGCTCGTAGCTCTGCGGGGCACCGGTTTTCGGGTCCTGAACCAGCTGCAGCTCGGTGCGGATGCCAGAGCAATCGGCGCACGGCAGGATGCCCCAGTAGCGGACCAGTCCCGGAGTCGCCTGCGCGTCGGTCACCGTCGCCGGATCGATTGGCTTGAACAGCGGTTCGGTGGGCTTCGGCGGTTCTGCCGCCGGCGCTTCGGCCTTGCCGCAGGCCTGGGCACCGGCAAGCGGAAGCACAGCAGCCAGTGCACACGCCAGGATCCGGAAACTCATGGACGTTATCTTAACGCCCGGCCTCGACTGAGGCATGATGTTGCGTCGGGAGGACCCATGGCATCTCTCACTCTACGAGCCGGCGCGCTTCTGCTCGGCCTCGGCATGATCGGCTGCGGCCAGGCGCCGCAGCCCGTCGCCGCGCAGGCGCAAACCCCGCAGACTGCCGGTGCGCGGCAAGACCCGCTGCCCGGCGTGAAACTCAGCCTCGACCAGCTGCGCGAGCAGATGTTTCACGTCGGCGCCGGCCGGCGCCTCAAGCCGCCGTCATGGCCAGGCGGCGCCAAGGTGGCCGTCGGCCTGTCGTTCGACGTCGACAATGCGACCGCGACGCTCTCGACCGGCAATCTCGATTACGAGGTGATCTCACGCGGCGAGTACGGGGCGGTAGACGGCGTCCCCCGCCTGCTGCGGATGCTCGAGCGCCAGAAAGTGCCGGTCTCGTGGTTCGTGCCGGCGGTGAGCTTCGAGCTCCATCCGCAGATGGTGAAGGACATTCAGGCCTCTAAGCTCAATCACGAGATTGGGATCCACGGCTGGATCCACGAACGCCTGCCGACCCTCAACAACGAGCAAGAGGAGCAGCGGCTGCTCACCCAGTCGATCGAAACGCTCACCCGGATGACCGGCAAGAAGCCGGTCGGCTACCGAGCCCCGTCGTGGAAGTTCAGCCGGTGGACGCTCGGGCAGATCAAGGCCGCCGGCTTTCTCTACGACAGCAGCCTGATGGCCAGCGACGACCCCTACGAGCTGAACCTCGATGGCAAGCCGACCGGCCTCATCGAGCTGCCGATCGAGCGCATCCTCGACGACTTCCCGTACTTCGGCGGCAACACCGACGGGTCCAACCCCTCGCTGGGTGACGTCTACGAGGTGTTCCAGTCCGAGTTCGACGTGGCCTATCAGGAAGGCGGCCTGTACCTGCTGACCATGCATCCGCACCTGACCGGGCACCGCTCACGGACGGCGATGCTGGAGCGGCTGATCACCTACATGAAGTCGAAGCCAGGCGTCTGGTTCGCGACGCACGAGCAGATCGCGAACCACGTGAAGGGGCAGATGAGCGCGGGGAGCTAACAGTCCGGCAGAGTTTCAGCTAACAGTCCGGCAATTGAGAGTTGCCAGTTGAAGTTGACAGTTCGCAGTGCAGAGTTCACAGTTCAGAGTTCACAGTTTCAGTGGTCAGTTGCAGTTGGGAGGGCCAGCCCGATGCCGGCTGGCGGTTGTCACGAACTGTCATCGTCTCAGCCACGGGACTGCCCACTGGAAACTGCACACTGAAACTGGCACTGCAACTGTGAACTGTGAACTGCTCAACTGTGAACTTTCAGGGTAGTATTCGCCTTCGTGCATCCCGATCTCGACGAAACCATAGCCTTCCACGAGGCCGTTCTCGCGGAGGGCTCTAAAGCCCTTGTCGGCTACGACCTTCCGAAAATCCTGGCCAACGTCGTCCTGCTGTCGGAAATCCCTACCACCTACGACAAGAAGGAACAGCGGCAGGTGAACTCCGGCAACCTGCTGCTGCGCGGCGTGCCCGGCGTGGGCAAGACGTTCTTCGGCGTCATCCTCGCGGCGATCAGCAACGCGAAGTTCGCGCGCATCCAGGGGCGGGCAGACATGCAGCCGACCGAGGTGGTCGGCTTTCAGATGATCAACCCGGCCACCGGCGAGCTGCTCACCGAGTTCGGGCCGCTGGCGTCCGCCGAAGTGATTCTCCTCGACGAGATCAACCGCATCCCGCTGAAGTCGCAGAGCGCGTTCCTCGAAGGGCTCCAGGACCGCACCGTCACCGTCGGCAAGACGACCTACGAGCTCCCGACCTTCAACTTCGCGATCGCGACGATGAACCCGGTGGAGCTGGGGCAGGGAACGTTCCCGTTGTCGGAAGCCGCCACCGATCGCTTCGCGATCATGGTGAACATCGGCTACCTCCCGCCTGAAGAGGAACGCAAGCTCGTCAACTTCGATTTCAAGCAAGTCCGGCTGAACCCCTTGATGGCCAAGGAGCGGATCATCCAGCTCCGCGCGGCCATCAGCGAGCACGTCTTCCTGCACGAGCGGCTCGGCGACTACATCCAGCGGCTGGTGGCGGCGTCCCGCCCCTACAACCCGGATACCGACTGGCGGATACACTCGCCATCCGAGCTCGTCGAAACAGGCGTCGACCTCGGCGCCTCGCCGCGGGCGATCATCTGCTGGGGCCGGCTCGCGAAAGTATGGGCGCTGCTCGTCCGCCGCCGCGACGAGGTCTACCCCGAGGACATCCAGGACCTGGCGATCTACGTGCTCGGCCACCGCATCTGGCTGGGCCCGCACGCGGCGAGCCACGGCCTTACACCCGAGGCGGTGATAAAGGACATCATCGAGAGGATTGCCATACCGTAGGCTTTAGGCTCTAGGCTTCAGGGAAACATCGAGCCCGGAATCTGGCAGAGCTCGAGCCCCAAGACCTCAAGACCCCAAGACCCCCAAGACCTCGATGCGCACCCGGGAACAGGAAGTCGAACCGCTTATCAACCTCTCGGAAATCACCGAGGTGGAGCTGCTCATCCTGAAGCGGATGCGTGAGTTCACGCCGGGCGAGCACTCGAGCCTGTTCCACGGCGCCGGCTTCAACTTCGTCGGGTTGCGCGACTGGCAGGCCGGCGACCGCTTCGAGATGATCGACTGGCCGCAGTCGTCGCTGACGAACTTCAGCCCGATGATCGTCCGCGAGTTCGAGCAGCCGACGACCTCGGGCGTGATCATCGTCGCCGATCGCTCGGCCTCGACGCGTTGCGGGATGGACGGCGTGCCGATTGCGATCACGGTCGCACGGGCAATCGCCACGATCGGCATGTCGGCGGTCTTCTTCCAGGACTCGATCGGACTGATCACCTTCGACGCGCGCAGCAATCAGCTCGGCGGCGTGCGGCCCCGGATCGGGAAGGGCCAGGTCATTCACTGCCTCGAGGCCTACGACGAGGGCCGTGGGCTGCAGGACCTGAAAGTGGCCGGCAGCCTCAACGCCACCTTGATCGGGTTCTCGCGCAAGACCTCGCTCGTTCCGGTCGTGTCCGACTTCCTGTTCGAGGATCCGGAAGCGGTGATCCGGGAGCTGTCGCTGGCCAACAACGTGCACGACGTGTTCGTCGTGTTGGTCGATGCGGCCTATGCCTTCGAGCTGCCGGCAGTCTCGGCCGGCTGGGTCGAGGCCTTCGATGTCGAAAGCGGCACGACCCGGATGCTGTCGCGGCGCGAGGCCCGGACGCTGCAGGCGAGAGTGCAGGCGTGGCAGGATGACGTAGCGGCAATGGCCAGGAAGCAGGATCTCGACGTCCTGCGCCTGGGCCGGGATCAGACCAAGTTCGACATCGCGCTGCTCGAATGGGTACACGAGCGGAGACTTCGCAGGAAATAGCCTCCGCCGTGCGGTGCAGGGGTGCAGGGGTGCAAAGGTGCACGGGACTATGACGCGTGACGTGAATCGGGTGTGGGTGGTCGTCGTTCTGACACTGATGTCGATCGGAGCGGCGCGGGCGCAGCAGCCGGCGGCGCCGTCGGGCGTCGTGGATGTCGAAGTGGAACCGATCACCTGCTGGTGGCGCAGCTCGACGTCCGCGGTCCGCTCGGGCGAGCCGTTCACGCTGATGCTCACCTGCCAGGTGGTCGAGACCGAGACCACGAAGGTGGTGCCGGACCTGTCGAAGCTCGACCCGACCGTCGTCCAGCTGCAACCGTTCGAGGTGACTGGCGGGTCCAGGGCGCCGGACATGCGAGTTCCCGGCAAGCGATTCTTCCAGTACGAATACCAGCTGCGCCTGATCAACGAGGGCGCATTCGGCGCCGACGTCGACGTGCCGCAATTGCAGATCAGCTACCGCATCGAGAGCACCGTCACCCGCGGCGAGGCGGTGCAGGGTCGCGATCTCAACTACAACCTGCTGCCGATTTCGATTCGGCTCCTGTCAATCGTTCCCGAAGACACGATGGACATCCGGGAGGCGCCGGCGGCGGCATTCCAGTCGGTCGAGGCGCGAGAGTCGCGGGCCGATCTGCTCGATCTGATCGGCATGCTGCTGTTCGGCCTCGCCGGTGTCGTGCTGCTGGTGATGCTCGTCAGCCTGTATCGCGCCCGGCGCGTGAAGGTGCAGGCCGAGACCTGGCGCGTGCCGGCGCGGGCGATTGCTTCGGCGGCGCAGAGCGAGCTCAGCGAGGTGCGCCAGAGCAGCCGCGGCGGATGGGACGCGGACCTCGCAGGCCGGGCGCTGGCGGCGGCCCGCGTGGCCGCGTCGATGGTCGCGGGCCTCGCCGTCGGCCAGTCGCGGGCCTCGGTGGCCTCGCCCGCCGACGGGCAGCTGCTGGTCAAAGGCTTTCTCGGGCGGGGCGGCGCCTTCGTCTCCGGCTCGGCGACGCCGCAGACCGTTCCCGACGCCAATCTCGCGAGCAGCCTGCTGGCGTTCTCGCGCGCCCGCTACGGCCGCAGCGAGAAGTTCGACGGCAGTACGCTCGACGAGGCGCTGGACACCGCGATCGCGGCCGCCAAGCGGGCCGCGTCCGAACACTCGTTCATCGCCGATTTGTTCAAGCGGAAGGCACGTGCTTGATCGCCTGAGAGCACTCGGCGGCACCCTCGAGGCGGCGTGGGCCGACTGGGGCCAGATCCGCCTCTCGGAGCTGCAGTTCGCGCAGTTGCCGCTGGCGCAGCGCGTGACCGTTGCGATCATCGGGCTGGCGATTGCCGTGTTCGCGCTCCGGTTCATGGTTCGCGCCTCCGCCCACCGCGGCCGGGTCGCGCTGCCGGCGCTCGTCGGCTTCCGCGGCGTCAACCGCCTGGCGCTGGCGCGTCACGGCGCCCTGCTCCTCGGGCTGGCCGGCCTGCCCTTCTTCATCCTCGCGCTCGCCGATCCGCGAACCGCGGTGACGCGGGAAGAGGTTTCCTACCCGGGGCGGCGCATCAGCCTGATGATCGACGCCTCTTCGTCGATGCTCACCGCGCTTCCGGCCAACCGCTTTGCCGAAGGGGCGCCGAACAACGCGGCGTTCTTCACCACGGTCGGCGCGGCCCGCTATTTCATCGAGCGGCGCATGCACGGCAAGTACCGCGACCTCATGGCGCTGATCGAGTTCGGCGACGATGCCTATGTCATCACGCCGTTCACGACCGATTACGAGAACATCCTGCTGAGCACGTCGCTCATCGGCGACTGGCAGGAGTTCATGTCGTTCCCCGATCAGGGCACCGTCATCGCGCGCGCCGTCGAGCAGAGCGTCTCGATGTTCAAGTCGTTCAAGTATCTCGACGCAGCCGGCAACCTGATGGTGCTGTTCAGCGACGGCGCCGACGCCGAGGTGCTGGAGAGCGGCAAGACGGCGATGGACGTGGTCAACGACGCGCGGAAGGCGAAGATTCCGATCTACTTCGTCAAGGTCGGGCGCGAGATCCCGGGGCGGGTGCAGATCGGTGACGAGATCTGGCGTCAGGCGGTGGAACACACCGGCGGCAAGTTCTACGGCGGCGCCGACGAAGCCTCGATCGACAAGGCGCTCAGGGACATCGATCGCGCGTCGGCGGGGCGGATTGAATACAAGCAGTACAGCACCGAGCGGCCGCGCTTCACGCCGTTTGCGCTGATCGCCGCCGGTTTATGGTCGCTGGCGGCGCTGCTGAGACTGACGGTGCCGGCGTTTTCGGTCTTTCCATGACGGCGACGCGGGCGGGAGGGACTGAGGGCACCGCGATCGTCCCGATAGTATGCATCGCTCCAGAAAGCCACTCGCCGAGCGAGTGGAGCCCTCCCGGGCGGCGTCTCTTGACGCTCCCG
>DATJFF010000175.1:0-39834 GCA_035495795.1 Vicinamibacterales bacterium
CACGCAGCGACGTCACGCTCGCGTTCCTGGGCGTCTACGCAGGCCTCGTCGTCGCCCGCTCGATGTGGGTGGGTGAGCCGCTGACCATTCCTCTGCACCGGCTGGAGAGCGGCGCGTTTCTGCTCTTCGCCTTCTTCATGATTTCGGACCCGAAAACAACCCCGGACTCGCGGCTCGGGCGCGTGGTCTTCGCCACCATCGTCGCCGCCGGCGCCGCCTACGTGCACTTCCGGTTGTTCCGGACCAACGGGTTCCTGTGGTCGCTCGCGCTCTCTTCTCCGCTCGTGCCTCTCATCGACGTGGCCCTGCCGGCCGCGCGTTATCACTGGCCCGAAGCCGCGAGGCTCGCTGGGCCCCTGCTCAGGAGGTCTTCGATGATTCGCCCCTCAGTCAGACGTGTCGCGTCGATCGTGCTCGGATGTGTCGCGGGAGCGCTAACGGCCGGCCCCGCGGAGGCATTCTGCGGGTTCTACGTCTCGCGGGCCGACGCGCGCCTCTTCAACCAGGCGTCGCAGGTGGTGCTGGCTCGCGACGGCAACCGCACGGTCGTGACAATGGCCAACGATTACAAGGGAGATCCGAGGGAATTCGCGATGGTCATCCCGGTCCCCACTCCGATCACGCGCGATCAGATTCACGTGGCGAACCGGGCGCTGATCGATCATCTCGATGCGTTCACGGCGCCCCGCCTGGTTGAGTACTTCGACGCCGATCCGTGCGCGATTGGAGATCGCAGGTTCCGCGAGGAAGCGGCAATGCCCATGGCGATGGCCGAATCGGTAGGTCGAGACCGCGCCGCGGCCCGCAGTTTCGGTGTCACCATCGAGGCCCGGTATACGGTCGGCGAATACGACATCCTGATCCTGTCTGCCACCCAGAGCACCGGGCTCGAGCAGTGGCTCCGGCAGAACGGATATCGCATCCCGGCCGGCGCGACGGCGGTGCTCGGCAGCTACATCAAGCAGAACATGCGGTTCTTCGTCGCTCGTGTGAACCTGACCGAGCAGACGCGGCTGGGCTACGCCAGCCTCCGTCCGCTGCAGATTGCATACGAGTCAGCGAAGTTCATGCTGCCGATTCGCCTCGGGATGGTGAACGCCGACGGCCCGCAGGAGCTCTTCGTCTACGCGCTGACGCCGAAGGGACGTGTCGAGGCGACGAACTACCGGACCGTGAAGTTGCGCACCGATGTCGAGATTCCCACCTACATCAAGGAGCCGGAGGAGTTCGGCCGCATGTACCGCGCGATGTTCGACCATCACGTCGCCGAGGAGCAGATGTCGGCCGTGTTCCAGGAGTATGCGTGGGACATGGCGTGGTGTGACCCGTGCGCGGCCGACCCGCTGACCGGACAGGAACTGCGCGGATTGGGCGTCTTCTGGCTCGACGAGCAGAATCCGCCGTGGCTGAGGCGAACGTCGTCCTCCAGCGATGTCTTCGTGACGCGACTGCACGTGCGCTACGACCAGGCGCACTTCCCGGAGGATCTGGTGTTCCAGGAAACCGGCGATCGTACGAACTTCCAGGGACGATACGTGCTGCGCCACGCGTGGAAGGGGCCGATGCAATGCGCCGAGGCGGCCGCGTATTCCCGCACGCTGCCGGCTCGTTTCGAACGGGAGGCGCAAACGCTGGTCTCGCTCACCGGCTGGCCGATCGCCCAGGTACGTCGTCGCATGGCCGAGAGCGGATCGACGCCGCAGCCGGAAGCTGACGGCGATCTCCCGTGGTGGCGCCGGCTCTGGGGGCGTGGCCGCTGAGCAACCCGGCCATCGTGTGTCACCGGCGATTGTCAGGCTCCATCGGCTCGGCGGCGTCAGGTGCGTCGCGCGCAGCAGCCAGCGCCTCCTCGGCGGCCCATGCCGAGCGGAGCCGAAGCGAACGCTGCCGAATCCGGCGCAACGCCACAGCGCCAAGGGCAATCACCACGATCCAGAGGATGGTGGTCGACGCCAGCAGCGGCACCCACGTCGTCCAGGTGCGCTGCGCGTTCCAGAAACCGTCTTCGAAGCGAGGCAGCGGCTGCGCCGTCACTGTGACGAGCGCATCGTCGAACGAGCTGCCGGCGGCGACCTCTCGCAGCACTCGCGCCGGAGCGTCTTCGCCATATGCCGCCATGAGGTGGCGAACGATCGCCGCCGAGAGCGCGTAGGCTGTCGCTTGCGCGGCCTGCCCGCCGGCAAACAGCGCATCGACGGCGCCGATATCCAAACGCGGGCCGAACACGAGCGCCGAGGCCAGCCGCGTCCGGTCCTCGAGTGCCCACGGCCGCTCGACGGCAACGGCAAAGCCTTCGTGAAACCAGCGCGGCACGTCCTGCCCAGCGGCGGCGCGGCTGATGAGAACGTGCGCAACCTCGTGGCGCAGGACGTCCTCGAGGGTGTCGTGCGGGTAGTCCGGCGTGCGGGCCGGGAAGAGCACGATGAGCCCCTCTTCACCGACGGCATAGCCGGCCACGAAGGAGGGGACGCCGCGGGCGAGATCGCCGTGGGTGTCGGCGAGCACCACCCGCATCGGCGGGCCGGAATCCTTCGAACCGGTCAGGCGAACGATGGCCGACAACGGCCGCAGGTCGTACGCTTCGATCCGGGCACGCGCGTTTGCAAGCTCCGCAGGCGCCTCGACGACAATCGCCGGCGGCGCCTGCGCGAAGAGCGGAAGAGCCGTCAGGGCCAGGACGAGCAGGACGGCCGCGCCGCGCATCCTCCTATTGTGAGGGCTTCTGCGCCAGCGGGCCGGCGGTCACCATACCCTGTGTATTGGCGAGCGGTCCCAGCTCCGCGGCGACGCCGCGCGCGATAGCGGCTGTCTCGCTGCCCGCCTGGAAGCAGGTGAAGTCGGGGCGATCGCGCCAGGCAAGCGGGCCGCACAGCCGCACGCCGGCGTTGACCGCGGCGTCGTGCACGATGTTGATGAGCCGCTCGTAATCGGGCTGTCCCTGGCGGTAACCGCTGAAGTTGCCGAGATCCCCGCTCGCTGCAAAGACGGCGGTGACGCCCGGCACCTTGGCGATCTCGGCGGCGTTCTTCACGCCCTCGAGCGTTTCGATCATTAGGACCAGCACGATATTGTCATTGATAGTGTTGCGGTAGCCGCCGGGCACGCTTCCCCACATCGTCGCGTCGAAGGCCTGTCCGCCGCCGTTGCTGCGGCGACCGAGCGGCGGGAAGTAAGTCCAGTTCGCCGCCTCGCGGGCCTCCTCCACGGTGTCGACGGTGGGAACGACGACGACCAGGGCGCCTGCATCGAGGGCATGCTGGATCTCACGCTCGTCGGTATAAGCCACGCGCACGCCCGGCACGGCCTTGGCGTACGGGCACGTGCGCCACATGCGCGCAACTGCCCCCCAATCACGCTGATCGTGCTGCATCTCGGTCCAGATGAAGTCGTATCCGGCGTTGGCCATCGCGCAGTAGGTGCTCGGATCGGTCGCGGCGAAGAGCGTGCCGCCGGTGACCTTCCCACCCTGCTGCATCTTGATCTTGACCGGGTTCCAGACCGGCGTCTTGGGCGGAGCATCCCATGCGGTGCCGTACTTCCACTTGGCGGCGTCGAACGCGCCGGTGTTGACCGCCGCGGGCGGCGCGCTGTCCTTCGCCTTGCTGTCCACCCCGGCCGGCGCCGCCAGCGGGAAGTTGGTAGTGCCTGGCGCCGCGTTGCCGGCGTAGGGGTCTGCCACGGGTGGCTTCTGGCCGCTCGGAGCCGGGGCCGGGGCCTGGGCGCCGATCGCGACTGCGAGCGCGGCGGCAAGTGTCAGTCCGAGAGCAAGTCGCATCATGTCGCTCCTCCTGCGCCGTGCCGGCGTCGGCGCGCCCGCATCCAGCCGGTGCATCATCAACCGTCACTCCTCAATCGTCAATGGACTGGCGCGCGCGCTCGTAAACGGCCACCATGCGAGCGTAGGTGCGCAACACCGGTCGCTCGATCAGCTTGCCGTTGACGACGAGCAGGCCAGTGTCCTGCTTCGCGAAGGCGTCCAGCACCATCCGCGCGTGCGCGACGCTGGCCTCGTCCGGAGTGAACACGGCGTTGAGATCGGCGATCTGCTTCGGGTGGATCGCTCCCTTGCCGGTGAACCCCAGCTCGGCGGCCATTGCCGCCTCGCGCACCATGCCGTCGCGATCCTCGAGATCCAGGTATGGCACATCCAGTGCATCGAGGCCCGCCGTCGCAGCCGCGTGCACCACCCGGGCCCGCGCGTAGTAGAGCGCCATCCACGTTCCCTTGCACCGCAGGTCGGCGGCCATGTCGACGCCGCCGAAGAAGAGCGCCTCGATGCGGCCGCTGGCCCGGGCGATTTCGTGCGCGGCTTCCAGCGCCTCGTTGGTCTCGATGATGACGTGCAGGAGCGTGTCCCGGCGATATTCGTCGAGGAGGTCGGCGAGATTTCGCACCTCCTCAGGCCCCTTCACCTTTGGCACCATCACCGACTCCACCGCCTGCGCCGACTCGAGGAGCGCTTTGACGTCCGCCATCCCGTCCAGGGTTCTCAAACAATTGATCCGGATCACCCGCTCGACCCGGGCCGGTCCAGCCGCGAGCGGCAGCTGCGAGAACGCGATTTCGCGCGCCGAGGCCTTGTCCTTCGGCGCGACCGCATCCTCGAGATCCGCGCAGACGATGTCGGCGCCGCTCCCGAGCGCCTTCGGGAACATGTCGGGCCGCGTGCCGGGCGCGAAGATGAACGTGCGGCGTGGCCGTGGACTCGAATCGGAGCCTGTCACGGAGGAGAGTCTAGCGCGACATCAGCCGAAGCGCGGCCCTTCACGGCGGCGAAACCGCGGATCGAGCAAGGCCTCGGTCAGCCTGAGGTGGGCGCCGAAGTGCTTGACCGCCAGCACCGGACGCGCGCTCTCCTGCAGGACGTGCTCGGTCTCACTGCCGATCAACAGCGCCGCCGCTCGCGTCCGCCCGCGCGTGCCCATCACCGTGAGATCAGCCTGCCGGTCCTCGGCGACGCGCAAGACGACCTTCGCGACGTCGCCACTGTCCTCGAAGAGCCCCTCGACCTCGACGCCGTGCAAATCGGTCCGCGCCGTCAGGATGCTGAACGCTTCTTGCTCGCGGCCCAGCACCGCGGTGACCGTCTCCTCGGGAGCGGCGAGCGTCGGGTCGAAGCGCACGTGGAGCACGGCGCAACCCGCTCCGCTGGTGGCGGCGATCGCAGTCGCCACCGTCAAAGCGTCGGCCGAACGAAGAGAGAAATCGACGGGGACCAGCATCCGGCGAATCGACGCGGCGGCGCCGGCAGGGACCATCCACACCGAGCAGGGCGCCTGCATCGCCAGGCGGCGAACCAGCGACCGGCGGTCGTCCCTGCTGCGACCGCTACCGACGAGCAGCAGATCCGCGTGGAACGCGACGATCTCCTGAAGGACCGCGTCCAGGAGCGGGCCCCGAACGTGCCGGATGGTGGCGCGTCCTTCCTCACGCGCAGCGGCCAGCGTCGAAGGAAGCTGATGGATCTCGACGTCTTCGGGCGCGAGCAGGCAGAGCGCTGGCGGCGCCCACAGCCTCGTCAGCATGTCCGCGTGCTCGAGCAGCGTGTGGACGGCGTCAGCCGGAGACAGGACGATCGCGAGGCGTCGGAACGGCGGCGGCATGACCGTGCCGCCGCCCATGCTAGAGCATCACCGCCGGCATTGACACGGACCATCGCGCGCGAGCAGGATCGCCGCCAGCGGCGTCAGGAGGTTGCGATGACACCCCACCGTTCTCAGCGGATCGCAAGGATCGCAGTGTGTGCGATTGTCGGATTCTTCGCGTCGGCGACAGCGGCGCGCGCGCAAATTGACTTCGGAACACCATCGCAAGCGGAAATGCTCTCCACCGCCGCCAAGGCCAGCCCTGAGCTGGTCGAGGGGCTGGCCAAGGAGCTCGGCACCACCCCCGAACAAGCGGCCGGTGCCGCGGGAGTGCTCTTCGGCATCATGAAATCGTTCCTCAAGCCGGAGGACTTCGCGGAAGTGGCGAAGGCCGTGCCCGGCATGGAGGCGCTGCTTGCCGCCACGCCCACACCCACGGATGCCGTGGGAACCTCCGGCAATCTGACGGCGCTCCCCGGTTCGACGTTGTCACCGGGATTCGCATCATCCTCATCGTCGACGCCCGGAATGACGATGGCCGCGCCGGACGGGATGACATCGGCAGTCGCAGGCTTCTCGAAACTTGGGATCAGCCCCGAGATGATCGCAAAGGCATTACCGTTCCTGTCGGGATATCTCAAGAAATACGGCGGCTCGGCCCTCGGTTCCTTGCTTGGGGGTTTGTTCAAGACTGGGAAGTGAGGACTCGCCAGGGCGGCGACGTCTGAAAGAAACCACGAAAGCTCGAAGCTACGAAGGACGCACGAAGCCTTTGGGGGGAAGCACGCGTGACACCTCCCCAAGAGATCTTCGAGCTGCCTTCGTGTTTCTTCGTGCCTTCGTGGTTTCTTTTGGACGCGCCGGAACAGCACGCCGTGAAGCCGCCCTAGCCGAATCGAGGCTCGTACCTCGGCTGAAGGTCCCGATCGAGCAGTGCCCGGACCACGCCGATCCGCTCGCCCGTCTCTTTCGTGATGAGCACCGGGACCGGCGAGGCGACCAGCACGTGCTCCGATTCGCTGCCGAGCAGAGTCGCCGCCGACTGGCTGCGACCGCGCGTGCCGACCACGACGAGATCGTGACGTCCTTCGGCGACCACGGCGGCGACCGCACCGGCCACCGAACCAGCTTCTTCGATCCGCGGATCGACTGCGGACTGGTGCAGATCGAGCGGTGACATGAACCGATGCAGCGCGCGGGTTGCCATATCGCGATCGGTCTCGGCAAGGCCGAGACGAGCGGGCGGCTGAACGTGCAGCGCGGTGCATCGATCCAATCCCGAACGGTGGGCGACGAGCGTCGCCAGGCTGAGCGCGTGCGCGGAGGGTAGCGAGAGGTCGACCGCGGCGAGCACGCCGGTAATGTGCGGACGGCTTCCCTCGGGCACCATCCAGACCGAGCATGGCGCTTTCGTCGCGAGGCGCCGGCTGAGCGACCGCCGGCCCCGGGCCACCCTGCGATGACCGACCATCACGAGATCCGCGGCCTGCTCGACGGCGTGCGTCAGCAGCACGTCTACGTGGCTGCCGCTGACCACTTCCACGCGCTGGTGGCCGGTCCCGAATTCCCTCACCACCGTCGTGTCGAGCTCCGCGCGCACCTCCGACAGCGACACCACCGGGACATCGTGCAGCGCGACCGCGTCCGGGGGCGGCAGGACGTGAACGAACGTCACCTCGGTTCGGCCCTGCCCCATCTCCTGAATCACGCGCGCGTAGCGCAGAACGTCGGCGTCCACCGGCTGGTGGGCCAGGCCGACAACGACGCGTTCGAAGTACCGCATGGCTTCGCCTACGTTGCCGCGATCGGCTCTGCCGCCGGCGCCGGCTTGTCGAGGAAGCGCGCCAGCACGCCCCACAGGATGATCGCGGTCAACACGCCGGTGAGGAAGTCGGTGACGATCACCATCACCGCCGTGTAGGCCATCAGGGCGACGTGGAAGCCGTTGTGCTCGAGGACCTGGCGGACTTCGGCGGGCTTGACCATTGCCGTGGCGACATAGAGCAGGATGCCGCCGATGCAGGCCATCGGCACCTGCTCCAGCCAGGACGCAAGGTACAAGGCAAGCGCGAGCTTCAGCACGCACTTGAACACGCCGGCCAGCGGCGACACGGCTCCGACCTTGATGTTGGTGGCGGTGCGCGCCAGCGCTCCGGTGTGCGGAAAACCGTTCAGCAGCGGCACGATCAGTTGCACGAGCCCCTGCCCCCAGAGCTCCTTGTTGGGGTTGTAGGGCAGGCCCCGGTTGTCGGCGAGACGGTCGGCCATTCGTGAGCACAACAGGCTTTCCACCGCCGCGACGAACACGATCGCGAGCACGTAGTAGGCGAGATCGATCGCCACCTCGGACGACGCCGGCAGCGGCGCCGGCGGCGTGAACACCCAGAAGTCTGTCGGGATCGAGCCGTATTTGTCGCCAACGAGAACGAGCCCCTTGTCGCGCCAGATGGTTCCGGCGACGAGCGACGTGACCCCGAGCGCGATCAGCGGCGCCGGCAGATACGGGGTGATTCGCAGCAGGTACTTCGTGATTAGAAACGTTCCGAGGCCAAGTGCGATTGCGAACAGGCTGATCTGGTTGGCGTTGGCGGCCACCGCTGCCATCTTCTCGAAGAACCGGTAGCCGAGCGACGCTTTCAAGCCGAGGACCTCCCCCACCTGCGACAGCGCGATCGTCACCGCGATGCCGATCGTGAACCCGACGATGATCGAGTGCGGCACCCGGGCGACGATGCGGCCGAGGCGGGCGGCGCCCAGCAGCATGAGAATCGCGCCCGAGAGGAGCGCCGCGAGCACCAGCATCGCATGGTCGTACTTCGCCATCAGCCCGCCGATCACCGGGATGAACGCCGCAGTCGGCCCGTAGACCTGGTACTTGGATCCGCCCCATAAGGCGCCGACCAGGCCTGCCACTGCGCCGCCGACAATGCCCTGCTCCGGTCGCAGGCCCGAGGCCATCGCGAAGCCCATCGCCAGCGGGATGGCGACCAGCGCGACGATCAGCCCGGCGGTGAAGTCGCGGAACACGTTGAAGCGCCAATCGCCCTTGACGAGGTCCTCGTAGCGGCCGTCGATCGGATTGACGTAGTAAAGGAGCCGCCTCAGGAGCGGCTGCGCGTCGGCTTCACGACTAACCACGGCCCACCTCCACGGCAGCGGCGAGCGCCCCGCCAGCGATGACTTCATGAAGCGGCGCGAACCGCTCGGTCTGCCGATCGAGAATGCGGAACTCGCCGGTCGCGATGTCGAACACCATCCCGTGGATCTGGAGCGAGCCGGCCCGCGTCTTCGCGGCCACGCACGGGTGCGTCACCAGGTTGTCCAGCTGCGCGACCACGTTCTCCTCGATCAACAGGTTCAGCATCTGGTCGTCGTCGAGCCCGTGGTGGAGCTCGTGAGCGATTGCCGAGACCCGCTCGGCGTGGCGGATCCACCGCGCGACCGCGCGGTAGGCCTGCACCTTCTCCGGATGGAGGACGGCCCGCATTGCGCCGCAATCGGAATGGCCGCAGATGATGACGTGCTTCACCTTCAAGACCTGCACCGCGTACTCGACCGTGGCCGACACGCCACCGAGCACGTCGCCGTGAGCGGGGACGATGTTGCCGGCGTTCCGGCAGATGAACAGCTCTCCCGGGAGGGTCTGGGTCAGGTCGTGCGGCACGACCCGGGAGTCCGAGCAGCAGATGAACAGCGTCTCCGGCTGCTGCTCGCGTGCGAGTTGCTGATAGATGTGGCGGCTGCGCGGAAAGACCTCGTTCTGGAACCGCACCATGCCCGCAAGAAGCTTCTTCATGCGCACTCCCTTCTCCGACGCAGACTGAGCCGTTGTCCGTGCAGGTGCGCAGCTCGGGCGCGAGCCGGCTAGGGCTGCGCCGTCGGCAGGCACACCTGCGCTGTGACCGAAGCCGGCCGATGGCCGTGCTCAGAGCGTCGGAGGGGCGCGGCCGAGGGCCGGCCGGCCGCAGCGGGAACGGGCGTGAAGGTCGGGAGGTTCAGCGAGACGAACTGCCGTCGCGGGATCAGGTCCGAAGCAGACGGGCGCGGCGGGTATGACGGCCGAGACATGCGGGCCTGTGCCTGGCGGGCCGCTGACCGAAAAGTCGCCCACGCCATCAGCGGCAACGACCAGGATGGCTTCCGGGTCTTCGACGAAGTGAGCCGGCGCCTCAGCCGACTCGAGCCGCTGCACGCCCCCGCGGGTTGGGCGGACGGCGTTGTGCCGCGCCCCGCGATCGGAATCGCGAGGCAGGGTCAGAACGACCGCCGCGAACAATGCGACTGTCGTCCCGAGGACCGCCGACACGCCGGAGCTGCGGAGGCGCATGCCTGTTTGGAGAAGTGCGTCAACCTACCATGGCTGCCTCGGAATGGTCAAACTGTTCTGATCTCGCTGCGCAAAAACCGATGCGGGCTACTGCTGCGGAGCCGTCTCTACCGGGTAGTCCTTCCGGGACCAGTCCTCGAACGACCCGTCGTAGAGCAGCACCTTGTAGCCCAGCGACCGCGCCGCCAGGATCACCTGCGTCGCCTGCATGCCGATGTGACAGTAGGCGACCACGGTGTCGCCCGGTTTGACCCCGGCGTTCGCGAACAGCGTCTGCAGCTCGGCAGCCGGCTTCAGCCGGTTCGCTTGATCGACCGTCTCGTTGAACGGCACGCTGTGCGCGCCCTTGATGTGGCCGGCCTTGTGTGGCGCGGTCGGCCCGCCTCCGGTCTGCGCGCCGGTGTAGAAGCCGGTGTTGCGGCCATCCACGATCGCAACGCCGCTCGCGCCCAGGTTCGCGTTGACGAACTCCGCGTCCACAATGAGCGGACGAACCTTCAGCGTCGCGAGCGTGCCGGTGCGCGGCGCCGGCACGTCGGTGGACAGCGCCTGCCCGGCTTTCACCCAGGCGTCGAGACCGCCATCGAGCTCTGAGGCGCGATCGCCCAGCCCGGCGTAGTCCAGCGTGAACAGCACGCGAGCCGTCGGCGTGACCGAGGGGTTCTCGCGCCCGAAATACACGATGACTCTCGAGTCGTTCGAAATGCCGAGCGCCGCGAGCCGGTCGCGCAGCTGATCGGGCGGCAGCATCTGCAGCGTGAGACCGCCAGGCGTGGTGACCGAGATGTCCTGGAGGCTCAGGTACTGCGCTCCGGGGATGTGCCCCGCGTCGTACTCGGGCCGCTGCCCGAGGTGCAGCAGCACGAGGTCGGCGTCCTTCAGGTGTTGCGCCAGCCACGCGGGCTGGACCAGCAGGCGCTCGCGGACGTCGGGCGACTGCGCGTGGAGGCTCCCGGCGGCCAGGAGCAGGGCGGCGACGAGCGTCTTGTAGGTCATCGACAGGAGCCTCGCAGCTCTCTTGTCGGATGTCAACAGAAGGGCGGCGATTTGGCGGGATGAATGTCGGGACGCAGCTGCGGCTTCGTATAATCGGCGCATGTGTGACTTTGCGCGTGGACACCACCATCCCGACGGCACCGAAGCGGGTCAGCAATTCGGCTTCCTCGTTGACGTTCCCGAGATTCGCGAGCTCATCGCCGAGACACGCCGCCTCAGCGCCGAGATGGCGGACACCGCAGCGCGCGTCGAGGCGCTGAAGCCCGCCTTCTCGAAGCTGTTGGCAGCCGACGGATGGCTGCCCGACGCCTTCGCTTCGCCGGACACGAAGAGCGGTATGGGCGGCGGCATCGGCCAGTACGCGCTCTACCGGGCCGAAGACCTCTGCCTCTTCTCGCTGGTCATTCCCGCCGGGGCCGAAACCCCGGTGCACGACCACCTCGCCTGGGGCCTGATCGGGGTTTACCGCGGGCGTCAGGATGAAACCGTGTACCGCCGGCTGGACGATGGGAACGACGAAACGCGAGCGGACCTCGAGGTGGCCAGGCGGCAGACGATGGAGACCGGCGAGTTCTACGCGCTCCTGCCGCCGCGCGACGACATCCACTTCGTCAAGACGGTGTCCGAGGTGCCGTCCGTCTCGCTGCACCTGCTGGCCAACGACACCGCCTGCGTCTGGCGTCACCGATTCGATCCGGCGGCGCACACCGTCAAGGCGTTTCGATCGGGCTACAGCAACGCTCCCTGTCCGGAAGACGCGCCAGCCGCTGCACACCCGGCGCAGTCGGGTTGAAATCCGCGCCGCCTGCCGAGGAGTCGCCGGGTTTGCGTGCGGACGCGGTTCGGGACGGCGTTCGTCACGTGTCATGATCGTGGGCGATGCCACCGCCGCCACAGAAGGGCCCTCGCCTCACGCGGGCCCTGCAGCACCGCAACTTCCGGCTGTTCTTCGGCGGTCAGAGCATCTCGCTGGTCGGCACGTGGATCACGCGCGTGGCCACGAGCTGGCTCATCTACCGCTTGACCGGCTCGGAGCTGCTGCTCGGCGTCGCCGGCTTCGCCGGCCAGATCCCGACGCTAATCATCACGCCCTTTGCCGGGGTTCTCGTCGACCGGATGGATCGCCGCCAGATGCTCGTCATCACCCAGGCGGCATCGCTCATCCAGTCGGCGGTACTAGCCGTCCTGACCCTTGCCGGACATGTCACTGTCGGGCAGATCGTCGGGCTCCAGATCATCCAGGGGATCATCAATGCGTTCGACACGCCGGCACGGCAGGCGTTCGTGAGCGAGATGGTCGAGGATCGCCGCGATCTGCCGAACGCGATCGCGCTCAACTCCTCCATGGTCAACGGCAGCCGCATCATCGGCCCGTCGATCGGCGGCTTGCTGATTGCCGGATTCGGCGAAGGCTGGTGCTTCGCGATTGACGCGATCTCGTACCTGTTCGTGATCGCGTCGCTGCTCGCGATGCGCGTTCAGCCGCGGGCACGCGACGGCGTATCCGAGATGCGGGTGCTCCACGAGCTCGGGCACGGCTGGCGCTACATCGCCGGCCACGTGCCAATTCGGACGGCGCTGGTGATGGTAGCAATCGTCAGCATGGCGGGCACGCCGTATTCGGTGCTGATGCCGGTGATGGCGTCGGAAGAGCTCGGCGGCGGCCCGAACACCCTCGGCATCCTGATGGCGGCCTCTGGAGCGGGAGCGCTGAGCGGCGCACTCTACCTCGCCTCGCGCGAGTCGGTGGTCGGAATCGGGCGCGTCATCCTCTACGCCACGCTGCTGTTCGGCGGTGGGCTGATTGCCTTCTCGCAGGCCCACTCCCTACCGGTGGCTTGCGTCCTGCTCGCACTCGCCGGCGCCGGCTTCATGATGCAACTCGCCGGCACCAACACCTTCCTTCAGACGATCGTCGAAGAACGGCTGCGCGGCCGGGTGATGTCGTTCTATACGATGGCGTTCTTCGGAACGGTGCCGATCGGCAGCCTGATCGGCGGCGTCGTCGCCGACCGCATTGGAGCGCCGACGACGATTGCCCTGAGCGGCGGCGCGTGCCTGGCGGCCGCGGCCTGGTTTGCAGTGCGACTCCCGAAGATCCGGGCGATCGTCCGGCCGATGTATCAGCGGTTGGGGATCCTCACGGTGCCGGCGGTGGACACTGGCACCAAGACCCTGTGAGCGCCGCGGCTGGGCCTCCGCCGGCCAACCCGCGTTTTACTGGCTGGTGAGAGGCTTCATGCCGTAGGAGAAGGTGACTTCGCGCCATTCTCCATCCACCTTCACGACCAGCTGTCCCACAGGCGTGGCGCCCTTGCGCGCGGTCATGCGAAATCCAATGTCAGCCCCGCTCAGGACCACCGGCGGGACCGGGGTCGGCTGGATCGCGGTCTGGCTGGGCGCAACGGCCGCCCCGGCCAGCGCGGCCCCCGACATCAGCGCCAGAATCGCGACGATCGTACGCAGCTTCAGTTGCATGGGTTCCTCCGACGAGTCAGACGACGGTTCGACCGGGATGGCCGGGAGCGGCCAGGGAATCGGCGCGCGCCTACGAGCAGGAGCGGTTCGACTCGCAGGGCTCAGGCTTCCGGATCGCCCACTCTCCACGCTCGCAGGAGCCGGAGCCGATTGAGCTCGAGACGGCGACCAGTCCCGACGCGCTCCCGGCGAGCTGAGCCGTCGGCGACGAGTAATACGAGCCGGTCAGCGTCGCGCCGGCGTTGCCAGCCCCGGAAAAGCGCATCGACGCGATCCCCATCCCCTCAACGGCCCGGCGATCGATCAGTGTCCCGCGCGCAACACCGCTGACCGCGGGCTGACTGAAGTTCATGCCGACCTGGGTAATGCGAATCTCGGCATCGCCGTCGGCCGGCGTGGTGGACCGCGCCACCCACGCGTCGGCTTCACGGCTGAGCGTTACGAACGACAGGATCGACACACCGACGAAGGTGCCGGTGCCGATACAGCCTGCGGTGATGGGCGGGATGGTCGATTGAGCGGTGGCTACGACGACGTAGGAACCGGGCTCGAGCGCCAGCCCTGCCATGCCGGTCGGTCCCGTCGGTGAGCCGCTTCCGCCGTCCCCGCAGCCGGCCAGGAGAGCCACCAGCCCGATTGCTCCCGTGCGCTCGAGCGCCATGCGATTCCGCTCGGGATAAACCTACCATGCGTGACGGCGCGATGTCGTCACGCTCGGCGTGCGGGATTGCCGTCCCGAGGGTCCGCCGGCGTATCGAGCAGGTGCTGGTACAGCTCGAGATCGAGCCAACGCCCGAACTTGAATCCGGCATGGCGAACCACCCCGCAGGGCTCGAACCCGAGTTGCAGGTGCAGGGCCCGGCTCGCGCCGTTGGTCGCCTCGATCCCGGCGATCACGTTGTGGAACTTCTGCTCGCGCGCCCGTGCCAGGTTCGCGGCGATCAGCATCCGGCCGAGCCCGCGCCCTCGGTGATCGCGATGCACGTAGACGGAATGCTCGACGGTGTATTTGTAGGCTGGCCAGGCCCGGAACGGACCGTAGGTGCCGAAGCCAAGCAGGGCCTCGTCGTCGTCGATCAGGCCGATGACTGGATAGCCGCCCTGCTCTTTCGCCGCGAACCACGCGTCCATCGCCGCGGGCGGCCGCGGCTCGTAGTCCCAGAGCGCGGTCGAATGGAGGATGGCCTCATTCAGAATTGCCAGGATCGCGTTCGCGTGCGCGCGGGTGCAGTCGACGAGGCGAGGCTGCATTCCGGCATTCTACGGCACGCGCTTGCCGAGGACCTTCACGATGGCCGTCATCGTGTTCCAGTTCCGCGTCGTCAGCGGCACGCCGAACAGGCGGTCGAGGGTACCCAGATACCTGATGACGTGCATGTGCCGTCGGTAGACGCCAATGACGTAACGACCGTCGCGTGCGAGCACCTGCAGGAGCCAACGGCCGTCCGGCGGCTGGCGGACCGGCAACTCGGGCGCCGAGCGGCATGGCCGCGCGAGCACGCTGACGAAGCGGACCTCGTCGGGCCGCGGCGGAAATGCCGCGAAGGCCTCATGCGACAGCAGCCGCACGATGTCCTGCCCCG
Source organism: Vicinamibacterales bacterium (assembly GCA_035495795.1). GTDB lineage: Bacteria > Acidobacteriota > Vicinamibacteria > Vicinamibacterales > UBA2999 > VFZN01. The sequence goes on from DATJFF010000175.1 coordinate 14,970, forward strand.
GGCAGATCACGATCTCGGTGTCGAACGGCAGGCGGCGCGCACATTCGGCGCGGAGATCGGCACGGCCAATCGGGGCGCGAATGACGAAGGTGCCGGCCGCGCCGATGTTCACGGCGTCGAGGTGACGCAGATCGGCGGCGAGGGCCGCCGGGCGGAAGGTTCGATGCCCGCCGACGTTGACGCCTCGCAGGAAGACCACCTGTGCCATCGTGTTCCACTTCGCGGCAACGCGGCTACGAGCGCACGTGCCTGATTACGTTGAACTGCTCGTCTTCCGAAGGCGGTTCGAAGTACGACGTGACCGCGTCGAACTCGTCGTCTGTCGTCCATGCGGCGCCGGAGGGCAGGCCCTGGCTGCGTTTGCGCAGCTGGCGCTTGCAGATCTCATCCGGCACGTCGATGAAGTGCAGCTCGTGGTCGGCGTGGGTGGCCGCAATCAGCTGCCGGAACCACTCGCGCTGGCGCCGGGTGTTGCCGGGAAAGTCAAGTATCACCGACGTGCCAGCCCCGAGGAGCCGGGCAATGTGCGCTGAGAGCGAGGTCCTCAGCCGGGACGAGCACCGGATGTAATCAGAAATGTCGGCGATCTCGTCGGGGTAGAGCCGATCCAGGAACTCGTCTTCGGCCAGCACTACTGCATGTTCACGATCGGCGAGCTGACAGGCGAGAGTGGACTTCCCCGCCGCCATTTTCCCGCACAGGAAGTACAACTTCGGCGGGTGGGTTCCAGCGGCCGGCTCCGCGTGATGCGATGAAGCCGAGGCTGCCACGCTGGGGAGCCGTCGGAGCAGGGTCGCGGCGAGCTCGTCGGGCGATGCCGATACATCGAACGGTTCACCGAGATCGGTTCGGCCGGACAGGAGTTGTCGCTCGTCGGCGCTGGTACCGAGCTCGAATTCCCGCTCGTCGAGGTCGCGCGCCTGCTGGCGCCGTTCAATTCGGCGCTGGTTTTCCTCGGCGGGAAGCGTCAGGAGAAAACAGTGAAACCCGGCTTCCGGATCGACTGCAGCCAGCCTGCGGCGCAGGTCCTCGAGCTCTCCTGCCGAGCGCCACAGGTGGTCGATCACGAAACGGTGATAGCCGAATCGCCGATGGTGTTCGACGAGGAGCGCGATCGTCGCATGGAGGTGATCGACCTCGCTGGCGGCAGGCGGGTTCACCGCCACGAGATGGTCGCCGTCGAGCATCACGCAACGGTCGAGGCTTTCGGTCAGCGCCTCGGCGAGGGTGGATTTCCCGATTCCGAGGGGCCCGTTGAGCAGGATGAACATGCGCGAATCACGCCGCCCTCGTCTGGTGCAGCAGCATCCACGACGTGCCGAACCGATCTCTCAACATCGCAAAACGGCTGGCGAACGGCGTCTGCTCCATCTTCATGAAAATCTGCCCGCCCTCCGACAGCAGCGCGTACACCCGCTCTGCCTCGCCATCGCTGTCGAGCGACAGCGACAGGTAGGCGCTGCGCATCGGTTCGGCTTTCGGGATGTCAGCACCCATCAGGACGGTTCCGCCGATTTCGATCCGTGCATGCAGGACCTTTTCGTGCCAGTCGGCGGTGACGTTTGGATTGGGCTGCTGCCCGTGACGCACGATGCCGGTGATGCGACCGCCGAGGTGTTGTTCGTAGAACAGGAACGCCTCTTCACACGTGCCGTGATAGTTGACGTAAACGTCGAGTTGCATGATGCCGCCGGCTCCTTTCCTGCTGCTTCAGTCCTGGCTGTCCGAGCTGCGCCGCTCCAGATGAGCACGGATATGCTCCAGGCCGGCGTCGGCGCTGCCGACGATGCGGAGCGATTCGATCGTGTTCACCTTGCAGAGATCGAACAGCTGCTGGAGCTCGGTGCCGGCGGAGCTCGTGAGGACGATGGCACACGGCGCCACCCGGCGGCGTCCCCAGGCCGCGATCGCCGAGAGCAGACTGCCGAGATCGTCGGAGGAGAACCGGTAGTCCGCGCCGTTGAAGTCGACGAGGATCGCCTCGAACGGCATCTGGCCGCCGGTGTAGCCCCGCACGCTCTCGGCGACAGCTCCCGCTCGTAGTCCGGGTTGCCCCTCGAGCACGAGAATTCGCCCGCCGGTGGCGGCATCGACCGTGCGCGCCGCGAATCGCGGCGTCGAGCCGAGCCGGGCTGACAGACGCCGAATCCCCTCGAACACGAGCGCTCCTTGCAGCTACGAAATCGTCGGAACAGGCCGACCGATGCAGCATACACCCACGCCGGCCGCGACACCGTCACGGCGGCGCGTGGTCAGACCCGCGGCCAACAGCCATGCCCGGGTGCGCCTCGCTGAAGGTCCTCCACGTGCTGGCTCACTTTTCCAGGAAGGGTCCGACGTGTGACAGCAGTCGAAACTCCGGCCGCAGCTCCGGCACCGGATATCTCGGCTCGAGCCCGCTCGCGCCGACGGTCGCGGCCGATTCGCGTGAAGCCAGGCAGGCGACGAATTCCATTGCACGCTCGGGGGCCGTCGAGGTCGCGGCCACGCCCGCCGCGAACACGGTCACCTTCTGCAGTTCCGTTGGCAGCGGCCCGATGTAGTCGAGGCCGGAGATCGGAAGCAGCTCGCTGACCTGCTGAAACCCAATCTCGGCTTCTCCCCTGGCGACGACCGCTCCGACTCGCTCGCCGACAATCCGCCGGCTCTTCGGCACGAGTTGGTCGGCAACACCGAGGCGCTGGAACACCTCGTTGGTGAGGTAGTCTCCGCTGACGCTCGCCGAGTACGCGATGGACGCGGCTGACAGCAGCACGCGCCGAAACGCATCGACCGTGCTGATGTCCGGCCTCGGAGTGCCGGCCTTCACGGCCACGCCAATCACCGACCGCGCCAGGTCGACGCGGCTTCCCTGATTGATCAATGCGCGCTCCAGAAGGCGATCGAGCGCGTCGCGGTCGACAATCACCACGTCAGCCGCTTCGCGCCGCTCCAGGCGACTGGGAATCGAGGCCTCGCCGACGCCCATCGTGGTGGTCACGGTGACGACCGAATCGCCCCGGCTCGCACCACACCGCGGAATCAGGGCCTCGTAGGCGGCGGTGAACGCCCCCGACGTCATCACGCGGATCTCGGCGGCCGCGGCCGGACGGACCGAGAAGATCGCGAGTGCGACGGCCAGCACCGACCCGCGACAGAGTGATCTCACCTGGCTCCTTTTGTTCAACACCATGGTTACGACGCCTTGGTGCCGCGCAGCATCCCCTCGAGCCGGACGGCGGTCCGCAAGAGCCGCGCATCCTGCCTGTGGTCCGCCGTGAGCTGCAGGCCAAGCGGCAGGGCCGAGCCGACCGGCAAAGGAATTGTCATCGCCGGCGTCCCCAGTGCCGTCCATGGTGAGTTCAGCCGCGAATCCCCGGTCGACGCCAGCCCACGCGGGGCCGGCCCGGGTGCGGCGGGGGTCAGGATCACCGGCGTCGATTTGAAGATCTCCGCCATTTTCGACCGGCAGTCGGAGATGAACCGTCTGGCCTCGTCGTACTGTCCGACGGTCAACTGCAGGCCGGCACGCACCAGGTTCGCCATGTCGGCCAGCCGATCACCGTACTGCTTATAGCGCTCCTCGTGGAAGCGGGCCCCTTCGTAGAACATCACCGTGCGCTGCGCATCGCGTAGTCGAACGAGCATCGGGGCGATGTCGATTTTCCGAACCGTCTGACCGGCGCGACGGAACCGCTGCAGCGCGTCGCGGAACGCGGCTGCCATCGACGGGTCGACTTCGGGCAGCGGGTCGGGCGCGGCCAGTGGAAAGTCCTCGCCGGAACCGACCGGCGAGCCGAAAGCCTGCCAGAAGGCGAGCATGTCGGCGGCGGTGTGGGTGAAGAATCCAAGGGTGTCCAGGCTCCTGGCGAACGGGAACACACCCTCGGTGGACAACAGGCCGTAACTGACCTTGAAGCCAACGACTCCGCAGAAGGATGCCGGCCGCACCACCGACCCGCCTGTCTGCGTACCCAGTGCGACGGGCGCCATCCCTGCCGCGACCGCTGCCGCGGAGCCGCTCGAACTGCCGCCGGGCGTGTGAGCGAGGTTCCGAGGGTTACGGGTCGGAGCGGGCGTCTGGTAAGCAAACGCCGTCGTGTGCGTCTTGCCGAGGAGCACGCCGCCCCGCTCACGCAACTGTCTGACAATGGCGGCATCGTCGGTGCCAATCCGGCCCTTGTAGATCGGCGAGCCGTATTCGGTGGCGAGGCCTTTCGTCTCGATGATGTCCTTCACGGCGAAGGGAATACCGCCGAGGGGCCCCTCGCCAGTCGGCGGCTCCGGCGAAACCTGGACCCACGCCTGAATCTCGCGGTCGAGCTCGCGGATGCGTTCCACTGCCGGCTGGAGCGCGGCGTCGCGTGCGCCCCGCGACGCCGCCAGCCACTGTGTGAACGTTTCCAGGCGACGGTCTTGCCCAACCACACCAGCCACGACCGCCGCATTGGCGAGAAGAAAGGTCCGTCGATCGATGGACTTGCCTGCGGCAGCGTCAACCATAAGCTGGCTCCTTCGTCTGCGTCGCGTTGGGTCGTCGCGAATCATCCGTCCCCGGAGGCCCCAATCCAGTCGGCCGCGCCGGCCGCAGTCCCGACGAGTATGCATGGCCCTGGGTCGAGAACGCCACTCGCCCAGGGCATCAGGCGTCGAGAACGTGGCGACGCCGGCGGAGTCAGCTGGGACGAACCGCTCGAGCGATTCGATCCCACACCCCGTCGTTTGGCGCCGGCTCGATCCCGAGCAACCGGCAGACGAGCGCATAGACGTCCACTTGCTCGACGGCGCCGATCGCGCGGCCCTGCGCGAGACCTGGACCGGCAGCGTAGAAGATGCCGTGCATGTCGGGCGACGAGGGCTCGAATCCGTGATCGCCTGCACTGATGGGTGGGGTGCCACCCGACGCCGATCGCGGCACGACCTCCCACCCGCTCGACGGCACGAGAAGGATCGGCGCTACGCGCGGATGATCGAAAAGATGCAGCCGCTCGGGCACGGATCCGTGCCGGTACACCTTCAGCTCGGGATGAGCGTGGTCGAGCGCTTCGACGATCTCCGCCTCGCGGCCCGCAGCCGGGAAGATTTGCCCGAGCGCACCGAACTCGAACAGCTCGCCCGGCAGGAGTGACACATAGTCGTCGAGCACGATCAGTCGCGAGTCGCCCGTCGCCGTCATGCCGTGATCGGAGACGACAATGAGGTTGGCGTTCACGCCGCGCGCGGCCAGACCGTCGAGCAGGCGGCCGAGGATCGCGTCGGCCCGCCGGGTGGCCTCGGCCGTCTCCGGCGCGTCGGGGCCGTGCGCATGACCGGAATCATTGGGCTCCTCGAAGTACAACGCGGCAAGCGATGCGCGCTCCGGCCCGGGCCTGGTGAGCCAGTCGAGCGCAGCATCGACGCGAGCCTCCCACGCGACGCCCGCGTCGTAGGGAAACCACCAGTCCGGCTGCACTCCCTGAACTGGCGCCTCCGAACCGGGCCAGAAGTAGGCGCCAGCCTTGAGGCCATGCCGCTTCGCGGTCACCCAGATCGGCTCCCCGCCCCACCAACGGCCGTTCTCGACTTCCGCACGGGCGGAAAGACGAAACGCTTCGGGCCAGCCAGGATCACGCATGTTGTTCGAGATGATGCCGTTATGACCGGGATAGAGCCCGGTGGCGATCGCATAGTGGCCGGGATACGTCTTGCTGGGAAACACCGGTATCAGACGTTCGGCGTGAACCCCGGCTGCCGCCAGCCGGGTGAGGTTGGGTGTCTGTGTGCGTGCGGCGTAATCCCAGCGGAAGCCGTCGAACGAAACGATGACGAGCGGCGCTACGGTGGCCGAACGATCGACATCGGCGGGGGCTCGGCACGCGGCAATCAGGCACAGCGCCGTGAGGCTGGCCAGTGCCGCTGCTGTCTTCGCCAGTCGCAGCATGCGTCGCATCACGCAGCAAGCACGAGCCACGCCGACAGGGCCGCGGCCCTGTGTTCGGCGCGCCATGGGCCGTCCACCGCTCGACCGAACTGCGTCAGTTCGGCACGCAACCCGTTTTTTGTTCGGCGGAGCACTTTCACAGCCTCGGCCTGAATGTCGCGCTCGCGCCAGATCGACACGTGCAGCCCATTCCGAACGATGGCGTCTTCGACGACCGTTCGGAACAGGCGACCCTCGAGGGCATGAATCCGGATGTGCGCGTTCGTGATCAGGTCAGGATCGATGAGACTGCCGACGACGATGCCGACACTGTGAAGGGCGTGGCCCGAGTCTCGATGCTGGCGAATCACCTCTGTCACCGATTTCCGTCCGAACCGTTTCACCGAGGCAAGAAGGCGCGTCAGCTCGGGGCCCGGGCCTCGCGCCGTCGCGAAGCCGGCGTGGTACGGCTGCCGCGACTCAGCAACCTCTGGATCGCTGAGCTCGATTCTCCGGCTGTCCAGCACGTGCGGGCTTGCGATCGGACCGGCGACCAGCACGGCCGCAGCCCAGCCGGACTTCACGGTGAAACCGATACTGGCGTGCGAGCGCGTTCCCTGGTTCGGCACGCATGCCCCCCACCGGCGCGGTCTATCGCCGTACCTCGTGGCGAAGTGCCACGATGCCGCTCGTGTAGGCCTTCACCTCCACGAGATGCAGCGCGACGCTCCTGTCGAGTCCTTCGAAGAACGAGATGCCATCGCCGATCGCGATCGGCACGATCGAATAGCGGACCTCGTCGGCCAGACCCAGGCGAAGGCATTCGCCGGCCAGCCTTCCCCCTCCGACCACCCAGATGTTGCGGTAGTTTGGTCTCAGTCTCTCGTTGATCAGCTGCGCCAGATCGCCCGCGCAGAACTCGACGCTATCTCTGCTCTTCAGTAGTTCCCGGGTGGTGAGGACGAAGGTCGGCTTGTCGCCATAGACCCAACCCAGGCCCCTCGCTTCGAAATTCACCGCGGTTTCATACGTTCGCGAACCCATCACGTAGCAGTCGATCGACGCGAGGAACGCCGCGATGGACTCCGGCGTCAGCGTCTCCCCGCTTTCGAAGGTGTCCGAGGTCTCGAGCCAGTCCACACTGCCGTCTCGTCGGGCAATGAACCCGTCGAGGCTCGCTGCCATATGGATGGTGACGCGAGAAGCTGCAGCTGCCATCGTTTAGCTCGGGCAGGATATCACCCAGGCACGCCGCGTCGCCGCACCTCGATCGAACGGCGGCCTGCCGCGCCCAGCTGTTGACGGTTCAGCTGAGCAGCAGGACGTAGCAAGCCGCTTCCTGCTGCCTGCCGGGCGTCAGATTCGGGAACTCCACGACGAGCGTCGGAGGATCATCGCGGACGAATCCGCACTTTTCGAGAACGCGGCGCGACGGCCAGTGCTCAGGATGGCACTGCGCGGTCAATCGGCGCACGCCGAGCCGCCGAGCAACGGCGACGACGGCGGTGAGCGTCTCGGTGGCGTAGCCGCGCCCCCATGCGTCTTTCGCAAGCACATAGCCGGTCACGGCCTCGTGCGCGCTTTGAAAACTCAGCCCGCTGCTGCCCAACAGCCGCCCATCTGCCCGCGAAACAATCAGGTATGGCCCGACCGGCCACCGTTCCCACTCCTGTTCGCTGAACTGCAGGAACGCCTCGGTGGCGTGAATCGAGGCGTGACGCGGCCAACCCAGGAATCGCGTGACGTCCGGATCGCTCGCGTAACGCTCGAAGATCGACGCGGCGTCGTTCATGCGCGGCCGGCGCAGGATGAGCCGAGCCGTCTCGACTTCCCCTGGTTCCACTGCCCCACGATAACCGAGCCAGAGCACGAGGTCGAACCAGGTTGAGACGCCATGCGCGGGCGGATACGGTGATGCTGTCCCCGGGCGCAAAAGCCGGCGCGTCGCGCGTCTTCCTTCGTGAACCTCGCGCTCTTCGTGCCCTTCGTGTTCTCCGGGATCGGCTCAGAAGATCGTCGATACCGACGCCTGCGCCCAGTCGAGCACCTGAGCGGGCAGCAGGCCGAGATACAGCACGCCGATCAGCGAAATCGCCAGTCCCGCCATCGCGACGGCGGTCACCGGCGGCGGAATCGGCCGCGCGTCGCGCTCGGACATGTACATCATCACGACGATGCGCAGGTAGAAGAACACCGAGACAACGCTCGAAAGCACGCCGATTACCGCGAGGCCGTAGTAGCCGGCGCCGATCGCGGCGCTGAACACATACCACTTCGCGATGAAGCCGGCGGTCGGCGGGAATCCGCCAAGTGAGAGCAGGAAGAACGTCATCAGCGCGGCCAGGGCCGGATGCGAGTTCCACAGGCCCGCGTAGTCGCGGAGGTCGTCGTTGGGACGGTCTTTCGACCCGAGGAGCGCGATGATGCCAAAGGCGCCGAGATTCGTCAGCGCGTAGGCGGCGAGGTAATAGAGGATCGCCGCCTTACCCACGTCGTTTCCAGCCAGGATGCCGAGCAGCAGGTAACCGCCGTGCGCGATGCTCGAATACGCCAGCATCCGCTTCAGGCTCGTCTGGGCCACGCCGACCACCGTCCCGACGATCATCGTCGCCGCGGCAATCGTCCACAGCACCGGCGCCCAATCGGTAATCATCGGTTCCAGCGCCGACAGGAACACGCGCGCGAAGGCGGCAATTGCCGCCGCCTTGACACCGGTGGACATGAAGCCGGTGACCACCGCCGGCGCGCCTTCGTAGACATCGGGCGACCACATGTGGAACGGCACCGCCGCGATCTTGAACGCGAAGCCGACCAGCAGCAAGCCGACGCCGAGCAGGATCATCGGGTTGCCGCTCATCGACTGGGCGGCGATGACCGCGCCGATGCGATCCAGGCTGGTCGAGCCGGTAACCCCGTAGATGAACGCGATACCGTAGAGGAAGAACGAGCTGGCGAAAGCGCCGAGCAGGAAATACTTGAAGGCCGCCTCGCTGCTCTGGACCAACTCGCGACGGATGCCGGTGAGCACGTACACCGCGATCGACATCGTCTCCAGCGCCAGGAACACCAGCAGCAAATCGGTGGCTTGCGCCATCAGCATCATGCCGACCAGCGCGAAGAGCATGATCGCGTAGTACTCGCCGGCGGGCAGCCCGTCACGTTCGATCGTCTGGGACGAGACGACCACGGTGAGGATTCCGACGGTGATGATCACCAGGTTGACGAACAGCGAGAAGTTGTCGGCGGTGGCGACGCCGAAGCTGGTCGCGTTGCGGTTCCAGAGCAGCACCGAGGCGGCGCCGGCGCCGGCCAGGCCGATGATGGCGAGGCCGCCGAGCGGCATCCGTTCACCCTTGCTGCGAAAGGCTTCCGCCAGCATCACCACGAGACCGGCGAGGGTGACGCAGATGACGGGGATGACAGCGTCGAAGGCGTTACTGAACATGATATCGGGCAGGTGCGATTGGTGCGACCGGTGCCGGTGCGACGAGTGCCGGTGCGACTGGTGCGAACGGAGCCTGCCTCGCCGAAGCTCCGCCAGGTTCCGCTGAGCGGAGACGGGCTGTCGCCGGCTGATGAGCCTGGACTCTCTCGACGATGCGCTGCACCGCGGGCTCCATCGGCCTCAGGAACAGGTTCGGGAATACGCCCATGAAGATGGCCATCGCCGCCAGCGGGCCGACGATCGCCCACTCACGGAACGACAGGTCCGGCAGGTGCTTGTTGTGGTCGTTGGTCACGGGACCATAGAAGACCCGCTGGAACATCCACAGCATGTAGACCGCCGAGAGGATCACGCCGAGTCCGGCGACGACGACATACTTCGGATCCCACTTGAACGTGCCCAGCATGATCAGGAACTCGCCGATGAAACCATTCATGCTCGGCAGACCGACTGACGAGAGGGTGATGACGAGGAAGACCGCCGTCAGCTTTGGCATCACTGCCTTGATGCCGCCGTACTCGCTGATCAGGCGCGTGTGGCGCCGGTCGGACATCATGCCGACGAGCGCGAAGAGCGCGCCCGTGCTGACGCCGTGGGCCAGCATCTGATACGACGCGCCCTGCACGCCCTGGACGGTCATCGAGGCAATGCCCAGGACCACGAAGCCCATGTGGCTCACCGACGAGTAGGCCACCAGTTTCTTCATGTCGGGCTGAACCATCGCGACCAGCGCCCCATAGACGATGGCAATCGCGGACAACCAGGCCAGGAGCGGTGCGAAATAGGCCGCCGCCTCAGGGAAGAGCGGGAACGCGAAACGAATCAAACCGTAGCCGCCCATCTTCAGGAGCACGCCCGCCAGGATCACCGAGCCGGGCGTCGGCGCCTGCACGTGAGCGTCGGGCAGCCACGTGTGGAACGGGAACAGCGGCACCTTGATGGCAAACGCCAGCGCGAATGCCAGGAAGAACCAGTACTGGGTCGAGAACGGGATGTCGAGCGCGTAGAGCTTCAGCAAGTCGAAGCTGTACTGCCCGGTCTGCGCCTGGTGCATCCACGACAGCCCGATGATCGCGACCAGCATCAGGACGCTGCCGGCCATCGTGTAGAGGATGAACTTCACCGCCGCGTAGACGCGCTGGTCGTATCCCCAGATGCCGATCAGGAAGTACATCGGGATGAGGAGGATGTCCCAGAAGACGTAGAAGAGGAACAGGTCGAGGGCGCAGAAGACCCCGATCATCGCGGTCTCGAGGACCAGCATGAAGATCGAGAACTCCTTCACCTTGGTTTCGATGCTCTCCCACGACGTCAGCAGCGCAATCGGCGTCAGGAAGCCGGTGAGGACGATCAGCATCAGGCTCAGGCCGTCGATGCCGAGGTAGTACTCGATGCCGAACGCTGGAATCCACGGATGCCGCTCGACGAACTGGAACGATTCCCCCGATGGGTGGAAGCCGGCCCAGAGCGCCAGCGTCACCGCGAAGGTGATCAGCGAGACCCCAAGGGTGATGTTGCGGATGAGCGCGTCCTTCGAGCCGTCGCGGTTGTTGATGAACAACAGCAGGATGGCCCCGAGGAGCGGGAGCACGATGGCGAGGGAGAGTATCGGAAGGCCGGTCACTGCGCGCTATCTCCAGAGGTAGTAAGCGAGGATGCCGACCGCGCCGAAGAAGGTACCGACCGCGTAGGTCTTGACCGAGCCGGTCTGCAGCAGCCGCAGGCCCGCCGCGAACGCGCCGACAACGTAGCCGGCGCCGTTGACGGCGCCATCGACGACGCCGACGTCCATCCCCTTCCAGAGGCCGACGGTGGAAACCGTCTTGATCGGCTGGACGATGGCCGCGTCGTAGAGCTCGTCTACGTAGTACTTGTTGAGCAGCAGGTGATAGGGACCGGACAGCGACTGCGCCATCTGGTCGGGAATCTGCCGGTTCTTGATCCACAGGAAGAACGCGATGCCGATGCCGATGATGGCAATCGCCGATGAAACGAGCATCAGCGTGAGCTCGAGACTGCTCTCGTCATGGCCCGCCGCCGGGGCTGTCGCGTGCTCGGCCGCGGCAGGCTCCGGTTGCGCAACCGCGGGCACAGCGTCGGACGCTCGCGTGGCCGTCTGAGCCATCGAGGCCAGCGCGGGCTGTTCGCCGGGCGCGCAGTTTTCCAAGGCAATGCCGGCAAGCGCACCGGAGGTGACCGGCGCGCCGCAGTTATTGGCGGCAAAGGCCGGCTCGAGCCAGCCGCCGAGCGAATTGTGGCCGCCGAGCGCGTGCGGAATGCCGATGTAGCCCGCGACCACCGACCCAATCGCCAGCGCGATCAGCGCCGTCGCCATCGCCGGCGGGGCGTCGTGCAAATGAACGCCATGGGCATGCGCTGGAGCGGGATGCCCGTGGCTGACGGGCTGGTGCACGGGTGCACCGTGCAGGGGTGCAGCGTGACCATGGGCGCCATGCCCAGGTGCACCAATTACTTCGTGGAAGCGCTCCTCTCCGTGGAACGTGAGGAACACGAGGCGGAACATGTAGGTCGCGGTCAGGAGCGACGTCAGCACGCCGACCGCCCACAGCACCTGGTGGCCGTTCCGATAGGTCTCGAACAGGATCTCGTCCTTCGAGAAGAACCCCGCCAGCATCGGGACGCCGGCGATCGCCAGCGATGCGATCAGGAACGTCCAGTAGGTAACCGGCAAGTGCTTCTTCAGCCCGCCCATGTTGCGGATGTCCTGCTCGCCGTGCAGCGCGTGGATGACCGCGCCGGAGCCGAGGAACAGGCAGGCCTTGAAAAACGCGTGTGTGTAGAGGTGGAAGATGCCCGCGCCGAAGGCGCCGACACCCATCGCCAGGAACATGTAGCCCAGCTGCGACACCGTGGAGTAGGCCAGCACGCGCTTGATGTCGTTCTGGACGAGACCGATCGTCCCGGCAAAAAGCGCCGTCGCCGCGCCAATCACCGCGACGATGCCGAGCGTGATCGGCGCGTGCTCGAACAGCACCGCGTTCCGGCCGATCATGTAGACGCCCGCAGTGACCATCGTCGCGGCGTGGATGAGGGCCGACACCGGCGTTGGGCCTTCCATCGCGTCGGGCAGCCAGACATAGAGCGGAATCTGTGCCGACTTGCCGGTGGCGCCGATGAACAGCAGCAGCGTGATCAGCGACAGCGTGCCGAAGGTCGCCTCGGTCGGCATCTGCTTCACGGCCTGGGCAATCTGCACGAAATCGAGGGAGCCGACCGTGACCACCGTCAGCAGCGTGCCGAGGATGAACGCGTAGTCACCGATCCGGTTGACGACAAAGGCCTTCTTGGCCGCATCCGAGGCCGACTGCCTGACGAAGTAGTAGCCAATCAGCAGGTAGGAGCAGAGGCCGACGCCCTCCCAGCCGACGAACATCACCAGGACGTTCGAGCCGAGGACGAGCAGCAGCATGAAGAAGACGAACAGGTTCAGGTACGAGAAGTAGCGCGCGTACTCCGGGTCGGTCTCCTCGTGCATGTAGGCCGTGGAGTAGATGTGAATCAGCGACCCGATGCCGGTGATCACCAGGATCATCACGGCCGAGAGCGCGTCGAGGCGGAAGGCGAGGTCAAGCGAGAAATCGCCGGCGGTGATCCAGGTGTAGAGCGTCTGGTTGATCTGCCGGCTTTCCGGGGCCATGCCGAACAGCGTCCAGACCTGGCTGGCGGCGATCAGGAACGACCCCACCATCACGGCGCAGGCGAGGCCGCCCGACACGCTCTTCGGGAGCCGCTTCCCCATCGCCACATTGACGAGGAAGCCGGCAAACGGAAGCAAGGGGATGAGGGCTAGCACCGGATCACCATTTCAGCGAGGTGAAGGCCTCGGGGTTGAGCGACTCCCGATGGCGGAACAGCGCGATGACCAGCGCGAGACCGACCGCGGCCTCGGCCGCGGCCACCGTCATGACGAAGAAGGTGATGATCTGCCCGTCCACGGTCCCGAACTGGCGGCCGAAGGCGACGAACGCGAGATTGACCGCGTTCAGCATGATCTCCACCGACAGGAGCAGCGTGATCAGGTTGCGGCGCAGGAACACGCCGGCCGCACCGATCGTGAAGAGGATGCCGGAGAGCACCAGGTAATGGCCGATCGACATCGCGTCAGAACTCCCGCTTCCGCGCCAGGACGACCGCACCGACCATGGCGATGATGATGAGGATCGAGGTGACCTCGAAGGCGAACATGTAGTCGGTGAAGAGCTTGCGGCCCAGCTCCGAAACCGCCGAGACCGCCGGCCGCTGATCGCCGACGCCCTGCCCGAGGCCGGCCGTGCGCGAGAACGCCCAGATGAGCTGAACGATCATCGCCGCCGCCAGGACGCCGCCGATCCGCATCGGCCAGGGACGGTAGAACGGGTGGGTGCGGTCCCACTCGGCGGCGTCCTCGCGCGGCACGTTGAGGAGCATCACCGTGAACAGGAACAGGACCATGATCGCGCCGGCGTAGATGATGATCTGGACCACCGCGACGAAGGGCGCTTCGAGCAGGATATAGAGCCCCGACAGCCCGAAGAACGAGACGATGATCGCCAGCACGCTGTAGATCGGGTTCCGCTGCCCGATCACCAGCAGACCGCCGAGCACCGCGACGCTGGCGAAGACGTAGAAAAGGACCTGATCAAAGACCAAAGTAGAGCACCCCCGCCGCGCTCACGAGCAGGTTGACGGTGGCCAGCGGCAGCAGCAGCTTCCAGCCGAACGACATCAGCTGGTCGTAGCGGAAGCGCGGCAGCGTCCAGCGCAGCCACAGGTAACCGAAACACAGGGTGCTCAGCTTGATCAAGAACCAGATCCAACCGTAGGCCTCGGGAAGCAGGGGCCCGTGCCAGCCGCCCAGGAACAGGTTGGTGACGACCGCCGCCACGGTCACCATGTTGATGTACTCGGCGAGGAAGAACAGCGCAAAGCGCATCGAGCTGTATTCGGTGTGGTAGCCGGCGACGAGTTCCTGTTCGGCTTCCGGGAAGTCGAACGGCGCCCGGTTGGTCTCGGCGATTCCAGCCGTCGAGAAGATCAGGAAGGCGATGAGCCCGGTCGGAAACACCACGAAGATGTTCCATCGAGGGATGACTCCGAAGTAATAGCCGGTCTGCGCGTCCACGATCTCGCGCAGTGACAGTGACCCGGCGATCATCACGATCGTGGCCAGGGCCATGCCATAGGCCAGCTCGTAGCTGATCATCTGGGCCGAGCTGCGCAGCCCGCCCAGGAGCGCGTACTTCGAGTTGCTCGACCAGCCGGCCAGCACGATGCCGTAGACGCCCATCGAGGTGATGGCAAAGATGACCAGGACCGCGACGTTGATGTCCGCGACCATCAGAGGCATCGGCTCAGGCAGCAGGCCGAAGAACGTGGTGGCGGCGCCGAAGGGCACCGGCGCGAAGGCGGCGATCGCCGCCATGGCCGAGATGACCGGAGCAGCGGCGAACAGGAGCGTGTCGGCGGCCTTCGGCTTCAGATCCTCCTTGAACACCAGCTTGACGATGTCGGCGATCGGCTGGAGCACGCCTTTCGGGCCCACGAGATAAGGGCCGTAGCGCTGCTGCATGAACGCAGAGACCTTGCGCTCGGCGTACACCATGACCGCCGCGGAGATCTGCAGTGCCAGGAACACCGTGAACGTCACGCCGAGAAAGAAGAGCGTCTGCGGCGCGGTCAGCCAATCGAGGACGCCGGCCATCAGTGCGTCTCCACCGGCTGCCGTGCCCGATAATCGGCTGGCGCAGGAATGTCGCCCTTGGCATACGCCTCGTACTCGGCCTTGAACCACTTGAGGGTGGTCAGCACCGGCGTCGCCGCCGCGTCGCCAAACGCGCACAGCGTCTTGCCGTTGATCTGGTTGGCGACGCTCTGGAGCAGCGCGATGTCCTTCGCCGTCCCCTCGCCGCTCACCATCCGGTGCAGCAGGCGATAGAGCCAGTCGGTCCCTTCTCGGCAGGGCGTGCACTTGCC
Source organism: Vicinamibacterales bacterium (assembly GCA_035495795.1). Classification (GTDB taxonomy): domain Bacteria; phylum Acidobacteriota; class Vicinamibacteria; order Vicinamibacterales; family UBA2999; genus VFZN01. Next base: position 30,266 of record DATJFF010000175.1, read on the forward strand.
GCACGACTCGTGGCGGTAGAAGTGGAGCAGGTTCTCGGCGAGCCAGACGATGTCGGTGGTCTCGTCGAAAGCCATGATTGCCGCCGACCCGAGCAGCGATCCGGCGCGCTGCACGTCGTCGAAGCTGGCCGGGATGTCGATCTGATCCGGCATCAGGATCGGTACCGAGGATCCGCCCGGGATCACGCCCTTCAGGGTGTGGCCGTCGCGGATGCCGCCGGCGTAGTCGAAGATCAGCTCCTTGAGGGTGACCTTCATCGGCGCCTCGAACACGCCGGGATTCTTGACGTGGCCGCTGACGCAGAACAGCTTCGGCCCGCCGTTCTTCTCGGGGCCGAGCGCGATATACCAGTCGCTGCCGCGGGTCATGATCAGCGGCACATTGCAGAGCGTCTCGACGTTGTTGACCGCGGTCGGGCATCCCCAGGCGCCGGCCACCGCCGGGAACGGCGGCTTGAATCGCGGCTGGGCGCGCTTGCCTTCGAGCGACTCCAGTAGCGCCGTCTCTTCGCCGGCCTCGTAGGCTCCGGCGCCGCGGTGCAGATAGACCTCGCAATCGAAGCCGCTGCCGAGAATGTTCTTGCCGACGAGGCCCGCCGCCCGGGCGTCGTCGATTGCCTTCTGCATCACCGGGAACAGGTGATAGAACTCGCCGCGGATGTAGATGTAGGCGGCCTTCGATCCGATCGCGTAGCAGCCGATCACGCAGCCTTCCACCAGGAGGTGGGGGTTACGTTCCATCAACAGGTGATCCTTGAAGGTGCCCGGCTCGCTCTCGTCGGCATTGCAGACGATGTACTTCGGCTTCGGCGACTTCTTGTCGACGAACTGCCACTTCAGGCCGGTCGGGAAACCGGCGCCGCCGCGGCCGCGGAGACCCGATTTCTTCACCTCGTCGATCACCGCCTCAGGCGTCATCGCGAGCGCTTTCTTCAAGCCCTCGTAACCCTGCTGGTGCTGGCGGTAGTGCTCGAGCGTGTTGCCGCCGGGCGTAAACGCGTACTTGGTGAGCACCGGTTCGTAATCCGGGTTCGCCTTCGGCTTCACCGGCGTCGTCGTCTTGCCCCGGTAGGCGGCCTCGGGCAGGTGCTCGATGTCGAGATGACAGCCGCCGAGCGCCTTCAGGCCCTCGGTCTTCATCCGATCGACCAGCGCGCCGGCCTGGTCGGGCGCCAGGCACTCGTGCCAGTGGTCGTTGTTGACCATCACCACCGGCGCCTTGTCGCAGGCGCCGAGGCACTCCATCGGCATGATCGTGAACATGCCGGTCGGGTCGGTCTCGCCCGGCTTGATCCCCAGCTTGTGGCTCAACTCCTCGACCACCCGCTCGGCGCCGGCCAGCGCGCACGACAGCGTCGTGCACACCTGGAGGACGAACTTCCCCACCGGCGTCCGGTGGAACATCACGTAATACGAGACGACGTCCTCGACTTCGGCCGACGTGCAGCCGACCACCTCGGCGACGTGCCGCGCGGCATTGGCGGAGATGTAGCCCTGCTGCTCCTGCGCGAGATAGAGCGCATGAAGCACCGCCGACTTGCGCTGCTCGGGCGTGTACTGCGAGGCGAAGTCCTCGAACTTCGCGCGATTGTCCGCCGTGAACTGGAACTCCGGCCCCTCGGGCAGAGTGGTCCGCTGCGAGCGGTGCCACTGCTCCGTGCCGTAGGGCATGGCGGGATGAAAGCTCATCGATCCACGTCTCCCATCACGACGTCGAGCGAGCCGATGACCGCGATGACGTCCGCGATCATCCCGCCGACGATGAACTTGTGCAGCGCCTGGCAGGCCATCAGCCCGGGCGAGCGCATGTGCACGCGCCACGGGCGATTGCTGCCGTCGGAGACGACGTAGCAGCCGTGCTCGCCGCGTGGTCCTTCGACCGGCACGTAGGCATCGCCGGCCGGCACCGTGAAGCCCTGCGAGTAGATCAGGAAGTGCTGAATCAGCGCTTCCATCTCGGTATAGACCTGGTCCTTCGGCGGCGGCACGATCCGGCGGTCGTTGACGGCCCACTCGCCCACCGGCGCGATGCGCTCGACCGCCTGGCGGCAGATCTTCGTGCTCTCCCGCATCTCGGCGACGCGCACGAGATAGCGATCGTAGACGTCGCCGTTACTGGCGCCGATCACGTCGAAGTCGTAGGTTTCGTAGCCGCTATAGGGAAAGGCGCGCCGCACGTCGAAGTCGCTGCCCGACGCGCGGGCGATCGGCCCGAACAGGCCCCACTTCTGGCAGTCCTCGAGCGTGATCACGCCGACCCCGCGGGTGCGGTCCAGCCAAATCGGGTTCTTGGTGATGAGCGTCTCGTACTCGTCCAGCTTGCCGGGGAAGCGATCGAGAAACGCCGTGACCGCTTCGAGCCAGCCGCGGGGGATGTCCTCGCGCAGCCCGCCGACGCGGATGTAGCTCGGGAAGAACCGGAAGCCCGCGAGGTGCTCGTTGAGATTCATCAAAATCTCGCGCTCGCGGAACGCGTAGAGCATCCCGGTAATGGCCCCGATCTCCATCGCGTGGGTGCCGAACCACACCAGGTGCGACGACAGGCGCTGCAACTCGGCGATCAGGACGCGGAGGTCCTTGACCCGCTGCGGCACCTCGAGACCGAGGAGCTGCTCCACTGAGAGGCAGAAGGCGAGGCTGTTCGACTGCGCGCCGAGGTAATCCATCCGCTCGACGAGCGGAATCACCTGCTGCCACTTCTTCTGCTCGGCGGTCTTCTCGATGCCGGTGTGGAGGAACCCGATCGTCGGGCTGACGGAGACGACGGTCTCGCCATCGAGCTCCAGCACGAGCCGCAGCACGCCGTGCGTGCTGGGATGCTGGGGCCCCATGTTCACCGTCATCGTTTCGGTGCGTAGTTCAGCCATCGCGTGTCCAACAGAAACCACGAAGGGCTTCTTTTTACATCTGTCCAGGTCGTTCAGCGTGTACAGCACGCCCCCTGCGCCAGCCTCGTGGCGGCGTCCGGTGCGTCTTTCCCGCTCATCCTCAAGGCGTGGGCGGCTGCGGCCGCACCAGGCGGTCGCGTTCGAGATTCGCGCGGAATTCCTCTTCCGTCACCTGCAAGGGCATGTAGGTGCTGGCGTCCTTCCGCAGCTGCACCGGGTAGTCCTTGCGGAGCGGGTAGCCTTCCCAATCGTCAGGCATCATCAGCCGTCGCAGGTCGTCATGCCCCTCGAAGACGATGCCGAACAGGTCGTAGATCTCGCGCTCCGTCCAGCCGGCGCCGGGCCACACCGAGGTGATCGAGCTCACCGCCTGGTTGAGATCGAGGCGGACCTTGACGCGTACACGGGCGCGGCGGTGCGGCGACACGAAGTGGTAGACGAGGTCGAAGCGCGGCTGCCGCTGCGGGTAGAAGTCCACGGCGGTGACGTCGGAGAAGGCGTGGAACTCGAGCCCCGGCGCGTTGCGGAGCGCCTGCGCCGTCGCCAGCAGGTGCGCGACGGGCACGAGGATCACCGGCGTGACGTTCGAGTCGCTCGACTGCAACTCCTCGTACTGCGCGCCCGGCACGGCGGCGGCAAGCGCCGCGATGATCTCGGCGGCCGCGCTCATGCGATGCGCGCCTTCGGCGTTTGATCGAGCTTGCTGGCGGCGATCTTCTTCTGCAGCTGGACGATGCCGTAGATCACCGACTCGGGCCGCGGCGGGCAGCCGGGAATGTAGACGTCAATCGGCACCACCTGGTCCGAGCCCTGGACGATGGCGTAGTTGTCGAACACGCCGCCGCACGAGGCACAGGCGCCCATCGAGATCACCCACTTCGGATCCGGCATCTGATCGTAGATGCGGCGCAGCGCCGGCGCCATCTTCCGCGACAGCCGGCCGGCGATGATCATCAGGTCCGACTGGCGCGGCGATCCGCGAAACACCTCGGCGCCGAAGCGCGAGATGTCGTAGCGGCTCGAAGCCATCGCCATCATCTCGATGGCGCAGCACGCCAGGCCGAAGGTGACCGGCCAGATCGCCGAGCGCCGGGCCCACTGGACCACGGATTCGACCGTGGTCGTCAGTACCGGAATCTCAAACTCAGTTTCGAGTCCCATAGCGATACCTCTTTACCACCGCGGGACCAGGCCGCGGCGGCCGCTTGTAGTCGGGATCGGACTCAGGCCCCCAGTCGAGGACACCCTTCCGCCAGATGTAGACGTAGCCGACCAGCAGGATGAGGAAGAAGACGGTGATCTGGATGAGGCCGGGCCAGCTGAGCTCCCGGAACGACATCGCCCACGGATAGAGGAAGGCGACTTCGATGTCGAACAGCAGGAAGATCATGGCAATCAGGTAGAACTTCACCGATTGCCGCTCGCGGGCGTCGCCGACCGGCGGCATGCCGCACTCGTAGGCCGCCAGCTTCTCGGGTGTGGGGTTCTTCGGACCCAGGAGGCTGGAGACCACGAGGCCGCCGAGGCCGACGACGGCCCCGAGCAGCACCATCAGTCCGACACCACCCCAACCTTCCATGTGCGCAGCAACCCCAGTCACAAGGTCCCTTGCGGGGCTTGTGAAGAAAAGGACAAACGGGTTGATGGTATCACGTGCAGCCCCCTTCGTCTCGGCCAGCGCGGCCCTGCGGCACAATGATGCGCATGCGGATCGCCTGGTTCAGTCCGGTGCCGCCCGACCCGTCCGGCATCGCGGCGTATTCGGCGGAACTCGTGCCGCTGCTCGCTCCATCCTTTGGGGCGATTGACCTCTACATCAAGACCGCATGGCCCCCTACTGATTTGGACGCCGACGAGGCAAAGCGGGTGGACAGCGTCGGGATTGCCCGCGCGGCCGCAACGCGCAGTTACACGTCGTCCAATAGCGCCATTTATTCCGCCCACGAGTTCGTCTGGCGCCACCGCCGGGACCCGTACGATTTGATCGTTTATCACCTCGGCAACTCGACTGCCCACGACTACATGTGGGCGTACCTGTACCGCTATCCCGGCCTCCTCGTCCTGCATGACGCGCAGGTGCATCAGGCGCGGGCCCTCTGGTTGCTCCGGCGCCTGGAGCCGCGGCTGGAGGACTACCTCGCCGAGTTGCAGGCGGCGCACCCCGATGCGCCAGCGGGACTCGGCCACCTCTTCGCAGCCGGTGTTGGGGGGGACCTGTATCGCTTGTGGCCCATGGTCGGGCTGGCTATCCGCGCCTCCCGGTTGACGGTGGTCCACAACGCGCATCTGGCCGAACGGCTGAGGCGGGAGCATGTTGGCGCCGCGGTCCTTCACGTCGACATGGGCGTTGCCGACCCGCAAAGGGGGAGAGTCCCCTCCTTCGATCCGACTCAGGGGACCGTCCCCACTGTCCGGCAGCGGCACGGAATCCCGGACGGCGCCGTGGTGGCTGGGGCGTTCGGCGGCATCACGCCCGAGAAGCGGATTCCCCAGCTGCTCGAGGCAGTGGCGGCGTCGCCGCGCCGCGACCTTCACGTGCTCCTCGTCGGATCTCCCGCCGGGCACTATGACGTCGACGCCGACGTCCGACGGCTCGGGCTGGAGCAGCGCGTGCACATCGCCGGCTACGTCCCGGATTCGGATCTGCCGGCCTGCCTCGATGCCGCCGACATCTGCTGGTGTCTCCGCTGGCCCTCGTACGGCGAGACCTCCGCCTCCTGGCTGCGTTGCCTCGCCGCGGGCAAGCCGACGCTGATCACCGCGCTCGCGCAGCTGCGCGACGTGCCGGCGCTTACGGTGAACGCCGACGGCGTGGCCGCCGTATCCACCAACGTGGAGGCGGTGGGCATCGCGATCGATCCGGCCGACGAGCCGCGCGACATCGGGTACGCACTTGACGCGCTCGCGGACGATACCGAGCTCCGCCGCACGCTCGGCGACAATGCGCGCGCGCGTTGGGCCCGGCTCCATACGCTGACTCGCATGGCCGATAACTATCGCGCCGCGATCAGCGAAGCCGTGCGGCGGCCTGCACCTGAAGCCGAGCTGCCGCACCACCTGCTGGACGATGGCACCGCGACGCTGCGTCATATCCTTGACGAGATGAACGTGCCGGAGCCTGCCTGGTGACCCCCGGACGAAGCATTGCCGTCGCGCTGGTCGCCACGCTCAGCATCATCACCTTCCTGCTGCACGCCACGATCGTGCGGCCCCGGCTGTTTCCCGCCGGCGCCGGACTCGCGCTGTCGGGCGACGCGGTGTTCAACGAGCTGAGCGAGCAGGAACTGGTCGGGTTCGCACACCTGCCCGACATCCGCAGCGTGCTCGGGCAGCCGGTGATGGTGACCGCCGTCTGGCCAGGCGGCGAAGCCGATCGCGCCGGCGTGCGGCCCGGCGCGCAAGTACTCGCGATCACCGACCAGGACGGAGAGCGCCTGGATCTCAGCGAAGGCCTTCCCGCCGATGCCGCCGCGACCATCGCCACCTGGGTGCACATGTACCGGATGCCTCCGTCCGGCTCGATCACGCTGACGCTCCGCGAGCAGGACGCGTCCGCGCCTCGAGACGTCACCGTGGAGCGATTGCCGGTCTGGTCCCTCGACGCCAACACGGTGTTCGCCTGGTTCTGGCAGTTCCACGGCTGGGCACTGGCCAAACATCTCGTCTACACGCTCGCGGCGCTGCTGGTCGTCGGGCTCGGCGCCCGCGGTGTCACCGCAACGCTGATCACGCTGGCGTTCCTGCTCATGGGCGCGACCGACGACGGGGCGCTGTTCGGCGAAGAGTGGCGGATCCCGCTGCTGGCGCCGGCGCTGGTCACCTTCTCGTGGACGCTGATGGCGGTGTCGTTCCCGGTGATCAGCCTGGCCATCCTCTACTTCCCCACCAAGGCGCCGGTGCTGCGGCGCCATCCGTGGCTCCGTTATGCCACGTGGCTGATCGCGGTGCCGCTCGGCTCGGTCGGTGTCGCGACCACGGCACGGCTTCTGGGGATGGACGCCGCGACTCCTGCCGTCGCCTGGTTCGCGACGCACCCACTCTTCTTCAACGGCCTCTTCGCCCTCGGCCTCACGACGAATCTCGGTTTCCTCGCCTACGCGGTGCAGCGCTATCGGACCAATCCCGACGCGGTCGAGCGGCGCCGGATCCAGACCGTGCTGGTGACCGCGGTGCCGGGGATGCTCGCCTACATGCTGATCACCGCGGTGCCGCTGATCGCCCAGGGACTGGGCAGCGGCCTCCGCTGGCCCTGGCCGATCGCCGCACTCCTCGAGTTCTTCGTGATGCTCTCGGCGTTGGGCATGGCCTACGCGGTCGCGGTCCGCCGCGCGATGTCGCCGCGCACCGCGCTGCGGCAAGGCATCCAGTACGCGCTGGCCCGCAAGACGCTGCGAATCCTGACCGGTCTGCCGGTGCTCCTGCTGGGCGTCGCGCTGGTCCGGCAGAGCGACCAGCCGCTCTCGGTCATCATCCAGGGGCGGCCACTCTTCTACATAGCAATGCTGGTGATGGTCGCGCTCGGGCTCCGCTATCGCGACGCAGCGCAGCGCTGGCTCGATCGCCGGTTCTTCCGCTCCGAGTACGACGCTCGCGAGATCCTGCTATCGCTGGCCAGCCGGGTTCCGCACGAGACGGATCCGCGCGCGCTGATCGCGCTGGTCCTCGCCGACATCGAATCAGCGCTGCACCCGGGCTCGATCGCAGTGCTCGCCGAGAACAACGGCGTCTACGAGGTGGCCGAGGCGCGTAATCGAAAGCCGGAGCCGATGGCGTCCGGAAGCGGCCTGGTGCAGCTGCTGCAGTGGTCCGATCAGCCGCTCGAAGTGTTCCTGGACGATCCGCGATCGACCGTCGGCCGCCTCCCGGCCTCGGATCGCGACTGGCTCCGGGCGGCGGGCGCGGCGCTGGTGGTGCCGGTGTTCGCGGGAACGAGCACCGACGACCGCCCGCTCGTCGGCTTCATCGTCCTCGGCCCCAAGCGATCCGAGGAGTCGTTCACGCGCGAGGATCGGCAGCTGCTCGCCGGCATCGCGTCGCAGATGGGGCTTGCGCTGGACCTGTCGCGGCTGCGGCGGCAGGCGGCGCTCACGCCGCGCGGCTTTGCGTCGCCCGCGCCAATCGCAGCCACGGGCGTGCTACCCGCAGTCGTGGACGTCGGTGCGGTGATCGACGGCAAGTACCGCATCGATTCGCTGATCGGCCGCGGCGGCATGGGCGCGGTCTACCGCGCCCGCGACCTGCGGCTCGACCGCGACGTCGCAGTCAAGCTGGTTCGAGGCGAGCTCGTCTCATCGCCCGACGCGCACGAGCGGTTCAAGCGCGAGGCGCAGCTGGCGGCGAGATTACAGCACCCATCGGTGGTGACCGTGTTCGACTACGGCACCTTGCCCGACGGCGCCGCTTATCTCGTGATGGAGTACGTCCGAGGCGAGGATCTGCGGGCGCGACTGACGCGCGGCACGCCGAACCGCATCGAGTCGGCGCGAATGCTGATGTCGATTGCCGAAGGCGTGGACGCGGCCCACCGCGAGCAGATCCTGCACCGCGATCTCAAGCCGGAGAACGTCCTGCTCCCCGAGAACGGCGGCCCGCCGAAGGTGTTGGACTTCGGCGTCGCGAAGCTGCTGCCGTCGGGCGACGCCCACGGCACGATGACGGCGGGAGCGACGATCGTCGGGACGCCGGCGTATATGGCACCGGAGCAATTGCGCGGCGGCCGGGTGGACGCGCGGTCCGACATCTACAGCCTCGGCGTACTGGCCTACGAGATGTTCACGGGCCGGTTGCCGTTCGGCGCAGGCTCGTTCGTGGACGTGGCAGTGCGACAGGGCGAGGAGCCGCCGCTGGAGGGCACGCCATTGACCGATCGGCTGGCCGGGGTCCTGCGGCGGGCGCTTGCGTTCGATCCCGACAAGCGGCCGCCAACCGCGGTGGCGTTCGCGGCGGAGCTGCGCCGCGCCGCTGGCGAGTAACGCCGGGCCGGCGTCAGTTCATCGCGGCGAGCTGCCGGTCGATCTCGGCAACCGCCTGTTGAATCTGTTCGCGCCGCACCGGGTGCGCGGTCGCTTCGAGCTGCCGCTGCAGCTCGGTCCGGGCGAGGCGGAGCGACTCGAACGCACGGGTGCGTTCCGGGTCCACCTTGGGCCGGCGATCCCGCGCGGCCTTGCGGCTCTCCTCGAGTTCTTCCATGCGCTCTTGCAAGCGCGCGTCGGCGTCGATCAGTCCTTCAGCTGCGTCACCCATGAATAGAAATGATTATACAGGACAGACAGGTGCGCAGATCCACTGGTGCACAAGTGCACAGGTGCACTGGTGCAGGGTGTAAAGGTGCACCGGCGAACATTGTGCCTTCTGCCTTTTGCCTTCTGCCTTCTGCCTTTTGCCGTCTGCCTTCTGCCTTGACCGTGCGCGGCTCAGTTGACGAAGGCCGCGATCCCGGTTTGCGCGCGGCCCAGGATGAGGGCGTGGATGTCGTGCGTACCTTCGTAGGTGTTCACGACCTCGAGGTTGACCATATGCCGCACGACGCCGAACTCGTCTACGAGGCCGTTGCCGCCCATCATGTCGCGGGCCACGCGCGCCACCTCCAGCCCTTTGCCGCACGAGTTGCGCTTCAGCATCGACGTGATCTCGATGCCGGCGTGCCCCTCTTCCTTGAGCCGGCCCAGTCGCAGACACCCT
>DATJFF010000176.1:0-4639 GCA_035495795.1 Vicinamibacterales bacterium
GGAGGAGTTCCCATGGCCCTCACGCCTTCGTGCCTCTCTTCGGTCCGCCTCGGCGCGGTGACCATCGCCGGCACCCTCGCCCTGACTCTGGTCTTCGCGACCCGGATCGACGTCGCGTCACAGGAATTCGGTTCGATCACGTTCCCGACCTCCGGCGCCCCGGCCGCGCAGGAGGCGTTCCTCACCGGCGTCAAGGCGCTCCACAACTTCCAGTTCGACGAGGCCGCCGTCATCTTCCAGCAGGCGGAAAAGGCGGATCCCGCGTTCGCGATGGCTTACTGGGGTGAGGCGATGAGCCACAACCACCCGCTCTGGGCGCAGCAGGACGTCGAGAAAGCCAAGCAGGCCCTCGACAAGCTCGATCCGACGCCGGAAGGCCGCCTCGCGAAGGCGAAGCTGCCGAAGGAGAAAGCGTTCTTCGAGGCCATTCAGACGCTGTACTTCTCGCCCGGCGACAAGCTCGCGCGCGACAACGCTTACTCCGCGGCGATGGCCCGGATGTCCGCCCAGTGGCCCGACGACAACGAGATCTCGATCCTCTACGCGCTGTCGCTGCTCGGAACCGTTCGCCCCGGCGATACAGGCTTCCGGCGGCAAGCGCTCGCCGCGTCGATCGCCGAGAAGATTTACCAGCAGAATCCGAAGCACCCTGGTGCAGCGCACTTCATCATCCATTCGTTCGACGATCCCGATCATGCGCCGCTGGGCCTGTCTGCCGCCGATGCCTACGCGAAGATCGCCCCGTCGGCCGCGCATGCGCTTCACATGCCGTCGCACATCTACGTCCAACTCGGGATGTGGCAGAAGGCGGTTGCATCGAACGTCGATGCCTACAAGGCGGCGACCGAGCTGAACGCCAAGATGAAGCTGGCGGAAGGGCGCGAGGACTTCCATACGCTCTCGTGGCTCGCCTACGCGAACTCGATGCTCGGCAGGTTCGACGATGCGAAGAAGAACGTGGAGCAGGCGAAGGCCGCCGCGGATCGCAATGCCGGCAACGCCGGCATCCGTGACGGATACCTCGGGATGCGGGCGCGGCTGATCTCGGACAGCGGGCAGTGGGAAAAGCTCGCCCTCGAGGCGCCGGCCGGCACGGGCGGGGAGCACGCCAACATGCCGGGCATGCCGGGCATGGGCGGCGGCAGCGGTTCGGCCACATGGACCTACATCGTCGGAGTCAGCGCTGCGAAGACCGGCGATCTGGCGACGGCGGAGAAAGCGGAGGCGGCGCTGAAGGCGCTCACCGCAAACGCCCAGGGCGGGCCGACGTCGTACGCGGCAAAGCCACATGTCATTCGCGAAAAGGAGCTCGGCGCGGTGATCCGCTGGGCAAAGGGACAGAAGGACGAGGCGCTGCAGTTCGCGAAGGAGGCGGCCGACGCGGAGAAGGCCATGTCGGCGCCGTCCGGACCGCCGGAACCGATCAAGCCGGCCTATGAGCTGTACGGCGAGATGCTGCTCGAGGCGGGGAAGGCCAAAGACGCGATGAGTGCCTTCGAGCAGTCGCTGCTTCGGACGCCGAAGCGTACTCCGTCAGTCCTGGGGTTGGCACGAGCGGCAGCGGCGGCCGGTGACCAGGCCACCGCCAGGGCCCGCTATCAGGAACTGACGACGATGCCCGGTGCGGCGCCGACGTCGCCGGCGGTTCAGGAAGCCCAGAAGGCTCTCCGGAGCACCAACAATATTTTTTGAGCACCCGAAACTTTACGCGGAGAACGCACGTAATGGTGTGTAACGGGAGCCGCGCTATAGTGGCGCACCTTGGAGGTTCCCATGCATGCCCGCCTCGTTCTCCGCGTCTCGGTCTTGGCCCTTTGGCCGGCTCTAGCCCTCGCGCAGTCCCCGAAAGCGGCCACCTACCTCACCGATGAACAGGTGAAGGCGATCAACAGCCTGCCCGGCGTGGATCGGCAGATTGTCACGACCGACATCGGCAAGCTGAACCTCTCGGTGGGGATCGTGCACCGAGGGTCGACCACTGCTCCTGCGACCGCGCCGGCGGGGGGCGGAGGCGGCGCGGCGGCTGCCCAGCAGGGCGCGCCGTGCGGAGAGAGCAGTTCCGCCGCGGCAGGCGCGGGCACCGCCAGCGGCATCTCTCACGACGGCCAGACCGAAACCTACATCATCGTCTCGGGCGGCGGGACGCTCGTGACCGGCGGCAAGATCGTCAACGGCCGGAAGTCCGGTCCCGACAGCCCGGTGACCAAGGTTCTGAACGGTCCGTCCTGCAGCGGGCGGATCGAGGGCGCCGACGTCGTCAAGAAGGTCGTCAAGACCGGCGACATCATCATCATTCCGGCCGGCGTTCCCCACGGCTGGATCGACATCACCGATCACGTGGATTACCTGAGCGTCCGACCGGACCCCGATCGGCTGCTCGCGCCGTATGTGAATCCGGCCCTGAAGCAATAAGTCATTCGAGAGAGGAAGGTGGCGCCCCTCGCCGGGCCGGTGGGGGGCGCGAAAATGTAATGAACTGTTCACTTGCACGGAAAAAAACGTTAGATCATGTTGTGCAACTCGTGCATAATCGTCCGGTTAGACCCAAGGTGACAGGCGGTGATCCAAAGAGTCCGCCGGCCCCCCTCGCCATTGGAGCTCCCGCATGAAGCGCGCCTTCCTCGTCGCAGTCGCGTTGGCAACCGTATTCCACCTCTTCGATAAACGCGTCGCGGCACAGACCACCACAGACGATCTGAAGTACTTCAAGAACTACTTCGTCACGGGCGACTACGTCGTCAGTGGCGTCGGTCTCCGTGGGAAAGGTGGTCAGAACGGAGCACCGCCTGGAGTCGCCCAGGGCGTGATCAACGTCTCAGGCGTACCCCCGGGTGCGGAGATCATCTCCGCGCAGCTCTACTGGCAGGTGGTATCCGACACCGGGCCGCTTGTTGGCAGTGTTGGCGCGAAGTTCAAGGGGTACCCGCTCCAGGCGCCAGACAACCCGGCGACGGGCGGATTCGATCCGGAGCCGTACGGCAAGGTGATGACCTTTGCCGGCGCGTCACCGTGCTTCAACCCGGGTGGAGGCACTGGCGATCCGGGCAACCGTCACACGTTCAGCTATCGCCTCGATGTCCTTCGCTTCTTCGATGTGGACACGCGTGAAGCGATCGGCGGCGTACCGAATTCGCTCTTCGGTTCGACCATCGTGAACGGGGCGCACGCGATCGAATTGCCGGATAGCGGACCGAACGGCAATCAGGCGCCATTGGCGCTGGGGGCCAGCCTCTTCATCGTGTTCCGCTACCCCGAGGGCCACGCGCTGGCGAACGTCCTCAATTCGATCGTGGTCTACGACGATGGCCTGGCGTTGAACAACTCGCAGAGAGCGTTCACCCAGGGGATAGCGGGGTTCTACCAGCCTGCGGCAACCCCCAACGCGAAGATCTCCTACATCGTCGGCAGCGGCCAGCCGGACAAAGGCGACGCCATCATTCTGCCCGGCACCAACGGGACTGTGATGAACCCAATCGCGGGCACTGACGGTCCAAGCTGGGACTCTCTCACCTATCCTCTCCCGAACAGCCTCGGGGCTACGACGGCAGGGAATCCGCCCCAGGTGTTCGTGAGCACGACCGTCACGACCGACGTGAGCGGGACCAACGGGCGCGACTGCGTGACGCCGGCGGCGATCGTGTTCAAGACCGCGGTCCAGGATACCGACGGAGATGGCTTGCTCGATGGCTGGGAGACCGCGACGACGCCCTCGGCGCTCACCACCGATCCGCGCGGAAGACAGTTGCCGCTGCTCGGCGCGATGGGCGCCAACCCGTATCGCAAGGACCTCTTCGTCGAGATCGGGTACATGCAGGTGGACGGGCTCGTCGACATGGATCAGGACCCCGCGACTCCTCTCACGCCGTTGTCGTACGGTGGCACGCCCAGGCCCGCGCACTCGCACCGGCCCAGCCTCCAGGCGTTGATGCAAGTTGGCAAGACCTTCAACGACGCGCCAGTCAACAACGTCTACACCGGGGGCTCCGGGCCAACGGGCGTCGCGGTCCACTTCGATGTCGGACAGGACTACTTCGACGGGGCGTGCAGCAGCGCTAGTACGGACTGCGCGAACCACTACATCATCGGCCGGCGCGCGGGTGAAAGCACATCACTCGCGCGTGGAGGCGAGAGCGTCGATGAAATGGACACCATCTGCAAACCAGGAGCGCAGGATCCGCCCTGGGCTTGCCAGTACTCCCCGCACGCCGGCATTGCGGAGTCGGGTTACCCGGGAACGGTCGGCTGGAAGACCGGGTTCCGCGCCGTCAAGGACAAGGTGTTCAGCGTGACGGCGGCGCCGGGGCTGCCCGCGGCGACGGGTGCACTGGACAACTATTGCGACGTCCCCGGCTACCTTTGCAACCGCCGTTTCGATGAGGTGCGGAAGGATATCTTCCATTACGCGTTCTTCGCGCATCACCTCGGAATAGCAGAGGAAAACGAGCCGTTCAGCCCGCCGGACTCCACGACGGTGAATCCGAAGTTCGTGAAGCCGGTCACCAACACCGGCGTGGGCGACTTCCCGGGCGGTGACGTGCTCATCACGCTCGGGGCATTCCTTGACATCGACGGCGTCACGCCAACCGCCACGTCCTTCGTCCAAGGGTCGACGCTGATGCACGAGCTCGGCCACAACCTC
>DATJFF010000177.1:0-83138 GCA_035495795.1 Vicinamibacterales bacterium
GGCCACGCGTTGCTGCTTTTGCTCGGTCACCGACGCCGCCGGATGGCCGAATCTGCCACTGCCCCGCGCTCGCACTTCGACGAACACCAGCACGCCGCCCTGCTGCGCGACGATGTCCAGCTCGCCGTAGCGGGTGCGATAGCGCCTGTGAAGAATGAGATATCCCCGCGCTTCGAGGGCGCCGCAGGCGAGGTCTTCGCCCCGCCGCCCGAGCGCCTGCCGCTCCATGGTCATGGCCCGGCTGGTGCAATCAGCGAGCCGCGCAGGCCGGCCTTTCGGCCCGCAGGCCTTCGGCGGGCGGCCTTCGGCCGCAGGACAAGAGCTTTCCCGCCGCGCGAAGCGTGGCCTGATGCGCTGAGCGCAGCCTGACGGCGAAGCCGGCCTGACACGCGAAGCGTGGCCCCAACGCGCCGTGGGGTCAGCCCCTCAAGCCCTCAAGCCCTCAAGACCCCAAGACCCCAAGACCTCAAGACCTGCCGGTCACCGCGCCAATGGCCTCGTCGAGAATCCGGACCGCGACCTCGGCCTGCGGCTTGGTCAGCACCAGCGGCGGCGACAGGCGAACCGCGTTCCGTCCCGCGCCGAGGACGAGGAGCCCGCGGCGGAAGCACTCGTCCACCACCTTGTTCCTTTCCTCGGTGGCGCGCTCCTTCGTCTGGCGATCGCGGACCAGTTCGACGCCAATCATCAGCCCTTTGCCGCGCACGTCGCCGATGATCGCGTGCTTGTCCATCAGGCCCTTGAGCAAGTCCAGCATGTGCGCCCCGACTTCGGCGGCGTTCCCGATGAGTGCGCTGCGCAGCAGGTCGATCGTGGCCAGCGACGCGGCGCAGGCAACCGGGTTGCCGCCGAACGTGCTGGCATGTGCGCCCGGCGGCCAAGACATCACGTCAGCCCGCGCCACGGTGATGCCGAGCGGCAGGCCCGACGCCACACCCTTGGCAATCGTCACCATGTCGGGCTGGACGCCGAAGTGCTCGATGGCGAACATCTTCCCGGTCCGGCCCATGCCCGACTGCACCTCGTCGCACACGAGCAAAATGCCGTGCTTCTTCGTCAGTTCGCGGAGCCGCTGGTGGAAGGCCGCCGCCGGGACGACGTAGCCGCCCTCGCCCTGGATCGGCTCCACGACCACCGCCGCGACCTCGTCGGGCGACACGAGGTGGACGAAGATCTGCTCTTCGAGATAATCCACGCACTCCGCGGCGCAGCTTTCCGGCTTGCGCCCAACCGGACAGCGGTAACAGTTCGCGTAGGGCGTGTGATAGGTCCCCGAGAGCGGCGGCCCGAATCCCTTGCGCTGAATCGCCCGGCTCGACGTCAGGGCCAGCGACCCCATCGTCCGTCCGTGAAAACTGCCGAGGAACGCGATCACGCCGTAGCGCTTCGTGGAGTACCGCGCCAGCTTGACGGCGGCCTCGTTGGCCTCGGTGCCCGAGTTGCCGAAGAACGTGCGCTTGGGCCCGTCGAACGGCGCGATTTCCGCGAAGGTCTCAGCGAGGCGAACCTGCGGCTCGTAATAGAAGTCCGTGCCCGACATGTGCAGGAACTTCTGGGCCTGATCGACGATGGCCTGGACCACCTGCGGATGCGAGTGCCCCGTGGAATTGACCGCGATGCCGGCCGCGCAATCCAGGAACCGATTGCCGTCCACGTCCTCGACGACACACCCTTCGCCCCTGGCGATGACAAACGGATAGTCGCGCGTGTACGACGTGGATACGACCTTCGCGTCGCGCTCTATCAAGGCCTTGGCCTTCGGCCCAGGCAAGGGTGTGATCAGCTTCGGGACATCCATCCCAGCATTATCCCCCACGTCACAAAGAAACCACGAAGGCACGAAGAACACGAAGGTCGGCGCGAAGACCTTATCAAGGACGCACGCGGGATCAAGACAAGAGGCACGCGTGACACCCCCGAGAGCCTCTTCGTGTCGTCCTTCGTTTCCCTTCGTGGCTTCGTGGTCTCTTTATCGGCGCTTCCAGCGGGTGCCCTGGGCGCCATCCTCGAAGATGATGCCTCTGGCGGCCATGTCGTCGCGGATGCGGTCGGCCTCGGCAAAGTTGCGGGACCGGCGTGCCCCCTGGCGGGCTTCGATCGCAGCCAGGATCTCCGCCTCGGGAATCGGCGGCTGCTTGTCCTCGTCGCGGCGCAAGGAGATCACACCAATCACCTTGTCGAAGTGCGCGAACGCCTTGCGCACGATGGCGACGTCAGGCCGGCCGATCTGCTTCTGATCGATCGCCGTGTTGACGGTTCGAACCAGGTCGAACATCGCCGCCATTCCCGCCGAGGTGTTCAGGTCATCGGCGAGCGCCTCATCGAAGGCGGCCCGCGCCGCGCTGGCCGCGCGCACCATTTCAGGGTGTTCTTCATCCCCCTTCACCGTGTCCAGCCGGTCCAGGCAGTCGGTGAGGCGGCGCAGCGCCTCCTCGGCCTGGTGCATCCCCGCCCAGGTGAAGTTGAGCTGCTTGCGGTAGTGCGATGACAGCAGCAAGTAGCGGAGCGCCGAGATCCTGAATCCGCGGGCGGTAATGTCGCTGAGGGTGTAGAAGTTGCCGAGCGACTTCGACATCTTCTGGTCGTCGACCAGGAGGTGCTCGATATGGACCCAGAAACGCGAGAAGGGCTGGCCGGTGGCGCCTTCGCTCTGCGCAATCTCATTCTCGTGGTGCGGAAAGACCAGGTCGATCCCGCCGGTGTGGATGTCGATCGGCGGTTCACCGAGCAGGCGCAGCGCCATCGCCGAGCACTCGATGTGCCACCCCGGTCGGCCCGGTCCAACGCCGCAATCCCATGTCGGCTCACCCGGCTTGGTTGCCTTCCAGAGCACGAAGTCCCGCGCGTCCTCTTTGCCGTACTCGTCCACGTCGACGCGCGCTCCCGCCTGGATCCCCTCGTGATCGAGGCGCGCAAGCTTGCCGTACTCCGGCATCGTCGAGATCTTGAAGTAGATTGAGCCGTCGCTGCGATAGGTGTGGCCGCGCGCCTCGAGCTGCTGGATCATGTGCGCCATCGCGTCGAGGTTCGCCTGGTCGGTGGCACGCGGCGTTGCTTCCACCGGCTCGATGCCGAGCCGGCCAGCATCCTCGCGGAAGGCCTCCACGTAGCGATCCGTGTACTCGCGGAGTCCGACGCCCTCACGATCCGCGCCGGCAATGGTCTTGTCGTCCACGTCGGTGAAATTCATCACGTGGCGCATCTGCCACCCGCCGACGTACTTCAAGGCGCGCCGGAGCACGTCCACGCAGACGAAGGTCCGGAAGTTGCCAATGTGGCCGCGCGCGTACACGGTGAGACCGCACGTGTACATGCGGACCGTCCCATCACGCAGCGGCTCGAACGGCTCCTGCTGCCGCGTCAACGTGTTGTACAGCCGCATCGTCAGGCGACCAGAGATTGGGAGATGGTAAAGCCCCCAACGGTGACGCGAAGCTCGCCGCCGGCGCAGTCGAACACGAGCGGGCACGGCACCCCGGGCCGGTTCGCCACGGCCTGGACCGCGGCGTCCGCGACCCGGTCGCAGAACGACGCGCCTGCCGCCTCCGGCATCTTCGCGTAATCCACTGCGTGGACGCAGAGATCACGTGCCACGCCGACGATGCGCTCGTCGCCGGGCAGCGTCACCGTGAAATTGAAGGACTCGGGACTCACTACGCCTCCACTGTCTCGGGTTTACACGGAGAGTTTATCGAATAATCGGCCGGCCCGGCGAACGTCGGCGGCGATCTGCTCGCGTAGCGCGTCGACGTCGGGAAATCGGCGCTCATCCCGGAGCCGCTGGACGAACGACAGTTCCTGCCGCTGCCCATAGAGATCGCCGGAGAAGCCGAGCACGTGGGTCTCGACACTCAGTTTCGGCGGCCCGTCGAAGGTCGGCCTCACCCCCACGTTCGTCACCCCTGGGTAGACGATCCCGCCAAAGGTGCTGAAGGTGGCATAGACGCCGTTGGGCGGCAGCAGCTCGTTCTCGGTGGCCAGGTTCGCGGTTGGAAAACCCAGCTCGCGGCCGCGGCGAGCGCCCTCGACGACCGTGCCTTCGATCGTGAAATGGCGCCCGAGGAGCGCCCCGGCCTCTTCGACCCGTCCCTCGGACACCAGCCTCCGGATCCGGGTGCTGGAGACGACGAAGTCCTTGTAGCGGATCGGGTCGATCTTCTCGACGCGGAACCCGAACTGCTGGCCGAGGGTGCGAAGAAGCGAGAAATTCCCCGAGCGGTCGCGGCCGAATAAAAAGTCTGCGCCCACCCAGACTTCTGCGACGCGCATCCAATCCACGAGCACCCGGCGGACGAACATGTCCGGCTCCCACCGTGACAGCTCCAGCGTGAACCGGACCAGGGCCAATCCCTGGACGCCCGCACGCTCGAGCGCCACGCGCTTCTGGTCGGGAGTCATGAGGAGCGGCGGCGCCTTGTCGGGCCGCAACACCCGCGGCGGATGCGGATCGAAGGTCAGTACCACGGAGGTGCCGGCCCGTTCCGACGCGCCGCGGCGAATCCGCTCGATGATCTTCAGGTGGCCGCGATGCAGGCCATCGAAATTGCCGATCGCCAGCACCGGATAGGCCCACCGCGCCGGCCGCGGATCGTCGGGGAAACGTACGACCTCCACGTCACGCCACCTCCACGGCAAGTCGCAAGCCGTCGTAGGCGAGCTCGATCCCAGCCGGCAGCGAGCGGTTCGTCACTTCGTGTCCGAGGTCGTGGCAGATGTGGGTGAAGAACGCGCGCTTCGGCTGCAGCCGCTCGGTGACCGCCACGGCCTCCGATACCGAAAAGTGCGTCGGATGGGGTCGATGACGCAGCGCGTCGAGGATCAGAACGTCCAGGCCCTCCAGCAGCGTCCATGCCGCAGCGGGAATCGCGCTCGCGTCGGTGAGATACGCGACCGAACCGAACCGGAAACCGAGAATCGGCAATCGTCCGTGGAGCAGCGGAATCGGCTCCACCCGCAGGTTGTCAACGTTGAATGGGCCGTCGATCTCGCGCAACTCGATCTGCGGGATGCCGCCGCCCTGCTCCGCTGGCGGCTCGAAGACGTACTGAAAGGTACGCTTCAATTCGCGCGCAGTGGCTGCCGATGCGAACACTGGAATCGGGCCGCCTTTCAAGACGTTGAATCGCCGCACTTCGTCCATGCCCATCACGTGATCGGCGTGGCTGTGGGTCATCAGGATCGCATCGACGCGACGCACGCCGAAGGTCAGAGCCTGCTGACGCAGATCGGTAGACGTATCCACCAGAATCGCCGGCCCGCCCTCGACTTCCAGGTACACGGACGGTCGAAAGCGTCGATCGCGCGGGTCCTCGGACCGGCACACGGCGCAGTCGCAGCCAATCATCGGCACTCCGTGCGAGGTGCCGCTCCCGAGGAAGGTCAGCCGAGCCGTCAGAACACCGAATGATAGCATTCGGCCATGTCCCCTCCGGCCGGCGCGCGCTTCGATCGACTAGTCGAGATCATGCACCTGCTGCGCGGTCCCGACGGTTGTCCGTGGGATCGCGAGCAGACGCTGCAGTCGCTGCGTCCGTTCGTGCTGGAAGAAACGTGCGAGCTCCTCGATGCGCTCGACGCGGGCGACATGAATGCGTTCAAGGAAGAGCTCGGCGATTTTGTGTTCGAAGCCGTCTTCCTGGCCGAGTTGTGCGCGGAGGCCGGCCACTTCACGATCGCCGATTCGATCCAGTCGGTGGTCGACAAGCTGATTCGCCGCCATCCGCACGTCTTCACTGCCGACGGCGAGCCGCTGCCGAAGAACACGGTGATCACTGCCGGCGGGGTGAAAGCCCAGTGGGACGAGATCAAGAAGACGGAGCAGGCAACCGCGGGGAAGCCGGCGAAGACGACGCTCGGCGGCATTCCCCGCTCGCTGCCGGCGCTGCTCCGCGCCGATCAGCTGTCGCGCAAGGCGGCCGGTGTCGGCTTCGACTGGCAACAGGCGACGGACGTCCTCGACAAGATCGACGAAGAGGTGCGCGAGCTGCGCGATGCGGTTACGAACCGAGGCATGGCCTCAGAGGAAGCCGAGGAGGAGCTTGGCGACCTGCTCTTTGCGATCGCGAACCTGGCGAGAAAGCTAGGCATCGCACCCGAGACGGCCTTGAGGAAGGCGAACGACAAGTTCCAGTCTCGCTTCGAGCACATGGAGCGCACGGCAACACTTGAGGGCGCGGCCCTTCGAGACCTCTCCCCCGCCGATCTCGACGCCCGCTGGAACCGTGCCAAAAGAGACCACGAAGGCTCGAAGGACACGAAGGTCGGCACGAAGGCAATTTAGGGGGCGTCACACTACAACGCGTCGAATTGCTGATTTCAATATCTCAACGTTGAAGTTGAACAGCAGCCCCAGTCGGATGTTGCTGGCTCGCAGATACGACATGAGCTGGGCATGATGAATGCGGTCGAGGTGTTCGACGGCTTTCAGCTCCACGATGATTCGGCCTTCGATGACCAGGTCGAGCCGATGAGGCCGTAGCGGTCGATTTCGGTACTGCAGAATGATGGGCACCTCTCGCTTGAACTTCAGACCGGCAGTCTCGAGCTCGATTGATAGCGCATCCTGATAAATGCCCTCGAGAAAGCCTGGTCCAAGTTGGCGGTGCACTTCGATGGCACAGCCGATGACCCGTTCCGCCGCCTGCTCCGTCTCAAATGGCAGGTCACTTGTCACCCGTGACAGCATATTTCCCCCAATAGTCTTCGAGCGTCCTTCGTGCCCTTCGTGCCTTCGTGGTTTCGTCTTCAGCGAAGCCGCCATCGCCGCCCAGTGAAGGTGCTGACTTCCACATACGTTCCATTGGTAACGAGGTCGATCTGCCCGTCCTGGTCGGTGCGGAACACTGCGGCGCCGGCCGCCTCGTAGCGGTGCAGCACGGCGGGTGCGGGGTGGCCGAAGAGGTTGCCGCGGCCGGCGCTGACCAGGACCGCGGCAGGGCGTAGGCGCCGGACCCATTCCGGGCTGCTGGAGGTCAGGCTGCCGTGGTGTGGCACCTTGAGCACGTTCACCCGCCTCGGGTCGATGGCGTCGAGGATCTCCGGCTCGACGGCCCCTGAAATGTCGCCAGTCAGCCACACCGAGACCGCGCCGTAGCGGACCTCGAGGACCAGCGAATCGTCGTTGCGCACGCGCTGGCGTTCCCAGTCGGGCAGCGGCGGATGATGGACGCGCAGTTCCACCGCGCCAGACTCGAGGCGATCGCCGCGCTGCAACCACCGCCACGGCGTTCGCGTGGCTCGTGCGGTGGCCCGCAGCAAGTCGAGGGGCGCGTGCCCGGTTACGGGCACTCCCGCCCAGACCTCGCGCGGTCTGAACTCGCGAACCACGGTCGTTGCGCCGCCAAGGTGATCGAGATCGGCATGCGTCACCGCCACGTAGTCAAGCCGACGGAGGCCGCGGGCCCGCAGCGCGGGGCCGACGACACGATCGCCAATGTCGAGCGTCCCTGGCACGCCGCCGGCATCGACCATCACCGTCCGTCCCTCCGGCATCGTCAGAAGCAGGGAATCGCCCTGGCCCACGTCGAGCGCGGTGAGCCGCAGCGCCTCGCTCGGTCGCGGCGAGAGCAGCGACCCCGGCGCAAGCGCGATCCAGAACCACGCGACCATGGCGCCCGCCAACGACACGCGCTGCGCGCGCAGGCGGACGAGCGTGTCGACCGGCGGTCTGCATGTCCACCACCAGATCGCGGCCAGTGCATAGAAAGTGACGAGCAACGCGAACGGAGGGGCGGGTACGCGCCAGGTCACCCACGGCACCAGCGCGATAAGACCGGCGCTCTCCACCAGCCCGCGCGCCGCCAGGTGCGTCGCCAATCCGGACCAGCTCGCAATGCCAGTGAGCCCGAGCCAATCGGCCGCAGCGCACACCGAAGCCGCCGCCTGTACGACTGCCATCGCGGGGATCGCGATGAGGTTGAGGACCGGACCCGCGACCGTCACCCGCTCGAAAACGTAAGCCGTGACCGGCAGCAGCAATGCCTCAACGGCGAGGCTGGAGGAGATGACCGCGGCGATCGGACTCCACCACCGGCCCGGCGACTGCGCAGCCCTGCGGGAGACGGCCATGACCAGTGCCGCCGTTGCACCAAAGGTGAGCCAGAAGCCGGCACTCGCGATCTGCAGGGGGCTGGCCGCCAGCATCAACGCTGCGGCCAGCGCCAGCGCGTGCACCGGCGCAGTGCGTTGATCGATGAGCCGGAGCGAGAGATAGAGACACGCGGCCGTGGTGGCCCGCGCCACCGACGGTCCACCGCCCACTACCCAACCATGAGCGATGAGGATCGGAATGGTGATGGCCGCTGCGGCCGCGAAGCGGACGCTCAGGCACCACAGCAACCCCAGCACCGCGCCCGCGAGCAGCGCGATGTTGCCGCCGGATATCGCTATGACGTGATACGTCCCTGCTTCCTGCAGGCGCAGCTCTACTTCCGGTGGGAGCGCGGCGCGATCGCCGATGAGGATCGCAATCCCGATCGCCGCCGAGGTCAGGTCGTAAGGCGCGACATGGCGCCGCAGCGCGCCACGTACGCGGGCTCGGATTGCCGCCGCTCCCTCGTCCCACCACATGCCAGGGGTGAGGACCTCGACCAGCGCGCCGCTCTTGATCGACCCGACCAGGGCACTCCCCCGCCACGCCTGCGCCCGCGGATCCGGCAAACCATCGTTTCGATACTCGGCAGGTCGACGGAGCGCGATCGATGCGGCAATTGTTCGGCCGGCGCGCCAATCTTCAGCCTTGTCGAGAAGCTCTCCTGACACCGACGCACTCAGCGAGCCACTGACGGGCTTCCAGACACCGTTTTGCTCGACCGCCGTGGTCACCAGCTGCAGTTGCGCGCCGAAAGGCGTCGATGACGCGTCCGCCGCAAGCCGTCCTCGGATATGGACCGGCGCAGCGCGCCCGGGAATGTCGCCGCCAGGTTCGTTCGCCACCTGGGCCTCGAACCACTTCACGAGCGGCGGCCGTTCAGCCTCGGCCGATACCGTAGCGGCTCGCCACGCCGCAGCCGCGACAACCGCGACCGCCAGCAGCGCCAGCGTCGCGCCGCGAGCGCCTCGGAACCGGGCGGCGCACGCACTGACTGCCGCAGCGAGCGCCAGAACGAGTGGCAGGCGTGGGGCGTCGGAGAAGAGTTGGAGCCCGGCCGCGGAGCCGAGTGCCAGGAGGCCGGCGAGAAGAAGGGACAGAGGCATGCCGCGGCTGATGCAAGCCGCGGCACGCTACGAATCGCGCCGGATCAGCGGTCAGGAGCCGCGTTATTCGGCACGATCTGCCATCCAGCAAAGGCTGCCGTCAGGCAGATTCTGCGTTAACCGTTGCGTGATAGTCCTGGAGGGCGCGGACGTCCAGCCCCTCGCTTCGCATCGCGCGAATCGCCTGGACCGCCGCCGCGGCACCGGTAATCGTCGTGATGCACGGGACGCCAGTCATCATCGCCGCGCGTCGAACCGCCTTGTCGTCGAAGAACGACTCGCGGCCGAGCGGCGTGTTGATGACCATTGCGATGCGCCGGTTGACGATCTCGTCGGCGAGGCTCGGACGCCCTTCGTTGACCTTGTAGACGACGCTGGCGTCGATGCCGTGGGCCCTGAGGTAAGCGGCGGTGCCGCGGGTCCCGGCAATCTTGAAGCCCATCGACGCCAGCTCGCGCGCGATTGGCAGCACTTCCATCTTGTCGTCGTTGTTGACGCTGAGGCAGACCGTGCCGTCTTCGGGCAGCCGTTGTCCGACGCCGAGCATGGCCTTCATGAAGGCCATGCCGAACGAGCCGGCGCCGCCCATCACCTCTCCCGTGGACTTCATCTCGGGGCCGAGGATGGTGTCGACGCCCGGGAAGCGGACGAACGGGAATACCGGGCTCTTGACGAAGACGCCGGTTGGCGCGAGGTCGTCGGTGACGCCGAGCGAGGCCAGGGTGCGGCCGGCCATCACCCGCGCCGCCACCTGCGCCAGCGGCACGCCCATCGCCTTCGCCAGGTACGGCACTGTGCGAGAGGCGCGCGGGTTGACTTCGAGGACGTAGACCGTGTCGTCCTTGATGGCGTACTGCACGTTCATCAGGCCGACAACCTTCAGCGCCCGGGCAATTCGCCGCGTGTAGTCGCGAATGGTGGTGAGGTGCTTTTCGGCGAGGAACGGCGGCGGAACGACGCAGGAGCTGTCGCCGGAATGGATGCCGGCCTCCTCGATGTGCTCCATGATGCCGCCGATGATCACCACGCCGGTCTCGTCGGCGACGCAGTCCACGTCGATCTCCTTGGCGTGCTCCAGGAAGCGATCGATGAGGATCGGCCGATCGTGCGACACGTCCACGGCCGTGGACATGTATCGGTCCAGTGTTGGCACGTCGTAGACGATCGCCATGTTGCGGCCACCGAGCACGTACGAGGGGCGAACGACGACCGGGAAGCCGATCCGCGCCGCGGCCTCGCGCGCGTCCGCCTTCGACGTCGCGGTGCCGCTCGCCGGCTGCGGGATGCCGAGATCCCAGAGCAGCTGCGCGAACCGCTGCCGGTCTTCGGCGAGATCGATCGAGTCCGGCGAGGTGCCGAGAATCTTGACGCCCGCCTCCTGCAGCGACAACGCCAGCTTCAGCGGTGTCTGGCCGCCGAACTGGACGACGCAAGCGACATCCGGGTTCCCCTGCCGCTCCTTTTCGACAATCGCCATCACGTCTTCGAACGTGAGCGGCTCGAAATAAAGACGATCGGCCGTGTCGTAGTCGGTGGACACGGTCTCCGGGTTGCAGTTGATCATGATCGTCTCGAAGTTCTCCTTGCCGAACCCGAAGACGGCATGACAGCAGCAGTAGTCGAACTCGATGCCCTGCCCGATGCGATTCGGCCCGCTGCCCAGGATGATGACCTTGGGCCGGCCGGTCGGATCCGCCTCGCAGCTCTCTTCGTAGCTGCTGTACATGTAGGGCGTGAACGACTCGAACTCCGCGGCGCAGGTGTCGATGCGCTTGTAGGCCGCGACCATCCCCAGTTCCTGGCGCCGCTCGCGAACGGCAGACTCGTCGGCGCCGAGAATGTCGGCCAGTTCGTGATCGCCGAAGCCGGCGCGCTTGAGCGCGCGGAGCAGATCGGTCGACATGTCGCGCAGCCCGATCATCTCGGCGGTGCGCCGCAGCTCGACGAGCGCGGCAAACTGGTCGAGGAACCAGGGATCGATCTTGGTCAGCTCGTGTAGCCGCTCGACGCTCCAGCCCTTGTCGAGCGCGCGGAACAGCGCCCACATCCGACGATCGGTAGGCACCACCAGCTGCTTGCGCAGCCCTGTCTCCTCTTCCTCCTGGCCCTCTTCGGTCTGCGGCTCGTCTTCGGGTGACGGCCGGCGGAACAGCAGCCCTTCTTTGCCCATCTCGAGCGATCGAATGCCCTTGAGGAACGCTTCCTTGAACGTCCGGCCAATCGACATCGCCTCGCCGACGGACTTCATCTGGGTGGTCAGCGTGCGATCCGCCTGCGGGAACTTCTCGAAGTTCCACCGCGGAATCTTGACCACCACGTAGTCGATGGTCGGCTCGAACGACGCCGGCGTGACCCGCGTGATGTCGTTGGGAATCTCGTCGAGCCGGTAACCGAGCGCCAGCTTCGCGGCGATCTTCGCGATCGGGAAGCCGGTCGCCTTCGAGGCCAGCGCCGACGATCGCGACACGCGCGGATTCATCTCGATGACGGTCATCCGTCCATCCACCGGATTGACCGCGAACTGGATATTGGACCCGCCGGTCTCGACACCGACGCGTCGGATGATCCGGCGCGCGGCATCGCGCATCCGCTGGTATTCCTTGTCGGTCAGCGTCTGGGCGGGCGCCACCGTGATGCTGTCGCCGGTGTGGACGCCCATCGGGTCGACGTTCTCGATCGAGCAGATGACGACGAAGTTGTCGGCGCCGTCGCGCATCACCTCGAGCTCGAATTCCTTCCAGCCGATCACCGACTCCTCGACCAGCACCTCGTGGACCGGGCTGAGGCTCAACCCCCGCGAGCAGATGTCCTTGAACTCCTCGAGGTTGTAGGCGATGCCGCCGCCGACGCCGCCCATCGTGAACGAGGGCCGGATGATCGCCGGGAATCCGGTGTCCTCGACCATCACCAGCGCTTCGTCGAGGGACTTCGCGACGCCGCTCTTCGGCATGTCGATGCCGATCTCGCGCATCGCGTTCTTGAACAGCAGCCGGTCCTCGGCCACCTTGATCGCAGGAATCTGCGCGCCAATCAGCTCGACGTCGTACTTCTTGAGTACGCCGAGCTCGTCGAGCTGCACCGCGAGGTTGAGCGCGGTCTGGCCGCCGACCGTCGGCAGGAGCGCGTCAGGGCGTTCCTTTTCGATGATCTTCTCGACCGCATCGGCGGTCAGCGGCTCGACGTAGGTCCGATCCGCGAGCTCAGGGTCGGTCATGATCGTGGCGGGGTTGCTGTTCACCAGCACCACCTCCAACCCCTCGCTCTTCAGCGCCTTCAGCGCCTGGGTGCCCGAGTAGTCGAACTCGCAGGCCTGGCCGATCACGATCGGGCCCGACCCGATCACCAGGACACGGTGGATGTCAGTCCTCTTTGGCATCCTCTAACCCCTCAAATCACTTGCGTTAGCCTTCCATCAGTTCGAACTCCCGTCGTTCATGCCCCGTTTCCAGCGTCGCATGGGCGGTGGGAGTGACCACCTGAGTGAACTGTGGGGTTAGTGGCGTTCCATGGTCTCGATGAACTGCGTGAACAGATAGTCGGCGTCGTGGGGACCCGGGGATGCCTCAGGGTGGTACTGCACGGAGTAAATCGGCTTGTCGACGTGCTCGAGCCCTTCGACCGTCCCGTCGTACAGATTGAGATGCGTGACCCGCGCCGTCGCCGGCAGCGAATCGGGATCCACCGCGAAACCGTGGTTCTGCGAGGTGATTTCGATCGCGCCGGTGTCGAGCTGCTTGACCGGATGATTGCCGCCGCGGTGGCCGAACTTGAGCTTGTAGGTCTTGCCGCCGAGCGCCAGCCCGAGCAGCTGATGCCCGAGGCAGATCCCGAACATGGGAACCTCGGCGTCGACCAGCGTCTTGATGTTGTCGATGGCGTAGGTCACCGGCGCCGGATCGCCCGGGCCGTTGCTCAGGAAGATGCCGTCCGGCTTCCAGGCGAGCAGTTCGCTTGCTGGCGTGCTCGCCGGAAAGACCCGCACCTCGCAACCGTGGGCGGCGAGGCGGCGAAGGATGTTCAGCTTGATGCCGTAGTCGTAGGCGGCGACGCGGAGCGGCCGTGACGCGCGCTTGAGCGGCGGCACACCGAAGGACGCCTCGGCCACCACGTCCCCGAGCGTGTTCGAGAAGTCGTAGGGCTCCGCGCAGGTCACGACCTTGACCAGGTCGCTGCCCTCCATGTCCGGGATGGCGCGGGCGCGTTCCACCAGGGCCTGCGGATCGTGTGAACCGGTGGCGATGATGCCGCGCATGACGCCGCCGCTGCGCAACTTGCGGGTCAGCGCGCGCGTATCGATGTCGCCGATCGCGACGACCCCGTGGGCCGTGAGGTAGTCGCGCAGCGTGCCCTGCGATCGCCAGTTGCTGGAAATCGGCGACGGGTCGCGCATCACGAAGCCGGCCACCTTCGGCGCCGCCGACTCCTGGTCGGCGGCCGCCACGCCGTAGTTGCCAATCTGCGGCGCGGTCATCGTCACGATCTGCCCGGCGTATGAGGGATCCGTGAGGACTTCCTGGTAGCCGGTCATGCTCGTGTTGAACACCACCTCACCAGTGGTCTCTCCGGGCGCACCCGCCGAGACACCTGTGAACCAGGTTCCATCTTCCAACGCGAGAACTGCAATCATTCAGGCTCCTGAGTGCTCACCAGCGAGGCGGCCGCGCGGGCCCTCGCACCGGCAACGACTCGCACGGTCGTCGTGATCGGCCGGTAGGTCGCGAGCTGCAGCTGGACAGTGTACGTCCCCGGCTCCAGATCGTCGATAGTCATCGGCGTCGTCCCGACGGCACGGCCGTTGAGGAGGATCGAGGCCCCGGTGGGGCGCGACTCGATCACCAGACTGCCGGTGCGAGCGGCTGATGGACCCTGCGTGGGGGTGGCGGCGGCCGGCGCAGGACGGGGAGCGGGCGGCGGCGCGGCGCGAGTGAGGCGAACTTCCACCGAGCGTGACGGACGGCTGCGCGTCAGCGTGATCTGCCGATCCTCCGCGGTGAACCCGTCGCGAACGATCCGGACCCGTCGGGTCCCGAGGTCCACGTTCTGCAGCGTGAGCGGTGTGACCCCGCGGCGCTGGTCGTCCACGAACACCGTCGCGCCTGCCGGCGTCGACCGAACGAGTAGATTGCCGCGGTCGGCTACGGGTGCCGGCTTGGGATCCGCCGTTGCCGGCGCTGGCGGCGGCGCAGAGGGCGGCGTCGAGCTGTCCGACGAGGTCGTTGCCGGCGCAGCCGGCGCGGAAGATGGCGTGTCTGGCGGAGACGGCGGTGTGACCGGATTCTCGGCCTCTGCACTGTCCACGTTCTGAATCGTCGTACCGGCGGCGTTGCCGCTTCGGCCCCACACGGCGTATCCGGCGCCGACGCCGACCAGCGCACCAATCACCAGGCCGGCGACCAGGCGCAACCTTCCCGATCCCGAAGCCTGGAGCTCGGGCGCTTCGGGCGACGTGTCCTGAAGCAAACGGTCGGTTGCCAACGGCGTCGGCATTGCCAACGGCGCCGGCATAGGAGAGATCGACGGCGGCTCTATCGGCGGCGGTGCAGACACCGGAAAGAAACTGTCGTCGCGACTCGGGGGCAGATCCGCAATCACGCCGGCATCTGCGGGCGGTGCCGGCAACGGCTGGTCCTCCGCCGCCTCCTGTTCGTCCTCAACGGCCTCGACGTCCGGCTCCGGCAATCGTGAGACCTCCATGGGCTCGTCGAGCCCCGGTGTGTCGAGCGGCAGCCGGCTGCCCGGCGCATCGCCAGGGGCGCGCCCCCGACGGCGACCGTTACTCTTTGGGGGGGCCAACACCGCATCGGTGTCGCTCACCTCTACCTCTCCCAGGTCGGTGATGAAGGCCTCGTTCGACGGATACCGTTCGCCAGGATCGGCATGCAGCGCCGTCGCAAATACGCGGCCCAGGGCGTCGGCGTCCACGCCGGGGAGGGGCGCCATGTCGCGGGCCACGAAGGCCGACGGCACCCGCCGGCCGGTGGTCCACTCGTAGGCGAGCGCGGCCAGCGCGAAACGGTCGCCGGCGGCGGTGACCGCGGAATCAGCCAGCTCCGGGGCGCGGTACGGACGGCGAACAGGCACACGCTGACCGTGCTTCATCAGAATCGGCCAGGCCCCGGCACCGGTAATCAACGTGCTCGATTCGGAGACGAGCACGTCGCGCGGATGGATTGCGCCGTGCAGCACGTCGCGCGCCGCCGCCGAGTCGAGCGCGTGCGCGAGCGTTCGAAGTCGCGGCACGAGATCGACCAACGCGGCGGGACCGAACTGCTTGAGCGCAACGTCGAGAGAGTCACCCGGGGCAAAGGTGGTGACGAGAAACGGCGCAGTTCCGTGGACGCCGGTGTCTATGAGCTCACACAGCCCTTCGGCGGGCGGAGTGAGACCGAGCAGCGCCTCGAGATCCGCGGCCATCGCCGCAGCGCGATCGGGCGCGAGATCGAGAGTGAAGAGCTTGATGGCGAGAGCAACACCCGATTCGGGGTGGACCGCACGAAAGACCGGTCCGCTCGTGCCGGCGCCAACCTGGTGCGAGACACGGAAACGGCCGATGGCGGCCGGCGGAACGTCGAATAGCGAGCCTTCCCCGGTCACGTATTGACCAGCGATCTTACCATGCACAGTTGACACGCTTGCCGACGCTCTGCGACAGTGGGCGGCGGTGCCTGCCGACGCATCCCCACCCGCAACCAGTCACGCTTCGACCGTCGACATCCGAGCGTTTCCGTGGATTCGCCGGCTTGCCGCCGACTACGCGTTCGACTTCGAGCGCGTCGCGCGGTTCTACGCCGGGAACCCGGCCAGTCCCGACGCGTGGGCGGATACGATCGCGCGCTCGCAGGGCACCGCCCGTCAGCCAGCGGCGCTGGCGCGCGTCATCGCCGACCAGCAGGCCCGTCGCGGCGCGCCGCCCGAAGCTCGCGCGGCCGGTGCGCGGCTCGCCGATTCCGCGACGCGGGTCGTGATCACCGGACAGCAGGCCGGGCTCTTCGGCGGTCCGCTGTTCACGCTGCTGAAAGCCGTGACCGCGATGCGCCTCGCCGAGGACGTGGAGCGAACGCACAACGTGCCCGTCGTGCCGGTCTTCTGGATCGACGCCGAGGATCACGACTGGCCCGAAGTCTCCGGCTGCACGGTGCTCGACGAGGAGCTCACCCCGCATACGGTGCGGCTGCCCGAACTGGAGGGCGCCGGTGAGCGGCCGGTCGCGCGCGTCGTGCTCGACGATGCAATCACGGCAGCCATTGACGAGCTCGCCGCGACGCTGCCCGAGACCGAGTTCCGGAACGAAGTGGTAAGCGGCCTGCGGCGCGCCTACCTTCCCGGGCGCGGCATGGCCGAAGCCTTCGGGTGTTGGATCGAGACAGTGCTCGGACCGTACGGACTGGTCGTCTTCGATTCGTCCGATCCGGCGGCCAAGCCGCTGGCCCGCGACATCTTCACGCGCGAGATCGCCGAGCCCGGAGCGACCGCCGAACTCGCCAGCCGTGCCGGCGAGGCTCTGGTGGCGCACGGCTATCACGCCCAGGTCACCCCGCACGAAGGCGCCATCTCGCTCTTCCATCTCAATTCGTCGCGCGAGAGCGTCAAGGCCGACGGCGATCAGGCCTTCGTCGGCGAGCGGGTCACGACCCTTGCGGCTCTTGCCGCCGACGCCGCGTCGCATCCCGAACGCTTCAGCCCGAACGTGCTGCTCCGGCCGCTGGTGCAGGACGCGATCTTCCCCACCATCTGCTATGTCGCCGGACCGAACGAGCTGGCCTACCTTGGCCAGCTGCGCGAGGTCTACTCCCATTTCGGCATTGCCATGCCGCTGATGTACCAGCGGGCCACGGTGACGCTGGTGGACTCGGCGACGCTCCGCTTCCTCGGCAAGTACGGGCTGCCCTTGACCGCGTTGCAGGCGCAGGACGAGAAGGCCCTGAACGATCTGCTCCAGAGCCAGCTGCCGCCGACGGTGGAACAGGCGCTCACCGGCGTCTCGACGCTCGTTGACGAGCGGATGGGCGCATTGGCCGCCGTCGTGCCGCAAATCGACCCGACGCTCGAGGGCACCGTCCGCACGACGCTCGGCAAGATGCAGCACGAAATGCAAACGCTGCACAACAAAGTGATCCAGGCGGCCAAGCGCAAGGACGAGACGCTCCGCCGGCAGTTCCAGCGCGCCCAGGCCCTCACGTTTCCAGCCGGTCACCCCCAGGAGCGCGAAGTCGGCTTCGTCTGGTTCCTGAATCGCTACGGGCCGGCCCTCATTCAACGTCTGCGCGAAGACGTCCCCCTGGGAATGGGGCAACACTACGTGTTGTCCATCTGACAAGGCAGAAGGCAACAGGCACAAGGCAGAAGGCAGAAGGCACAAGGTCTGTGAAAGCCTCGCGCAAGGCGGCGAAGTGGGCGCGGAGGCGCGGGCGCGCCACCGTCAAGTTCCTCCGCCGGCATCGCCTGCTCAAGCCGCTCGGCGCGGCGGTTGTCCTGGCCGCGCTGGCCGGTTCGGCGCTCCTCGGCTATTACTACGTCCAGTTCTCGCGGATCATCGACGAGCGCCTTCACGGCGAACGCGATCGCGTCATCCCTCGCGTCTTCGCACGCCCGCTCACATTCAATGCCGGTCAGGTGATCGGGCCAGGCGAGCTGGTCGCACGGCTGAACGCGGTCGGCTACGCGGAACGCGGCAAGGCTGACAAGGGCGGCGAATTCGCAATCGGCGAGCGGCTCGTGGCGCTGATTCCGCGCGGCGGCGAGTTTGCCGGCCGCGCCGTCCAGGTGAGCTTCACGCCGCTTGCCGCCCCCAAGGACAGCAAGGCGCCGCCAACCGAGCGCATTGCCCGGATCACGATCAACGGCAAGACCGCGCCCGAGGTGTCGCTGGATCCACCGGTCCTTACCGGCCTCTCGACCGGCTTACGTGAAAAGCGCCGCCGCGTCGCGCTCGACGCGATTCCCGAACGCGTGCGCGAGGCGGTCCTGGCGATCGAGGATCGGCGCTTCTACTATCACCCCGGCATCGACCCGATTCGCATCATCGGCGCGGCGATCACCAACCTGACCGGGAACCGCGGCTACCTGGTCGGCGCCAGCACCATCACGCAGCAGCTCTCGCGGAACTTCTTCCTCACCGACGAGATGGCCGAAGAGCAGCAGACGCGGCAGCGATCGTTCCGCCGCAAGGTGCTCGAGCAGTTCATGGCGCTCATCCTGGAGACGAAGGCGACCAAGGACGAAATCCTCGAGCTGTACCTGAATGACGTCTACCTCGGGCACCGCGGATCCTTCGCGCTGCACGGCGTGGCCGAAGCGGCCCGGATCTATTTCGGTAAGGACGTCACGAACCTGACGCTCGCCGAATCGGCGTTGATCGCCGGCGTCATTCAATCGCCGTACAACCACTCGCCGTTCACCAGCCTCGATCGCGCCAAGGATCGGCGCAACGTCGTCCTGCGGGCGATGGCCGATGCCGATTACATCAGCGCCGAGGCGGCCTCGCGCGCCGCGGAAGAGCCAATCCGCGTGGTGGCCCGCTCGCTCGACAACGAGGCGCCGTACTTCGTGGACTACATGCGGCAGACCCTCGACGAGACGCTGCCGGGCATCACGGCGCGGGCCGCGTCGCTCGACATCTACACGACGCTCGACCTCAACATGCAGCGGGCGGCGCAGGACGCGGTCCGAGAAGGGCTGACGCGGGTCGACGACATCCTGGCGCGCAAGCGCAAGGGCGACACGCGGCGGGCCCAGGCCGCGCTCGTCGCCGTCGATCCGCGGAGCGGCGAGATCCGGGCGATGGTTGGTGGCCGCTCGTACAACAGCTCGCAGTTCAACCGCGCCGTGCAGGCCCATCGCCAGCCGGGATCGACGTTCAAGCCGTTCGTGTATCTCGCGGCGTTCGAGCACGCCGCCGATGCCGGCACCGCCGACCTCACGCCGGCAACGCTGGTCAACGACGAACCGACGGTCTGGACGTACGGCGACGAGGAGTGGGCGCCGAAGAACTACGAAGACGAATACGACGGCGTGATCACGCTGCGCCGGGCCCTCGCCCTGTCGCGCAATGTCGCGACGATCAAGGTCGCTGAACGGACCGGCTTCGACAAGGTGGCTGCGGTGTGGCGGCGGACGCAGCTCGGCGTTCCGCTCAAAGGATACCCGTCGATCGCGCTGGGCGTATTCGAGCTCTCGCCGATGGAGATGGCGACGGCCTACACGCTGTTCGCCAATGGCGGCACCATCTCGCCGCTGCGCAGCCTGAGCCGGGTGGTGAGCGGCGAGCAGTCGATTGCGACCGCGGCCCCCGAGGGACCGGTCGTGGCCCGCCCCGAGACGACGTTCCTGGTGACCAACATGATGCGGAGCGTGGTCAACGAGGGGACCGGCGCTGCCGCCCGCGCCGCCGGCTTCGGGCTCGATGCTGCCGGCAAGTCCGGCACCACCAACGAGGTGCGCGACGCGTGGTTCGTCGGCTTCACGCCCGAGCTGCTCGCGGTCGTCTGGGTCGGCTTCGACGACAATCAGCCGCTGGGGTTGAGCGGGACGCAGGCGGCGGTTCCGATCTGGGCGTCGTTCATGATCAAGGCGCTGGCCGGCCGCGCCAACGTCCCCTTCGAGGCTCCCGAGGGCATCAGCTTCGTCGAGATCGACCGCGACACCGGCAAGGCTGCGACCCCAACCTGCCCGCGCATCGCCACTGAAGCCTTTCTCGCGGGGACCGAGCCCCTCGAGACGTGCGAACTGCACCGGTGGTGAGCCGGGGATGCGGGCGGCCACCCGCCGGGCGCGGCCGCCGCTTATAATCGCGTTGTGAACCACGAGATCTTCGCGGCGATCGGTGAGGCGCTGACCAAGGGCGAAGAAGTGGCCCTCATCACGATCACCGCCTCCAACGGCTCGACCCCGCAACGGGTCGGAGCGAAGATGCTCGTCTTTGCGGACGGCCGCACCGTCGGGACCATCGGCGGCGGCTGCTACGAGCACGATGCGCTCGGCAAGGCCCGGGAAGCGCTCCGGACGAGGAAGGCGGTCACCGCCAAGTACGACCTCAACGACGACTTCGCCCAGGAAACCGGCCTCGTCTGCGGCGGACAGATGGAAGTGTTCATCGAGCCGCTCGAGGCGCCGCCGTCCCTCTATATCTTCGGCGCTGGCCACGTCGGCTATTACCTGGCGCGGGCGGCGTCGGAGGCCGGGTTCGAGGTCAACGTCATCGACGATCGGGCGGCGTTCGCCAATCACGAGCGCTTCCCCTTTGCCCATTCGGTGGTGGTCGAGGACATCCCGACCTGGCTGGCGCAGGCGACGCTGCCGGCGTCGGCGTACGCGGTGATCGTCACTCGCGGGCACCGCCACGATCTCGATGCGCTGGAGGCGCTGGCGTCACGCGAGCTGCGCTATCTCGGCCTGATCGGCAGCCGCGCCAAGGTCGCGCGGATTTACGACCAGCTGCTCGCCGATAATCGCGCGAACCTCGAACAGCTGTCGCACGTCCACGCCCCGATCGGGCTGGACATCGGCGCGGTGACGCCGCAGGAGATCGCCGTCAGCATCGCGGCCGAGCTCATCGCGATTCGTCGCGGAAAGGCACGGGAAATCTCCGACGCCTCGCTTCGCTGGATGCCGAAGGCGAAAGCGCCGCAGCGGCCCTGAGCGGGAGTTCGTCCACGCCCACGATCCTCATCAGCAACGCCAGCGTCCTCACGATGAACGGCGCCTTCGACGCGTTCGAAGGCGATGTGCTCGTGGAGGGCGGCCGCATCACGGCGGTCGGCCGTTCGCTTGTTCCTCCTGCCGGCTCGAGGATCATCGACGCGGCCGGCGACTACCTGCTGCCCGGCTTCGTTCAGACCCACATCCACTTGTGCCAGACGCTGTTTCGCGGCTACGCCGACGATCGCGCGCTGCTCGAGTGGCTGCGAACGCGCATCTGGCCGATGGAGGCGGCGCACACTCCGACCTCGCTCAAGGCCTCTGTCGCGCTCGCGGCTGACGAACTGCTTCGCGGCGGCACGACCACCGTCCTCACGATGGAAACGGTCCACGATACCGACGCGGTCTTCGAGGCACTCGCGCCGCTCGGCATACGCGCGGTCGTCGGCAAGTGCATGATGGACGCCGACG
This sequence comes from Vicinamibacterales bacterium, assembly GCA_035495795.1. Lineage (GTDB taxonomy): Bacteria > Acidobacteriota > Vicinamibacteria > Vicinamibacterales > UBA2999 > VFZN01. Next base: position 21,304 of record DATJFF010000177.1, read on the forward strand.
CCGAGGTGCCGCGTCGGCTGCTCGAGCAGACGCAGGCCTCCATCGACGAAAGCGTGGCGCTCGCCCGCCGCTGGCATGGCCAGGCCGACGGCCGTCTCCGTGCCGCCTTCGCGCCGCGTTTTGCTGTCTCGTGCTCGCGCGAGCTGCTCGAGGCGGTTGCCGTGTTGTCACGCGAGCACGGGTTGCTGGTGCACTCGCACGCCTCCGAGAACCGTTCGGAGATCGAACTGGTGCGGGCCCGAACCGGGCTCGGCAACATTCGGTACCTCGCCGACGTCGGCCTTGCCGATCGGCATGTGTGCCTCGCCCACTGCGTGTGGCTCGATGCCGAGGAACAGCGTCTCATCGCGGAACGGCGAGTCCAGGTGCTGCATTGCCCTGGCTCGAACCTGAAGCTGGGGTCGGGAATCGCCCCGATCGCCGAGCTTCGCCGTCTCGGCGTCAGCGTTTCTCTCGGCGCCGACGGGGCGGCCTGCAACAACAGCCTCGACATGTTCCAGGAGATGCGGCTGGCCGCGACGCTGCAGGCGGTTCGCGCCGGCCCCGGCGTCCTCCCCGCCCGCGAGGTGGTGTCCATGGCCACCCGCGGCGGCGCAGCGGCACTGGGGCTTGACGCCGAGATCGGCACGATCGAGGCCGGCAAGCGGGCCGACCTCATCCTCATCCGCCGCAGCCAGCCACACCAGGTCCCAGACCCAGACCCGTACGGCACCCTCGTTTACGCCACCAGAGCGACCGATGTCCGGACGGTGCTCGTGGGGGGCGAGATCCTCATCGATGACAGCAGGGCTGTCCGGTGGGAAAGTGCCGAGGTTGTTCAAACCGGCCGAGCCGAAGCCCGAGCCCTCGCGGCACGCGCCGGAATCTAGGCCGATTCGCCGGGTATTTGCGCAGAGGTACTCAGAACCATGCCGTCCTCAGACGGCGGGCGCCACCCGTCCCTGCTATACTGTTAGCAGTCCAACCGACCGACTGCTAATGGGGACCGTAGTCCTGTCCGATCGCACCCGTCGTGTATTGGCGATGCTGGTCCGCGAGTACATAGAAACGGGCGAGCCCGTTGCGTCTGCCACGCTGATGCACCGGGCCGGGCTCAACGTGTCCTCCGCCACCATTCGGAACGTATTGGCTCAGCTGGAGGACATGGGCTACGTCTGGCAGCCCCACACCTCCGCCGGGCGCGTGCCGACCGACCAGGGCTACCGCTTTTACGTAGACTTGCTCCTCGAGGGGCGGCGGGCCGCGAAGGACGTTTCCGGTGTGGAAGCACGGCTGCGGCAGGAAGTCGGCGAACAGCCGATGATCGACGACCTGCTGTCGTCAACGTCCCACGTGCTCTCGGAGGCCTCTCGCCACGTCGGCTTCGCCATTGCCGCCGCCAATGAGAACGCGGTGTTCCAGCGCATCGAGTTCGTGCCGCTCCATGGCTCGCGCATCCTGGTCGTCATGGTGGCCCGCGGCAACCAGGTGTCTCAAAAGATGGTGGACATCGGCGAGGCCGTCAGCGCGTCGGAGCTCGCCCAGGCCGCGAACTACCTCAACAACGAGTTTGCCGGGCGTACCGTCGACGAAGTACGCAGTGGCGTCCGCGAGCGGCTGCGCCAGGAACGAACCCTCTACGACCAGCTGCTCGGCCTCGCGCTTCGCCTCGCCAGTCAGACGCTTGACCACCTGCAGGGCCCAGCTGCCGTCTACATCGAGGGCGCCTCGACGCTGCTCGAGCAGGTCGTGGAGGCGAGCGGGATCTCGCCGGCAACGCTTCGAGCGCTGCTCCGCATGGTCGAGGAGAAGCAGCGGCTTGTCCGTCTGCTCAACGAGTACATCGACGGGCCGGGGCTGACCGTCGTGATCGGCACCGAACACAGCGACCCCGAACTCCGTCCTTTCAGCTTGATTGCCTCCACTTACTCCGACGGGCATGGCACCGGCACGGTCGGCGTCATCGGTCCGACGCGCATGAAATACTCGCGCGCAATCGCCGCCGTGGACGTTGCCGCCCTGGCAGTGGCGCGGGTGTTGAGGGACGTGGGATAGTGCGTCAGGCTTCTTCAAACGTTGTCATGGCAGAACCGCAGGATCCGACCCAGAATCTGGATGCCGGCGCGCCCGATGCGCAGCCCGGCACCGAAGCGCCCAGCGCCACCGAGCAGCTCCAGCGCGAGCGCGACGATCTCTACGACCGGCTGCTCCGCAAGACGGCCGAGTTCGACAACTATCGCAAGCGCATCGAGCGCGAGCGAAAGGACTTCACCGATTGGGCGGCAGCCGATATCCTCTCCGACCTCCTGGCGGTGATGGACGACTTCGAGCGGGCCCTCGCGACCGAGGCGCCCCCGGCGGCGCAGCCGTATAAGGCGGGCGTGGAGATCATCTACAGGGCGCTCGCCGATCTCGTGAAGAAGCGCGGGGCGACACCCATCGAAACCGTTGGCGCCGACTTCGATCCGCACCGGCACCAGGCCGTCGCCTACGACATCGTCGACGGCGCGCGCGAGGGCGAGGTGGTGCAGGAGCTGCGCAAGGGATACATGCTCGGCGAACGGCTGTTGCGTCCGGCACTCGTCAAGGTGGCCAAGGCGTCGTGACCAAGCGGGACTTTTACGAGATACTGGGCGTTTCGCGCACCGCGAGCGACCAGGACATCAAGAGCGCGTATCGCAAGCTCGCGCTCAAGCATCACCCCGACCGCAATCCGGGCGACAAGACGGCCGAGGAGCACTTCAAGGAGGCCGCCGAGGCCTACTCCGTGCTCGCCGACGCCGACAAGCGCGCTCGCTACGATCGGTTCGGGCATGCCGGGGTGGCTGGAGCGGCCGGCGGGACCGGCGGCGTCGATCCCACGATCTTCGCGGACTTCCAGGACATCTTCGGCGGCCTCGGCGACATCTTCGGCTTTGGCGACGTGTTCGGCGCCGGCCGCCGCCGCGGCGGGCCGCAGCGCGGCGCGGATCTCCGTTACGACATGGAGATCGCGTTCGAGCAGGCGGCCAAGGGCGCGGAGACGACGATTCAGATCCCGCGACAGGAAAGCTGCGAAACGTGTCACGGCTCCGGAGCGGCTCCGGGAACCAGTGCGACGACGTGTCCGCAGTGCCGCGGCACCGGTCAGCTCCGATATCAACAAGGCTTCTTCACGGTGGCGCGCACCTGCGGCCAGTGCCGCGGCACCGGCAAGGTGATCGCCAAGCCGTGCGCCACGTGCCGCGGACAAGGCACGACCGAGCAGCAGCGGAAGATCACCGTGAAGATTCCCGCCGGCATCGCGACCGGCCAGCGCCTGCGCCTGAGCGGCGAAGGTGAAGCCGGCACGCAAGGCGGCCCCGCCGGGGATCTCTACGTCGTCATCCACGTGGCGGAGCACGAGTTCTTCCAGCGTGATGGCAACGATCTGCACTGTGAGGTGCCGCTCTCGTTCGCGACCCTGGCCCTCGGCGGCGAGATCACGGTGCCCGGCATCGACGGCGAGGAATCCATCAAGGTGCCGGAGGGCACGCAGCCGGGGACCACATTCAAGGTCAAGGGCAAGGGAATGCCGGACGTCAGCGGGCGCGGACACGGCGACCTCCTGGTCACGGTGCAGGGCGTGACTCCGAAGAAACTGTCGAAGGAGCAGCGCAAGCTCCTCGAGCAGCTCGCCGCGACGCTGCCGGCGCAGAAATTCGAGCCGACCCGCCGCGCCGAAGACGAAGAGGGCCGCGGCATCTTCGGCAAGATCTTCGGCTAGCGGCCGCAGATGGCACAGATGACGTAGATGAGCCGCCGTTACTGGCCTGCTCTTGTCGTCGAGGCGCCCTCTCTGGACGATCCACCTGACGCCGAGGAGCTGGTCGCCGCGGCTCTTGACGACTTCTCACCGCAGGCGATTGAAGACCTCGCGGAGCGGCCGCTGCCGCCCGGTGGGCTGTGGGATCCGACGTTCCCGCCGATCCCGGAACCCGAGCCGACTCCACTGCACTGGCGCGTCTTCTTCGACGCTGGCGACACACGCGATCGCGCAGCGGCGGCGCTGGCCGCGGAATGGCCAGGCCTTCAGCTGACTGCAGTCGATGTGCCCGACGAGGATTGGGCCGCGCGCTCGCAGGAGTCGCTCACCGCGGTCAGCGCCGGCCGCTTCATCGTGGCACCGCCGTGGGACCTCCCTGCCGATCCGGCGCCGGCCACCACGGTAATCGTGATCGAACCGTCGATGGGTTTTGGCACCGGGCACCATCCGACGACCCGGCTGTGTCTCCGGCTTTTGTCCGAGCTGGACCTGACCGGCCGGCGCGTGCTCGACCTTGGCACCGGGTCTGGCGTCCTCGCGATGGCGGCAGCCTTGAGCGGCGCATCCGAGGTTGTCGGCATCGACGTCGATCAGGACGCGATCGACGCGGCGCGAGCCAGTGCGGCGCTCAATCCCCTTCCACCGGCGATCCGTTTCGAAACGAGCGACTTTCGCAGTGCGCCGCCCGAGCTCGCGGATCTGGTGCTGGCCAATCTCACCGGCGGCATGCTCCGCACGACCGCGGAGACGTTGATGTCTTTCCTCCGGCCCGGCGGCGTGCTGATCGTCAGCGGGTTCGACGAGTCGGAAGAAACCACGGTCCGCGTCGCCTTCGCGCCGCTCGAGGTCGCCGAGCGGCTGGAAGAAGCCTCGTGGGTGGCGATTCGCTTCAGACAGAACCGCTAACCTCCGAGAACCACGCGAACTCGGAGAACCTCGCGAACCCCGAGAGCTCACTTGACCGGCTTCTGCTGCCCCTTCTGACGCCGGTCGTTCCACGAGTCCACGAGGCGGCGCAGTTCCTTGATCGGCTCAGGATTGTCGTCCACCTGCAGGCGCATCACCACGTCGTTGTTGAGCCACACGCCCTGCCCCTTGCCGACGATGAGCATCGCCGCCGACTGCATGCCGCGCGTGTCGCCTCCGGCCACCTGCCCGGCCTCGAGCGCCGCGGTGAGCCGCACCGACAGGTGTCCGGTGGTCTGCTCGAACGCGGTGATCATGTTCGCGACCACTGCCTCGCCGGCCAGGATGTTTCCCTGAGCAGTGGAGTACTTCCCCTGCTTATGTCCAGCCCAGGGCGTCGCCTTCGGCCCGGTGTAGGCCGCCGTGTTGCCAGCCGCGTCGATGACTGCGAACTGCCTTCCTTCCTTTGTCCACTGCTCCGGCTGCGGATCCGGATCGCTCTCCCAGACGGCCTTGATGATCGCCGCCGGCTTCATGCCCGCGCGCAGCAGCTCGATTGCCTTCGGGCCGTAGCTCACGTCAACGATCGCCTGGGTCGCCGCCGCGCCGACTCCAGCCTCGGCCCACAACACGCCGTTGCCGACGCTGAAGACGCGCGACTGTACCGCGCCGCCGACCTCCCCGGTGGCCGGGTCGTAGCCCAGGATCGAGAACGTCGCGACCGGATCCTGCGCACCGCCCAATCGCGGCAGCGCCAGCGCCAACACCGTGAAACCCGCCGCCATCCACCGTCGCATCACACTTCTCCGTTCGCAACTGTGCACCCGTGCGCCTATGCACCTGTGCACGGCGCACCCCGTTCTACCACGCCTCCCACGCCTCGAATAACGCCGCCATCGCGACCACGGGAGCGGCATCAGCGCGAATCGTGCGCGCGCCGAGCGATACGGCACAGAATCCGGCTGCGTCGAACGCGGCCAGCTCCTCGCCTGCCCAGCCTCCCTCGGGACCGACCAGCAGCTGGACGGCGCGCGAACGTGTCGCATCCCGCAGCGGTCTCGCGACGCCCGCAGCCGGCTCCCTCAGCACCAGCACTGGTTCCGGTGAACGATTTGCGATCCACGACGCGAGGTCGAGCGGTTCCCCGACAGCCGGTACCACCGCTCGGCCGGATTGCTTCACCGACGCAATTGCGATCCGCGTCCACCGTTCGGCACGGTGCCCCCGTCGAAGTGCGGCCAGGCTGACCTCGCTGCGCGCCGAGACGACCGGCTGCACAACGGCCACGCCCATCATCGCCGCATCGCGCACGACGTCGTCCATCTTGTCGCCTTTGAGCACGCTCATCACGAGCGTGACGCGCGCGTTCGGCTCGGCCGCGGCGGGTGCAGGTCCGACGATGGCGATTCGCACGGAGGCACGGGCCGCCTCGACCACCTTTGCGTGGAACATGCCGCCGCGTCCGTCGAGCACATCGATCTCGGCGCCGGCCCCGAGGCGCAGCACCCGCACCAGGTGCCCCGCCTCTTCTGCGGAGAGGGTCGCGTGCCCGCTCGAATCAAGGTCTGGAACGTAGAACCGCGGCCGCACGCTGGGATTCTAGCGAATCGTCGCGCCCCAATCGCCAATCGAGAGGGATCGACAACGGTATACTTCGTTCCACATGTTCTTTCGCGGCCAGACGGTGGGCAAGTACCGCATAGTCTCCACGCTGGGGAGCGGTGGCTTCGGCGCCGTCTACCTCGCGGAAGACACCTGGATCGACAAGAAAGTCGCGATCAAGGTCCCTCATCGCCAGAACCTCGATTTCGGCGAACTGCTGCGTGAACCGCGCCTGCTCGCCTCGCTCAGCCATCCCAACATCGTCACGGTACTGACCGCCGAGAAGCAAGATGGCGTGTTCTTCATCGTGATGGAGTACGTGGCCGGCGAAACGCTCGAAGCCATCATCGAGCGCGAAGGCGCGCTTGAGCTGACGCGCGCGCTCGACTACACCTGCCAGATTTGCAACGCCGTTGATCATGCCCAGAAGCAGGGCATCATCCACCGCGATCTGCGGCCGGGCAACGTGCTCGTGACCGAGAACGGCATGCTGAAGGTGGCAGACTTCGGGACCTCGCGGTTCCTCGAGATCGCCGCCCACGGCACGACGGTCATCGGCAGCCCCCCGTACATGGCGCCCGAGCAGTTTCAGGGCAAGGCCGTGTTCGCGTCCGACATCTACTCGCTCGGCGTGTCGATGTACCAGATGCTGACTGGCGACCTGCCCTATCAGACGCCGGCGCCCGCCGATCTCGAACGGCTGATGCGAGGCGAGCTGACGAGCCCGCCGAAGCTGAAGAACCCCAAGCTGCCGAAGGCCATCTCCGACATCGTCATGAAGGCGATGGCCCCGGAGCTCTCCGATCGTTACCAGCGCGCCGGCGAACTGCTCGACGCGGTGCTCGCCGCGCGGGCCGCGGTGATGCCGCGCCGCCCGTGGCGGCCGGCGTCGCTGCCGCCCCCGGGCACCGGAGATGAGATGCACGACATCCAGCAGCGGCTGCGCGCGCGCGAAGCGCCTCAGGCGCGCTTCTGCTGGAACTGCAGCAAGGCGCTGCCGGCGCGAGCCGACGTCTGCCCCTTCTGCAGCGAGCGGCAGTAGAATTCGAGCCATGGCATTCACGGGCAAAGACCAGGTGTGGATGAACGGCAAGCTGGTGGCGTGGAAAGACGCCACCGTGCACGTCGCAACCCACGCGCTCCATTACGGCACCGGCATCTTCGAGGGCATCCGCGCGTACGAAACCAAGCACGGCAGCGCCGTTTACCGGCTCCCCGAGCACATGCGCCGCCTCTACGACTCGTGCCGCGTCTACCGGATGGACCCGCCGTGGCCGCTCGAGGAGCTGTCGGCAGCAGTACTCGACACCGTTCGAGCCAACGGCTACGCATCCTGCTACATCCGGCCACTTGTCTGGCGCGGCGTCGAATCATTGGGGCTCGATCCACGGCCGTGCCCGGTCGAAGCGTCGGTCATTGTGTGGGAGTGGAGCGCGATGTTCGGCGCCGAGGGGCTCGAGAAGGGCATCGACGTCGGCGTCAGCTCGTGGACCCGGCTGGCCCCGAACACACTGCCGGCGATGGCAAAAGCGTCAGCGAACTACGCGAACTCGGCGCTCATCAAGATGCAAGCGTCCCTGGACGGCTACGGCGAGGCGATTGCGCTCGACGAAAGCGGCCTGGTCAGCGAGGGCAGCGGACAGAACTTGTTCCTGGTCCGCGACAAGGTGATTCACACACCTGCCATCAACTCCTCGATTCTGCAAGGTATCACCCGCGATAGCGTGATCACGATCGCTCGCGATCTCGGTTACGACGTCCGCGAGGCGGCGATCCCACGGGAGATGCTGTACCTGGCCGACGAGGCGTTTTTCTGCGGCACGGCGGTCGAAGTGACGCCGGTGCGCTCGATCGACAAGATTACGGTCGGAAACGGCGCCCGCGGGCCGGTAACGGCCGCAATTCAGCAGCATTTCTTCGGGATCATCAAGGGCGACATCCCCGACACACACCGCTGGCTGACGCCGGTAGCTTCGACCGTCGCGCGCTAGGCCCGACTTTTGCAGAGGGCGGCACCCATGCATGTCAACGACCTGCTGAAGCTGGCTGTCGACAAGGGGGCCTCGGACCTGCACTTGAAGGTCGGCACGTTCCCGATGTGCCGTGTCCACGGGCGCCTCACGCGGGTCACCGGCGACAAGAAGCTGGATCACGAGGACCTGGTGGAAATGGCGGCGTCCATCATGTCCGCGACGCAGCGGCAGCGCTTCAAGGACGCCCAGGAAATCGACCTCGCCTACAGCGTCCCGGGCCTGGGCCGTTTTCGCTGCAACGTGTTCCAGCAGCGCGGCACGATCGGCATGGTGCTCCGCGTCATCCCCTTCCGAGTCAAGACGATCGACGAGCTCGGGCTGCCCCAGGTCCTCAAGAAGATCGCCGAGGAAGAGCGCGGCCTGGTGCTGGTGACCGGCACCACCGGCAGTGGCAAGAGCACCACGCTGGCCGGCATGGTCGATCACATCAATACGACTCGATCGTCGCACGTCATCACTATCGAGGACCCGATCGAGTACCTGCACAAGGACAACGAGGCGATCATCACGCAGCGCGAAATCGGCGTCGACACCCGGTCGTTCGCATACGCCCTGCGCAGCGCGCTCCGCCAGGACCCGGACGTCGTCCTCGTCGGCGAAATGCGCGACATGGAAACAATCGAAACCGCGCTCCACGCCGCGGAAACCGGCCACCTGGTGTTCTCGACGCTGCACACCCTCGACGCGACCGAGACCATCAACCGCATCATCTCGGTGTTTCCGCCTCACCAGCAGAAGCAGATCCGGTTGCAGCTGGCCGTGGTGCTGAAGGCGGCGATCGCGATGCGCCTCGTGCCCAGGGCTGATGGACAGGGCCGTACCGCCGCGATGGAAGTGCTCGTTGCGACGCCTTTCATCAAGGACTGCATCATCGACAAGGAGAAGACGCATCTCATCCCCAGCGCCATCGCTCAGGGGACCTCTCAGTACGGAATGCAGACCTTCGACCAGTCGATCTTCGATCTCTTCTCGCGAGAACTGATTTCCTACGACGAAGCGCTGCGCTGGGCTTCGAACGTGGACGAGTTCAAGCTCAAGGTCCAGGGCATTTCGACCACGTCGGACCAGGCCCGCGACCAGATGGCCACCGCCCTTTTCGGCAAGCCGGCCCCCCGTGCGGCGCAACCCGAGATCACGCGGTTCGGCAAGTAGCGACCCGCCGGACCCGTATACCACTGCCCTGGTTCTGCTCGGGCAGCGCGAGCTGTCGGAGGCGCAGCTGCGGGCACGTCTGCTCCGCCGCGGCTGCGACCCCGACGCGGTTGACACAGCCCTGGCTCGCCTGCGCGGCGATCGAACCCTCGACGACGGCCGCGTAGCCCGCGCGGCGGCCCGCCTCGAAGCCACGGTTCGAGGGCGCGGCCCGGCCCGTGTGCGTCAACGCCTGCAGGCACTGGGCCTCGACGCAGCCACCGTCCGGGAGGCGGTCGCGGAGACGTTCAACGATGTCGATGAAGAGGCGCTGCTCGAGGCTGCCCTGGCCCGCCGCCTCCGCGGGCAGGCGCTGGAGGCGCTCGACGATCGCGCCCGGGCGCGTCTCGTCCGCGCGCTCGTCGCCCAGGGCTTCTCGCTCTCTGCGGTCCTTAAGAGGGTGCGGTCTTAGCCTGCCTCGCCGAAGCGCTTCAGCGCGAAGGCGGGAGGTCTTGGGGTCTTGGCGGTGTGGGGGGCGCCTGAGATGATCTGGGTGTTGCGCCGTTGAGCAGTCCCGATCTCGATTCAGTCGCGCTCGCGATCCACTCCCGCCCGCGAAAGCAGTCCCGACTAAAATACTGAGGTGACCCCGAACGAAATCAGAGCTTCCTTCCTGGCGTACTTCGAACGCCGGGGCCACCGGATTGTTTCGAGCTCGCCGCTGGTCCCCGGCGACGACCCGACGCTGCTGTTCACCAACGCCGGGATGAACCAGTTCAAGGACGTCTTCCTCGGCCGCGAGGCCCGCGATTACGCGCGCGCCACCACCTCGCAGAAGTGCATGCGCGTCAGCGGCAAGCACAACGATCTGGACAACGTCGGCCCGTCGCTCAGGCACCACACGTTCTTCGAGATGCTCGGGAACTTCTCGTTCGGCGACTATTTCAAGCACGACGCGATCGAGATGGCCTGGACGCTGCTCACCGGCGAATGGGGCCTCGATCCGAGCCGGCTCTACGCCACCGTTTTCAAGGGCGAGACCGGCATTCCCCGCGACGAGGACGCCTACGCGCGCTGGCGCGACTTCCTGCCGGCAGACCACGTCGGTGAGCTCGGCATGGCCGACAACTTCTGGGCCATGGGCGACACCGGGCCGTGCGGCCGCTGTTCAGAGATCTACTATGACCGCGGCGCGGAGGTGCCGGGCACCGGCAACTTCATCGCCGACGTCGAGGGCGGGAGCGAGCGGTTCGTCGAGATCTGGAACAACGTGTTCATGGAGTTCGAGCGCGACGACACCGGAACGCTATCGAACCTGCCCGCGCCATCGATCGACACCGGCATGGGGCTGGAGCGCGTCTCCGCGGTGATGCAGGGCACGCTCTCGAACTACGACACGCCGCTCTTCACGCCGGTGCTGGATGCGACGGGGCGGCTCGTCGGCCGGCCCTACGGGCGCTCGATGGAGCCGGGCGACATCTCGATGCGCGTCATCGCCGACCATCTGCGGGCCATGACCTTCCTCATCGCCGACGGTGTCGTTCCGTCGAACGAGTGGCGCGGCTACGTGCTCCGCAAGATCATGCGGCGTGCGATGCGGCACGGCCGGAAGCTGGGGCTGCACGAGCCGTTCCTGCACTCGCTCGTCGACGTACTGGTCGGGGAGATGGGCGGAGCCTACCCCGAACTCAAGGCGAGCCGTGACGCAATCGAGCAGGTCGTGAAGGCCGAGGAAGAGCGCTTCGACGCCGTCCTGACCGGCGGCCTGCCGCGGCTCGAGGACGCGCTCGAGCGCGCCGCGGCCGGCGCGCGCGTCCTGCCCGGCGAGGAAGCGTTCAAGCTCTACGACACCTTCGGCCTGCCTCGGGACTTCATCGAGGACCTGGCCTCGAACCAGGGACTGCGGTTCGACGCCGAGGGCTTCGAGCGCGAAATGGAAACCCAGCGCGAGAAGGCACGCGCGCGGAGCGGGTTCGAGGGCAAGAAAGGCGAGGAGTTCCGCTTCCAATCGGACGAGAGCCGGGCCGCTCTCGCGACCGCCGGCGATTCGTTCGAGGGCTACTCCGAGACGCTGCTCACCGACGTCCCGGTGCTCGCGGTCTTCGACGAGTCGAAGCGCGAAGTGTCAGAGCTGCCGGCCGGGTCCGAAGGATGGGTGGCGCTCGAGCGTACGCCCTTCTACGTCGAGGCGGGCGGCCAGGTCTCCGATCAGGGATGGCTCGTCTCGGCCGACGTGAGGACGCGAGTGACAGGTGTGTCTCGGCTCGGTCCGGGCCTCCCGCGCGTGCACCGCCTCGAGGCCGGCCACGCCCCTCTCGTCCCGGGCACGCGAGTAGCCGCCGAAGTAGACGTCGCGCTCCGAGACGCAACTCGCCGCAATCACACCGGTACGCACCTGCTCCATGCGGCACTGCGGCAGACGCTCGGCCCCCACGTCAAGCAGGCCGGCTCGCTCGTCGCGCCCGATCGCCTGCGGTTCGACTTCGTGCACTTCCATCCGGTCAGCGCCGAGGAGCTCCGGCGCATCGAAGCGATCGTCAACGAGGCGATTCTCCGGAACGAGCCGGTGCACACCGCGGTTCGCAACACGCAGGAAGCGATCGCGGCAGGCGCGATGGCGCTCTTCGGCGAGAAGTACGGCGACCGCGTCCGGGTGGTGTCGGTCGGTGACGGTACGTTCAGCACCGAGCTCTGCGGCGGCACGCACGTGCGCGCGACCGGCGACATCGGTCCGTTCCTGATCACCGAGGAATCGGGAGTGGCGGCCGGTGTCCGCCGCGTCGAGGCGCTCACCGGCCTCGGCGCGCTCGCTTACGCCCGGCCGCGGCTCGAGGCATTCGAACAAGTCCGCAGCTACCTCAATGCCGGCGACGACGATGTCGTCAGCCGCCTCGAGGCGCGAGTCATGGGGCTCGAAAAGGCGGTCAAGGATCGGGATCGCAAGCTCGCGAAGGCGGCCGCCGGACAGTCCGGCGCCGACGGCCAGAAGGTCACCATCGGCGACGTCACCCTGGTCGCGCGCCGCGTCGAGGACGCCAACAAGGACCTGCTCCGATCGATCGCCGACCAGGTGAAATCGACGCTCTCGAGCGGGGTGGTTTTCCTGGCCGGACCGACTGCCGAAGGCAAGGTAGCCATGGTCGCGAGCGTTACCGGAAATGTAACCGGGCGTCTCAAGGCAGGACAGCTGGTGAAGGAGCTCGCGCCGATGGTCGGCGGAGGCGGCGGAGGACGGCCGGATTTTGCCGAGGCGGGTGGCAAAGATCCTGCACGAATCGACGCGATGCTGGACGCGGCCCCGGAAGTCGTGAAGCGACTACTGGGGGCGTGAGCCCGCGCCGATAACCTCCTGAGCCTCGTGCCACTCGTCGTCTGCCTGCTGATCCTCCTGGCCGGAAGTGTGGCCCCTGCCTACGCGCAGATCTACTCGTGGCGCGATGCACAGGGGCAGCTCGTCGTGTCCGACAAACCGCGAACCGACGCCGGCGAGATGGTCACCTACACGGTGCCGCGCGCCGCCAGCGTTCGGGCCGCCACCCCCGCCGACGGCAATTCGAAGTCGGCGCCATTTGACGATGCCATCGAGGAGCACGCGGCGGCTCACCGGGTGTCGCCGGAGCTCGTTCGCGCCGTCATCCAGGTCGAATCCGCGTTCAACCCGAAAGCCGTGTCGCCCAAGGGCGCGATGGGGCTGATGCAGCTGATGCCGGCCACCGCGCGGGAGATGGGCGTCGAGAACCCCTTCCTCCCGGAAGAGAACATCCGCGGCGGCGTCGCCTACCTGCGCCAACTCCTCGACCGCTACGACAGCAACGTGGAGCTCGCCCTGGCCGCGTACAACGCGGGACCGGGCAGCGTCGAGCGGTATCGAGCCGTGCCCCCCTATCGCGAGACGCAGGCCTACGTGAAGAAGGTGACCGGCGTTTCCGGCGTTCCTGCGGAGCCGCCGCCCCCCGACGTAACCATCTACAAGTGGGTGGACACCGTCGACGGCAAGCCGATCGTCCGCTACGGGAACAAGCCGCCCAAGGGCGTGGACGCCGTTCCGGTCGGGAAATAGGGTTCGCGGGGTTCTGCGGTTCGGCCTACTGTGCTAACCTAAAGTGTTCGTCTCCTATTGACACCGAGGTCCTGACACAGTGGCAAAGCGTACCAAGTCGGCCATCAAGGCCAACCGGCAGAACATCAAGCGGCGCGAGCACAACCGCGCAATGCGGTCGAAGCTCCGCACCGGCCTGAAGGCCATCCGCAAGGCGCTCGACGCCAAGGACATCGACGGCGCCAAGACCCAGTTGAAGGGCGTGCAGTCGCTCGTGGACAAGATGGCCGCCAAGGGCATCATCCACCGCAATACCGCGTCGCGGTACAAGTCGCGGCTCGTCGCCCGCGTCGCCCAGTAGGCCGGCTCCGGCCGCGCCGCAATTCAGATCCAGGCCGGCGAGCCCCGCTCGCCGGCGCTCAACGCCCGCACAGCTCGATAACGAGGCGCTCCAGCAGGTGCCTGGGCTGCCCGGCCGACGACTTGATGGCCAGGTCCGTCTCCAGCACCAGGTCTAGCGCCCGCCGGATCCGCGCATCCGGCCGCAGCCGTCCGGCCGCGGCGCGGATCTGACCTAGCACCATTACCGCCTGCGCCCCAGCTTCGAACTGCGCCGCGATCTCCGTCAGCGCGCCCGCCGCATCGTTGTTCCAGATCGCGCGGCCGAGCGCGAAGTCCTCGCCCGGCTCACTCTCGGGTACGACCAGATCGCGTATGTGCCGGTCGGTGACGGTGGACTCCCCCGCCGCATAGAGCACCACCTTCTCCACTTCGGCCCGTATCCTGCCGAGGCTGAGCCCGGTGGTCTCGAGCAGCAGCGCGATCGCCTTCGGCTCGATGGCGAGTTCGTCCTTCTCCAGCCGCTTGCGAATCCACGCCGCCGCGTCCTGCGGCGAGGTCAACGATCCGCAATCGACGGCGGCAGCGTGCTTGCGCGTCAGCTTGACCAGCCGCCGCGTGCCGTCGATCGCGCCGGCCACGAACACCAGTGTCGTCATCGGCTCCGGCCGTTCGAGGTAGGCCTCGAACTCCTCGGCCGGCGAAACCGGGGCCGGGCCCTTGCGCTTCCGGCCGACCGGCTCGGGCAGCGTGTCCGCCTCGTCGTCCTTCGAGCGCCTCGGCGACAGCAGCCGCTCGGCCTCGTGCACGATGACGACGCGCCGCGGCGCCATCATCGGCAGGGTCCGCGCGGTGGCGAGGATTGCGGACATCAGCTGATCCCGCGCGCCGGCGGTCGTCGCTTCGTTGGCGTAGAAGCTCTCGACGTTGAAGGCCTGCAGCCCCTCGTCCACCAGCGACGCGAACTCGAGCGCCAGATCGTGGCGCGACTGCAGGTCGTCGCCCTCGAGCAGGTAGAGCGGACCGGTGCGGCCGGCGGCGATCTGGGCGCGCACCTCGGCGGGTTTCATCGGCGGTGCGGTTGGGTCAGAAGGCTTCGAGGATCGCGCTGACGACGGTGCGCGCGAAGTCGGTAGACATGCGGTCCACTGCGGCGCGTTCCTGCCCGAGGAAGGCGCTGGCGTCGAGCCCGATGCTCGAGGGATTGGCCAGCTCGTATTCGTCCGAGAAGTTGACGCCGGGGTTCTCCCAGAGCACCTTCTGCTGCTTGACGTCGGTGAACGTCACGGCGACCACCACCGTGAATCGATAACGGCGGGCGAGCTGGGCGTCGGTATAGCCCACCGGCGAGGCCGAAATCCCGTTGATCGTGCCCTTGACGACGCCGTCAGCGCCGACGTCGGTGGGTACGACACTGTACTGGCCGCGGTTCTGGAATTCGGCGCGGACCTTTTCGGTGAAGATCAGCTCGACGGTGGCATAGGGCGTGACGTTCCCGAACGCCGGAATGCCGATCGTCTGGATGTAGCTCGGCAGGAACGAGCCGCGTCCCGCGAGCGTGTACCCGCACCCGGCCGCGCCGATCGCCGGCACCAGCGCCAACAGATCTCGTCTGGTCAACACGCCTGTCACCCCGAACTCTGAGAACCCCGCGATCCCTGCGATCCCCGCGAACCTTTTACCGCACCACGATTGACACGAGCCGACCGCGGGCGACCACCACCTTCGTGACCTCGCGGTCCTTGAGGTAGGGTTGCACACCCGGGTCGGCCAGCGCCAGCTGTTCCAGCTCCGCGTCGGCCGCGTCCGGGCTTGCCGCGATCCGGCTGCGCACCTTGCCGTTCACCTGGACCGGAATCACGACTTCCTCGGCCCGTGCCACGTCCGGGTCGAACCGCGGCCACGACGCCCGGCCGAGGCCGTCGCCGTGTCCGTACCGGTCCCACAGCTCCTCAGCCGTGTGCGGCGCAAATGGCGACACCATCAGGATGAGCGCCTCGATCGCTTCGCGGGCAACCCGCGGCGCCTGGCCGGTGCGCGTCCCCTTCTCGGTGAATGCGTAGAGGTCGTTGACGAGCTCCATCATCGCGGAGACCGCCGTGTTCATCTGCAACCGGACGTCGATGTCCTGGGTCACCCGGCGGATGGTGTCGTGCGTCTTGCGCCGGATCGCCCGCTCGTCGGCCGAGAGGCTCGCATGATCGAGGACGCCTCCGGCTCCCGACTCCCGATTCTCGACAGCGTCATCGCGCCACACCTCCGCAATCCGCCAGACGCGCGCGAGCCACCGATAGCTGCCGTCGAGACCGCTGTCGGTCCACTCGACTTCCTTCTCGGGCGGCGCCACGAACATCACGTACAAGCGGAGCGCGTCGGCGCCGACCCGCTGGAGCATGGTGTCCGGATCGACGACGTTGCCCTTCGACTTCGACATCACGGCGCCGTCCTTCAGCACCATGCCCTGCGTCAACAGGTGGGTGAACGGCTCGCTGTGACTGACCATGCCCAGGTCGCGGAACACGCGCGCGAAGAACCGCGAGTAGATTAGGTGCAGGATCGCGTGCTCGATGCCGCCGCTGTAGAAATCCACCGGGCACCAGTAGGCGACCTTCTTCGGGTCGAACGGCTTCTGGTCGTTGTGCGCGTCGGCAAACCGGTAGAAGTACCACGATGAGTCCACGAACGTGTCCATCGTGTCGGTCTCGCGGCGGGCCGCGCCCCCGCAGGTCGGACAGGTCACGTTCACGAACTCGGGAATGCTCGCCAGCGGCGAGTCGCCCCGTCCGGTGAAGTGGGCCACCTTCGGCAGGACGACTGGCAACTGGTCGTCGGGAACCGGTACGACGCCACACTGCGGGCAGTGGATCATCGGAATCGGCGTGCCCCAGTAGCGTTGCCGCGAGATTCCCCAGTCCTTCAGGCGGAATTGGATGGTCCCCTCGCCGATGCCACGCGCCTCGGCCTCTGCCGTCAGCCGTCGCCTGCCTTCGGCGGATGAGAGCCCGTTGTACGGACCGGAATTGACCATCAGGCCTTCATCCGGCAGGGCCTCGGTCATCGCGTCGATGTCCGGCACGTCGCCGTTCTCTTGTCGAATCACCGGGCGAATCTGCAGGTTGTACTTGCGCGCGAACTCGAAGTCGCGCTGATCACCGAACGGCACGCCCATCACCGCACCGGTCCCGTACTCGCCGAGGACGAAGTTCGCCACCCAGATCGGCACGCGCTCGTCGGTAAACGGATTGATCGCGTACTGACCGGTGAAGAAGCCTTCCTTCTCGACCTCGCCGCTGATCCGGGCCGACCGATCCTGGCCACGGAAACGCGCGACGTGCTCGCGGAACGCCTTCGGGTCGGGCGACAGATCTGCGAAATGCTGGACCAGCGGATGCTCCGGCCCCAGCAGCACGAATGTGGCGCCGTAGATCGTGTCGATGCGCGTGGTGAACACGTCGATGCCGCCTGGCTCGTCGGCCAGCGGATAGGTCACCTGCGCGCCTTCCGAGCGTCCGATCCAGTTCCGCTGCATGGTCAGCACC
This sequence comes from Vicinamibacterales bacterium, assembly GCA_035495795.1. Classification (GTDB taxonomy): domain Bacteria; phylum Acidobacteriota; class Vicinamibacteria; order Vicinamibacterales; family UBA2999; genus VFZN01. The sequence continues at coordinate 38,656 of DATJFF010000177.1, forward strand.
TTCTCGGGCCACTGCGCCAGGCCTTCGGTGCTGTCGAGCAGGTCATCGGCATAGGCAGTGATGCGGAAGAACCACTGCTCGAGGTCCTTCTGCTCGACGATCGTGCCGCAGCGCCAGCAGGCGCCGTCCACTACCTGTTCGTTGGCGAGCACGGTGTTGTCCACCGGGCACCAGTTGACCGTCGAGCGGCGGCGGTAGGCCAGCCCGCGCTCGAACATCCGGATGAACAGCCACTGGTTCCAGTGGTAGTAGTCCGGCATGCACGTGGCCAGCTCGCGGCCCCACGCGTAGCTGATGCCGAGCCGCTGCAGCTGCCCCTTCATGTGGGCGATGTTGTCGAGCGTGGAGGTTTCGGGGTGGATGCCGCTCTTGATCGCGGCGTTCTCGGCCGGCAGCCCGAACGCGTCCCACCCGAACGGGTGCAGCACGTTGAACCCCTGCAGCCGCTTCAGGCGGGCGACGACGTCGCCGATGATGTAATTGCGGACGTGCCCGACATGCGCGTGTCCCGACGGATACGCAAACATCTCGAGGCAATAGAACTTGGGTTTCGAAGGGTCTTCGGTGACCTCGAACGCCTGGCTGTCGGCCCAGCGGGCCTGCCACTTGCGATCGAGGTCCTGCGGATGGTAGTCGGACACGTCTCTTCTCTCGATAGGAATCCTCTAAGAATACTATTTCCTACTTCGCGGTATCGATCACCGCCTGCAGCCCCTCCTCGAGCGCCGCGAGGTCGTATCCACCTTCGGTCACCAGCACCATGCGTCCGCCGCAGAAGCGATCGGCGGCGCTGACGAGCATGCCTGTCAACGACCGAAAGCCGGCGCTGGTCATCCGCAATCCGGCAAGCGGGTCGCGCTCGTCGGCATCGAAGCCCGCCGACACCATCATCAGGCTCGGGCGGAAGCGTTCGACCAGCGGCAGCGCCTCCTGCTCGTAGCGGGCGATCACCTCAGCGTCGCGCGTGCCGGCAGCAAGCGGAAGGTTCAGCGTAAACCCGACGCCGGCGCCGCGCCCGGTCTCGTCCGCCCCACCGCTGCCTGGATAGAACGGGTATTGGTGAGACGACACGAAGAGAACAGTGGGATCCTCGTAAAACGTCGATTGCGTCCCGTTGCCGTGATGGACGTCGTAATCGAGAATCGCGACGCGCTCGCAGCCGCGCGAGCGCGCGTAGGCAGCCCCGATGGCGATGTTGTTGTAGAGGCAGAAGCCCATCGCGCGATCCGATTCCGCGTGATGACCGGGCGGCCGGACAACGGCGAGGGCACGGCTGCCGCTGCGCCCCTCCAGCACCGCATCCACGCCAGTCAGGACGGCCCCTGCCGCCAGTCGCGCGATGTCTTCCGAATCTGGCGACGTAAAGGTATCTGCGTCGAGCATCACGGCCCGGCCACGAGCCGCGGTTATCGACTGCACGTACTCCGGAGTGTGCACACGGTGCAGATCATCGTCTGTCGCTCTCCGCGGCTCGATCACGCGCCCCCCGCCAACGCGGAACCGTTCGACCACTCGAGTCATGGTCTCGGCACGTTCAGGGCGCTCGGGATGACCCGGCGGCGTCAGATGGTCTGCGATGCGTGGGCTATGGATGATTGTCAGCATTCGTGGCCTTCAGCAGCTCGAAACAGCGCCGCTCCGCCTGACCGAGCTCGGCTTCCAACCGCACGCGATACTGCTCCAGTGCGTCATCGTCGGAATCTCGGGGGACGGTGAAGGGTTCGGCAATGACGAGGGCGACGGTTGTGAACGGCTTGGGAATCTGGGTGCGATCCCAACTCTTCAGCGACCAGTGCGCCGCGGCTTCAGCGTGAAACGGTATCACCGGATTCCCAGTCGCCTTCGACAGCCACACGGCACCGGGCTGGGCGACTCGCGCCGGACCGCGTGGGCCGTCGATCGTGAAAGCGGTCGGGTGCGCCTTGGCGTCCTTCACCAGCTGCAGCATCGCTTTGCGCGCGCCGCGCGAGCTCGATCCCCGCGCCGTTCCGAACCCGAACCGATGGATGATGCGCGCGATCCACTCGCCGTCGTAGTTCTCGCTGGTGATGACGACCATGCCGCGATCGCGGAAATGAAGAGTGCCGTGCAGGATGCGGCCGTGCCAGAGGGCGTGAATGCCATGCCCGCCGAGCCGCTCCGCTTCGCGCAGCCGCTCCTCGCCTTCAACCCGCCACCGCAGCGTCCGTCCAAGCAGCCGCAGGAGCGGTGTGGCAAGACTCGCGATGGCGGTCACCTCGGCCCGTTTCTTCCACGAGCGCTGCCACGGCGGCGCCACCGCCAGATCGGTGTCGGGCATGGACGACGCCATTACACCATACGCTGCGATGACACTGCCGAAGTGCGGACGCTATACTGCTCGGCATGAAGGGCATCATCCTGGCCGGCGGGCACGGCACCCGCCTCCACCCGCTCACGCTCGCAGTCAGCAAGCAGCTGATGCCCGTCTACGACAAGCCGATGATCTACTACCCGCTGACCACGCTGATGTTCGGCGGTCTGCGCGAGATCCTGATCATCACGACACCCGAGGACCAGGCCAGCTTCATCCGCGTGCTCGGCGACGGCCGCCAGTTTGGCCTGCAGTTGTCCTACGCGGCCCAGCCTCATCCCGGCGGACTCGCCCAAGCATTCATCATCGGCCGCGACTTCATCGGCCGCGACGGAGCGGCCCTGGCGCTGGGTGACAACATCTTCTACGGCCATGGTGTGCCGGAGCTCGTGCAGCAGGCGGCTGGTCGCGAGCGCGGCGCCACCGTGTTCGCCTACCGGGTCAAGGATCCCGAGCGCTATGGAGTGGTGGAGTTCGACCCCGCCGGCCGGGCGCTGTCGCTCGAGGAGAAGCCGCGACAGCCGCGATCGTCGTACGCCGTCACCGGGCTGTATTTCTACGACAACTCGGTTGTCGACATCGCCGCCGCGCTGAAGCCCTCGCCTCGCGGCGAGCTCGAAATTACCGACGTCAATCTCGAATACCTGCGGCGCGGCGACCTTCGGGTCGAGACCCTCGGCCGCGGCGTCGCATGGCTCGATACCGGTACGCACGACGCGCTGCTCCAGGCCTCCATGTTCATCCAGGCGCTCGAGGAGCGGCAGGGGCTGAAGGTGGCCTGCCCGGAGGAGGTCGCCTTCCGGATGCGATACATCACCGGCGAGGACGTGCTGAGAGCGGCGAGCACGCTGAAGAACCAGTACGGCGACTACCTCCGGCAAATCGTCGACGAGGATCGCCGGACCATCGAGCACGGCGCCGGGCTTTCCCGCTAGCCGCGAGCGGCTGCTACATGCCGTCGTACTGCGGCCCTTCGCCCCCTTCGGGCGCGATCCAGGTGATGACGCCGTAGGGATCCATGATGTCGCAGGTCTTGCAGTGGACGCAGTTCGACGCGTTGATCTGCAGGCGACGCCGGCCCTGCCCGTCGTCCACCATCTCGTAGACGTTGGCGGGACAGAACCGCACGCAGGGGTGTCCGAACTCCTCACCGCAAATCGTGTGGCACACCTCGGTGTGCACGAGCAGGTGGACCGGCTGGTTCTCCTCGTGGTGCGTCCCCGAGTAGTGCACGCTGGTGAGCTTGTCGAAGGTCAGCTTGCGATCCGGCGCGACGGCATTGGATCCGCTCAGGATGTCCTGCTTCGCCATGCCGTAGTAGTGCTCGAGCCGCTTGATCCGCGTGTGGCCGGGATGGCCGCCCATGTCGCCGGGCAGCAGCCCGCCGGTGAGCATCGCGAGGCCGGCGAACGCACTCCCAGCGCAGAGCCCGCCGGCAAACGCCTGGTGGACGCCGCGCACCGGGTACAGCTCCGACTTGATGGCGCTTGCATCGACGCGCGCCTTGTAGGCCGAGAGCGCGTGCGCGCTCGCGTCGCCGGCGCGGATCGCGTCGAAAGCCGTCTCGGCCGCCAGCATCCCGCTCCGCATCGCGAGGTGGATTCCCTTGAGCCGGAGCGAGTTCACGAAGTTTGCGGCGTCACCGATAATCAGTCCGCCGTCCATGAAGAGCTTTGGTTGGGTACTCCAGCCGCCCTCGGGCAGCGCCTTGGCGCCGTATCGGATCACCTGGCCGCCGGCCAGGATGCCGGCGATGAACGGGTGCTGTTTGAACCGCTGGAACGCCGAATACGGATCGAGCAGCGGGTCCTTGTAGTCCAGTCCGACGACGAAGCCGATCGAGATACGGCCGTTCGGCATCGCGTAGAGCCAGCTGCCGCCGAATTCCTCCTGGCGCAGCGGATAGCCGAGCGTGTGGATGACGGTGCCCGGCGCCAGCCGATCTTTGGGAACCTCCCAGAGCTCCTTCAGCCCAATCGCGAACTGAGCCGGCTCGCTGGACTGACCGAGCTGCAGAGTCCGCATCAGCTCCTTCGTGAGGTGGCCGCGCACCCCGTCGGCGAAGATCGTCACCTTGGCCTGGATGTCGGCGCCGGGCTCGAACATCCCGCGCGGCTGCCCGTCCTTGCCGACGCCGCGATCGCCGGTGCGGACGCCGATCACCCGGTTTCCGTCGAACAGCACCGACTGGCCGGCGAACCCCCAGAACAGGTCGATGCCCGCGGCTTCGACCTGCTCCGCCAGCCACTTCGTGAACAGGTTGAGGGAGATGATGTAGTTGCCGTGGTTCCTGAACGGCGGCGGCGTGATCGGCAGCCGGAGCCGCTTCCGCGGCGTCAGGTAGTAGATATTGTCGTTGGTGACTTCGGCGGCGAGCGGTGCGCCCTTGGCCTTGAAGTCGGGAATCAGCTCGGCGAGCGCGGACGGATCCAGCAACGCGCCCGAGAGCTGGTGCGCCCCGGCCTCGCGCGCCTTCTCCACCACCGCAATCGACAGCGGCTCGCCGCCCCTTGCCTTCTGGAGCTGCGCGAGGCGAAGCGCCGTACTCAGGCCGGCGGGACCGCCACCGACGATCAGGACATCGACTTCGAGCGTTTCGCGTTCCATGTCAGGCTATTTCTTCAGTTCCGCCATCAGCGCCGGCGCGATCTCGAATAGATCGCCGACGATGCCGTAATCCGCAATTTCGAAGATCGGTGCTTCGGCGTCCTTGTTGATCGCCACGATCGTCCGCGATCCCTTCATGCCGACCAGGTGTTGAATGGCGCCCGAGATCCCGATCGCCACGTACAACTTGGGCGCGACGGTCTGGCCCGAACTGCCGATCTGGCGCTCCATCGGGAGCCAGCCGTTGTCACAGATTGGGCGCGAGGCAGCGAGTTCGGCGCCGAACGCCTGGGCCAGCTGCTCGGCCAGCGCCACGTTCTCCTGCGACTTGATGCCGCGGCCGACGGCGACGATGCGCTCGGCCTGGGAGAGATCGACGGCCTGCTTCGCCTCCTGGAACGGCGCCTCGGGCCGCTGCCGGATTGCGCCGGCGTCCACCGGCGCCTGGACCGCGTTGACCGGGGCCTGGCCTTTCTGGACCGCGTCGGCGCGGAACGCGCCAATCTGCACCGTGACCAGGTGCGGTGTCGGCCCCTGCGGCACGATGTCGGCGACGAGCTTGCCCTGGAACATCGGCCGGGCGAACGCCGCCTGACCGCCGGCCGTCCGGAGGGCGATGACGTCGGTGACCAATGCCCGATCCAGCCGCGACGCAAGCGTCGGCACGAAGTCGCGGGTCTGGTAGGTGTGCGGCAGAATCACGTACTGGGGCGCCTGGGCGGTGATCACTGCACCGGCGGCCTGCACGAACGCGTCCGGCGTGTAGGTGCCAAGCGCGTCGGCGTCGGCGGCAAGCACCTCGGCAACAGCCGCGCCGGCAAGCTCGGCGGCCACTCCGGAGACGTTCTTGCCGAACACCGCGACCTTGACGGGCATCTGCCCACCCGCCAGCTGCTGCGCGGCAGCGATTGCCTCCCAGCTCGCACGATTCAGCTTGCCGTCCTTCTGCTCCGCGATAACCAGGATCACAGCGCCCTCGCCTCCTCGCGCAGCCGGCGAACCAGCTCGTGCGCGGCTTCAGCGGCTGCGCCGCCGATCATCACCGTCTGCTTCGACTTCTGCGGAGCATAGAGAGCGACCACCTTGAGCCGCGAGGCGAGCCCGGCCGGCGGCGTCACCTTCTTGATCTCCTTCTTCTTGGCGGCCATGATGCCTTTCAACGTCGCGTAGCGGAGCTGGTTGATCCCGCTCTGTATCGTCAGCAGCGCGGGTGTCGGCATCGTGACGTATTGGAACCAGCCGCCTTCGAGCTCGCGCTTGACCTTCAGTGAGCCGCTTTCGACAACCACTTCCATGATGATCGTCGAGTGTGGCACGCCGAGCTTCTCGGCAAGCACCGGCCCGAACTGAGCGTGTCCCTGATCGTCGGACTGCAGGCCGGTGAGAATGAGATCGAAGCCCTCTTCTTTCATCGCCGGCACCAGCGCCTGTGCCGCGGTGAACGCGTCGGCGGCACCCAGGGCGTCGTCCTCGACGTGGAGCGCCCGATCGGCGCCGCGCGCGAGCGCTTCGCGAATGACCTGCTGGACGCGAGCCGGCCCGGCCGAGCAGACGACGACCTCGCCGCCGTGCTTCTCGCGGAGCCGCAGCCCCTCCTCGAGCGCGTAGGCGTCGGGCTCGTTCATCTCGTAACTCGCCTCCTGCTCGCGGATCCACGTCTTGGTGTCGTTCAGACGCGGCTGCCACTCGCGGGTGGGCACTTGCTTGATACAGACTGCTATTTTCATGATCGTGTGAGGCTCTAGGCTCTGGGCTCTAGGCTTTAGGAAAACCGCGCGTCACACTGCATTCGTGGTGTCCCATATCGATGGCAGCGTGACAGGCCTAGAGCCTAAAGCCTGAAGCCTAGAGCCTATTCAGCGAACTTCCTAAACAAGAGTGAGCCGTTAGTTCCCCCGAAGCCGAACGAGTTCGAGAGCGCGTAGCCAACGGTAGCCGGTCTCGCCTGGTGCGGCACGTAGTCGAGGTCGCAGCCTTCGCCGGGCTCATCGAGATTGATCGTCGGCGGCAGGATCTGATTCTTGACCGCGAGGACGGTGATGCCAGCCTCGAGCCCGCCGGCCGCGCCGAGCAGGTGTCCGGTCATCGACTTCGTCGACGACATCGCCAGCTTCCGGGCCTGATCGCCGAACACCCGTTTGACCGCAAGCGTCTCGGTGGGATCGTTGATCGGCGTCGAGGTGCCGTGGGCGTTGATGTAGTCCACGACCTCGGGCCCGACGGCGGCCGATTCGAGGGCTGCCTGCATCACCCGGTAGGCGCCGTCGCCGTTCTCCGGCTGCCCGGTCATGTGGTACGCGTCACCGGACATGCCGTAGCCGACCATCTCGGCGTAGATCGTCGCGCCCCGGCGCCTGGCAAACTCCAGCTCTTCGAGAATGACGATCCCGGCGCCCTCTCCGAGCACGAACCCGTCGCGGTCCTTGTCGAAGGGCCGGCTCGCCCGCTGCGGCTCGTCGTTGCGCGCCGACAAGGCTCGCATCGCTGCGAAGCCGCCGACGCCCATCGCGCACACCGCGGCTTCGGAGCCGCCGGCAATCATCGCATCGGCGGCGCCCCGCTTGATGATCTCGAACGCATCGCCGATGGCGTGCGCCGAGGCCGTGCAGGCGGTGCAGGTGGCAGAGTTGGGCCCCTTGGCGCCGAAGCGGATCGAGACCTGCCCCGACGCGAGGTTGATGATGGCCGACGGAATGAAGAACGGCGAGATGCGGCGGGGCCCGCCTTCGAGAAACGCGCGGTGCTCGCGCTCGATGGTCGTGAACCCGCCGATGCCGGAGGCGATGAACACGCCGACTCGCGGAGCGAAATCCGGCGTGATCGTCAGTCTGGCATCGTCGACGGCGAACTGTGAGGCGGCGACGGCGTACTGGATGAAGACGTCCATTTTCTTGACGTCTTTCTTGTCGATGAACGCCAGCGGATCGAAGCCCTTCACCTCCGCGGCGAACCGCGTGCTGAACGCCGACGCGTCGAACTTGGTGATCGGCCCCGCCCCGCTCTGGCCGGCCAGCAGGCCGTTCCAGGTGGCCTCGGTCCCGATGCCCAACGATGACACCAGGCCGACGCCCGTAACCACAACTCGCCTGCTCACTGTCCCTCCGTCGCAGGTGCCGGCAGCCCGGCGCCTTTACTTCTTCTTGGTATGCGATTCGATGTACTGAACCGCTTCCTTGACGCGGGTGATCTTCTCCGCCTCCTCGTCAGGGATTTCGATGCCGAACTCCTCCTCGAACGCCATCACGAGCTCGACGGTGTCGAGCGAGTCGGCGCCCAGGTCCTCGACGAACGAGGCATCTGGCGTCACCTCTTCCTCGTCGACGCCCAGCTGCTCCACGATGATGCTCTTAACCTTGTCGGCAACGGCCACAGCTTCCTCCCTTGACGGCGCCCGGGGCGGGCACCCAACTCACATGTACATCCCGCCGTTCACGGCGAGAACCTGCCCTGTAATATACGATGCCTCGTCCGATGCCAGGAAGCGCACCGCGGTTGCGACTTCCTCCGGCGTGCCCATGCGGCCCATCGGAATCTGCGAGGCCCAGTCCGATTTCGCGTTGTCGGTAATCGCCTTGGTCATGTCGGTACCGATCAGCCCCGGCGCGACCACGTTTACCGTGACGTTACGCGAGGCGACCTCGCGCGCGAGCGCCTTGCAGAAGCCGATCAGCCCGGCCTTCGACGCCGCGTAGTTCGCCTGCCCGGCATTTCCGGACTGCCCGACGACCGAGCTGATCGCCACGATGCGGCCGGCGCGCTGGCGAATCATCGGCTTGAGGACCGCCTGGCACCACGTGAACGATGCGGTGAGATTGGTCGCAATCACCTCGTCCCAGTCGGCGCGCTTCATCCGCAGCATCAACTGGTCGCGGGCGATTCCGGCGTTGTTCACGAGAATGTCGATGCGCCCGTGCTTCTCGACGACCGAGGCGATCAGCGCCTCGACCGCGGCGGCATCGGTGACGTCCACGCCATGCGCTTCGGCCTCTCCTCCGGCGGCGCGAATCGCCTCCGCCGTGGCGGCCGCGTTGTCACCGCGCGCGACGCAAACGACCGACGCGCCGGCCGAAGCAAGCTGCTCGGCGATCGCACGGCCGATGCCGCGCGATGCGCCCGTGACGATCGCGACTTTGCCTGTCAGTGTGCTCATGCGGGAACGGGAAGCGCGCCGAGATCCTCGGGCGCCTGGAGGTTGAGAACCGTGGCGTCCTTGTGGATCTTGCGGACGAGCCCCGAGAGGACGGTGCCCGGCCCGACCTCGATGTAGGTGGTGACTCCGGAGGAGGCCAGGTACTTCACGCTGTCCTCCCACCGCACCGGGCTCGACACCTGTGAGATGAGCGCATCGATCGAGGGGCCGGCCGTGCTGCGTGGACGCGCGTCGACGTTGGCGACGACCGGCACTCGTGGATCTCTGGTCGGTACGGCACGCAGCTCAGGAGTGAGGCGCTCCGCCGCCGGGGCCATCAGCGCGCAATGGAACGGCGCGCTGACCTTTAGTGGAATCACTCGTTTCGCGCCAAGCTCCTTTGCCCGCTCCCCGGCTCTGGCGACCGCCGCGGCAGCACCAGCGATAACGATTTGGCCCGCCCCGTTGAGGTTCGCGGGGCTCACGACTTCACCCTGAGCGGCCGCGGCACAGGCCTGCAGGACCGTGGCTTCGTCGAGCCCGAGGATTGCCGCCATGGCGCCGGTGCCGACCGGGACGGCTTCCTGCATGTAACGCCCGCGATTGCGGACCAGGCGTACCGCATCGCCGAACGCCAGCGTGCCGGCCGCGACGTGAGCGGAGTACTCACCGAGGCTGTGCCCGGCGACGAACGCCGGCTGAACACCTTTGTCCGCCAGCACACGCCACGCGGCGACGCTGGCCGTGAGGATGGCCGGCTGTGTGTGCTCGGTGAGCGTCAGCGTCTCGGCTGGCCCTTCGAAGATGATCTGGCTGAGAGCGATCCCGAGCGCTTCGTCAGCCTCGGCGAACGTGGCGCGGGCGATCGGGAACTGGTCGGCCAGCGCCTTGCCCATGCCGACCGCCTGGGAGCCCTGTCCCGGGAAGATGCACGCGATCACGAGATCTCCGCCCGTCCCACCGCCATCAGGTCCTTTCGCATCCGTTCCCATCCACCGTCGCCTGCCAGGCGCGCGGCCTGTGCCACGGCGTTGCGGATTGCCTTGACCGAGGAACGACCGTGTCCCACTATAACGACCGCTCCGGTCCCGAGCAGCGGCGCGCCGCCGTACTCCGAGTAATCCACTCGCTTCCGGAACCGCCGGAACGCGCGCTGCGAAAGCAGGTACCCCATCTGGCTCGAGAACGTGCTCTGCAACTCCTCGCTGAGCAGGTGCTCGACCATCTCGACTACGCCCTCGCTCAACTTCAGCGCGACGTTGCCGGTGAACCCGTCGGCGACCACCACGTCGGCTTCGCCCCCGAAGATGCCGCGAGCCTCCACGTTGCCAACGAAGTGAACCGGCGCCTGGCTCATCAACCGATGCGCTTCACGCGTCAATTCGTTGCCTTTCGAGGCTTCCTCGCCGATCGACAACAGACCCACCCGCGGCCGTTCGATGCCGAGGGCGACACGCGCGTAGGCGGCGCCCATCACGCCAAACTGCACCAGGTGCGCGGGCTTGCATTCCACTGTCGCGCCCGCGTCGAGCAGCACCGCCGATCCCTGCCTGGTCGGCACCACTGCCGCGAGCGCCGGGCGGTCCACGCCGTCAAGCATGCCGAACACCGTGTGCGCGGCGACGACGGCCGCGCCCGTGTGGCCGGCGCTCACCAGCGCCGCGGCGTGGCCATCCTTGACCCGAGCCGCTGCCACCATCACCGACGATCGCGGCTTGCGGCGAAGGGCCAGCGCCGCCGACTCCTCCATCGTCACGACGTCCGGGGCATCGACCACCAGGACATCAAGCGTGTCGGCGTCGGGGTGGCGAACCAGCTCGTCGCGAATCATCTCGGTCCGGCCGACCAGGTCGATGCCGATCCCGAGAAATCGCGCCGCAGCCAGGGCGCCGTCGACGGGACGCCTGGGCGCATGATCGCCGCCCATGGCGTCGACCGCAATGCGCATGGCGTGTCCGGCGGTCTACTCTTCGTCGACCGGCCGCACCTGGCGGGCGCGGTAGTAGCCGCAGTAGGCGCACACGCGGTGCGCGGCCTTCGGCTCCCCGCACTGCGGGCAGCGGCCGGCGTTGGCGGCAGTCAGAGCGTCGTGGGTGCGGCGCTTGCGGCCCCGCGTCTTGGAGTGGCGGCGTTTTGGATTAGGCATTGTCGGTCTTCCGGTCTGGAATCAGCGCTTTGAGGCCAGCCAGCCGAGGGTCTTCCCATTGCATCTCGCACTGGCAGATGTCGGTGTTCAAGTTGGTGCCGCACTGGGGGCAGAGCCCCTTGCAGTCCGGGCGGCAGAGCGGCTTCATCGGCAGCGCGAGATAGAACTGCTCCCGCATCAAATCGCCGAGATCGATCTCGTCGTCCCGGTAGTAAGTCGCGGACGTGTCCTCGTCGGCGAGTTCCCCGTCCGCGGTGTCTGCATCCGCGGCGGCCATCCCTTCGGGCAGATATCGCAGATCGAACGCGGCGTTCACGGGAAGCGTAAACGCCTCGAGACAGCGGCTGCAACCGAGCTCCAGGGTGGTGGTCAGCGTACCGGCCAGCCGAAACCGGTCGTCGTCCTTGGCGACCGTGAAGGCGAGCGTTGCCGGGGCGATCACCCGGTAGTCCTCGTCCTGATCCGCAAAGGCGGACGGCTCGAACTGCCGCAGGACGCTCGTCTCGGGCTGCCGAATGTGCGAAAGATCCAGCCGCATCAAAACGGCGATTATACCATGCGCGGCCCGTCGGTCACGGTCACCCAGGGTTTCGGGATGTACAACTGCTCGAACAAGTTAACCGCGTACCGGTCGGTCATCCCGGCGAGGAAGTCCTGGGCCGCGCGGTCGAGGCCCTCCTGCTCCACGGTCCGCGGATCCAGGAACTCGGCCGGCCGAGACCGGACCTTGTCCCACAGGCCGCCCAGGATGCCGTGGGCCTTGGCGAATTCGGCCGTGGCGACCTGGTTCTCGTAGACCGCCTCGAACATGAAGGAGCGGAGCGCCAGCATGGCGTCGAGCACGTCCTGCCCCATGCGCACCTCAGTGAGACCTCCGGCCAGCGTCTCCTCGACGACGTTGGTCACCAGCCGGCCGATCCGCTCGGAGGGGGTCCGTCCGAGGCAGGCGACCGCGTCGCCCGGGAGGAGGTCTTCGCTGATGATCCCGGCCCGCACCGCGTCGTCGATGTCGTGATTCACGTAGGCGATGATGTCGGCGACGCGGGCGATCTGCCCTTCTATCGTGCTCGCGCGATGTTCGGGCGGGGCCCCGACCGGCAAGCCGCTCTTCCCCTTCGAGTGCCTGGCGATGCCGTCGCGGACTTCCCACGTCAGGTTCAGCCCTTTACGGTCCTGCTCGAGCACGTCCACGATCCGCAGGCTCTGCTCGTAGTGGTTGAACCCGCCCGGCGCGAGCTCGCTCAACACCCGCTCCCCGGCGTGGCCAAACGGCGTGTGCCCGAGATCGTGGCCGAGCGCGATGGCTTCGGTCAGTTCCTCGTGCACGCGCAGCACCTTGGCGATGGTCCTGGCAATTTGCGACACCTCGAGCGTGTGCGTGAGACGCGTCCGGTAGTGGTCGCCGCGCGGGGAGAAGAAGACCTGGGTCTTGTGCTTCAGGCGACGGAACGCCTTGGTGTGGATGATCCGATCGCGATCGCGCTGGAACGCGGGCCGCACCGGATCTTCGACCTCGGATCGCAGGCGGCCGCGGCTATCGCCGCTCTTCGCCGCCTGCGGAGCCAGAATCTCGCGCTCTCGCCGCTCGAGCTGCTCGCGAATCGTCACGCGATCTCCCTCAGGAAGCTGGTGCCATGATCCAGCGGCTGCACGCCGAACACGTCGGCCAGCGTCTGCCCGAGATCGGCGAACGTTGCGCGGGTGCCGAGCGAGACGCCGCCTCGAACTCGCGCGCCGTGCACGAGCAGCGGCACGTGCTCGCGCGAGTGATCGGTGCTCGGCGTCGCCGGATCGTTGCCGTGATCTGCGGTGATCACCAGCAGATCGTCCTCGCGCAGTTGCGGCAACAGCGCGGCGAGCCGGCGATCGAAGCGTTCCAGATTTCGAGCGTAGCCAGCGACGTCATTCCGGTGCCCGTAAACAGTGTCGAAATCGACGAGGTTGGCGAACAGCAGGCCGCGGTCCATCGCGTCCATCCGCGCCACGACGGCGTCCATCCCGTCCTCATCGCTCTTCGTCGGCACGGCCTCGCCGACACCGCGTCCCGCGAACAGGTCGTTCACCTTGCCGATCGCGATCACCGGGTGACCTTCAGCGGCCAGGCGATCGAGCAGGGTGGTGGCGCTCGGCGGCATCGCGTAATCGTGACGATTCGGCGTGCGCTGGAACGCCCCCGGCGTGCCGACGAACGGCCTGGCGATCACCCGCCCCAGACCGGCTCCTTCGACCGCGATCTCGTAGGCCACCTGGCACCAGTCGTAAAGGGTCCGGACCGGCACCACCTCTTCGTGCGCCGCGATTTGAAACACGCTGTCGGCCGACGTGTAGACGATGGGACGGCCGGTGCGCATGTGCTCGGCGCCGAGCTCCTCGATGATGGCCGTTCCCGACGCGACAACGTTGCCGAGGACCGTCCGGCCGATGCGGACCTCGAAGGTCCGGATCATCTCGGGCGGAAAGCCGCTCGGAAAGGTCGGGAAGGGGCGATCGAGAACAACTCCCATCAACTCCCAGTGACCGGTCACCGAGTCCTTGCCGGCCGAGCGCTCCGCCATCAGGCCGTAGGCGGCGAGCGGGGCCGGCGGACAGGCGACGCCTCGCAGCGGCACGGCACAGCCCAGCCCGAGCCCGGCCAGAGTCGGGATGTCGAGCGACTCGGCATCGGCAATGTGTCCCAGCGTGTGACTGCCCTCGTCGCCGTAGGCGGCTGCATCCGGCAGCTCACCGGCGCCGACGCTGTCGAGCACGATGAGGATGGCCCGACGGAACAAGTCGATCAGGGGTGATGAGACGAGAAGTAATTCGGCACGCTGCGCGGCGTACGGATCGTCGCGATCGCGTGCTTGAACACCAGGTGGTCCATGCCGTTGTGCTCGACGATCAAGGCAAACCGGTCGAAGTTCTTGATCCGGGCCTCGAACTCGCGGCCATCGAGCAGATGCAACACGACGGCGAGTTTCTCGCGGCGCGCGTAATTGAGGAAAACGTCCTGGATATTCGGGGCGCCGGTCTTCGTGTCGGCCATCGCGGCGTCGCTCCTTAGGCGTACAAAAGGCCCCGCTCGGCCAGCCATGCAAATACGCGGGCCTGCGTGTCGAGACTCTCGCCAGGGCCTTGAAACCACATAAGGTTAGGCTCTTTGCGGAACCAGATCAACTGCCGCCTTGCATATCGGCGGTTCTCCTGCACGATTAGTGCGCGCGTCTCGTCCGCGCCGCGCACGCCGTCGAGGTGTTCGAGCGCCTGGCGGTAGACCAGCCCCGTGAACGGCCGGGCCGTACGGGGCACGCCTGCAGCAAGATTCCGCCGCATCTCTTCCAGCAAGCCGGCCTCGAACTGCTGATCGACGCGGCGCGCCAGGCGCGGCACCAGCACGTCCATGGGTACCTGAATCGCAACGGCGACGACGTCCACGTCAGGATCCAGTGCCGATACCGTCTTCGCGAAATGAGCGGTCAAGGGCTGGCCGGTCTGGAAATAGACCTCCAGCGCTCGTACGATTCGCTTCCGATCTCGCGGGAGGATCCGGGCCGCCGAGGCGGAATCCACTCGGGAGAGGAGCCGGTGCACGCGCTCCGTTCCATGTCGCGCAGCCAGCGCATCCAGACGCGAGCGGAGCGCCTCGTCCTTTGCAGGACCCGGAAACAGGCCTCGCGTGAGCGCCCGGAAATAGAAGCCGGTGCCCCCGACAAGAATCGGGACCCGGCCGCGAGCCTGGATCTCACGGACCGCCCGCGCCGCGTCGCGCGCAAAGTCGGCCGCGTTGTAGTCCGCCTCCGGCGGCACGATGTCGACGAGATGATGCGGGATCCCGCGTCGCTCTGAGGCCGGGACCTTGTCGGTGCCGATGTCGAAGCCGCGGAAGACGGCGGTGGAATCGCAGTTGATGATCTCGCCGCCAACCCGCTCGGCGATGGCGATGCCAAGTGCGCTCTTGCCGGTGGCGGTCGGGCCGAGCACCGCCAGAAGTGGCTTCCGATCCCCGCTCACTGCTGCGGCGTGCGGCCTTCCGGCGACTCGTTGTAGAAGAACGTCACCGTGAAGAACGCCTTGTCGTCGGGATACTCCGGCGGCAGCGGCTCGGTCGGGTTCGAGGCGAGGAGCGCATTTCGCGCGGCCAGGTTGAACGACTCGACCGACGAGGGGCCGATCACCGTCACGTCGGTCACCGCGCCATTGCGGTGCACGAAGAACGTGATGACGACGCGGCCGCGCAGCGACATGGCTGCGTAGGGCACGAACCAGTTGCGCTTCACCTGGGCGACGAAGCGGCGAATCCACGGCCCGAATTCGACGCCCTTGGTGTCGAACTGGATGGCCGGGCCGAACTCCTGGGTTCCGCCGCGCTGATTGTCGAAGGTGTCCTGGTCGACGTACTTCTGCAGGTTCCGGAGCGCGTCGCCGAGCTTGCCGCCCGGCGGCGGTTGCGGACGCTGCGGCTGCTGCATCGCCATCCTGCCCTGCTCGGCCGGCGAAGGCGTTGCCGGCGTCTCCACCGCAGGCGGCGCCGGTGGCGCTGGCTCCTCCGCCGGGCCGCGGCCGCGAGCCCGCTCCTCCGGGGTCGCCTCGGCGCGCTCCCGAGAATTGCCGCGAGAGTACGGCAACGGGTTGTCCAGCGCCTTGGGCCGCTCGCGGTTTCGGGCCTGCCTGTCCATGTCGGACATCTC
The DNA here is from genome assembly GCA_035495795.1 of Vicinamibacterales bacterium. Classification (GTDB taxonomy): domain Bacteria; phylum Acidobacteriota; class Vicinamibacteria; order Vicinamibacterales; family UBA2999; genus VFZN01. The sequence continues at coordinate 54,537 of DATJFF010000177.1, forward strand.
GGCGCGCTGCGGGGGCTTTGGCGCCGGCGTGTCGAGCCGCGGCTGAACGAAGACGAACCGCGGGCGTTCCTGCTTCTCCGCCTGCTGGAGCTTCGCTACCTCTTCGGGCGACTTCGACTGGAAGGCGGGGAGGAACTCCGGCGCGAAGAGAAGAATCAGGACGATGACCGCGTGAACCACGACCGAGACGACAACCCCGTCTCGCAGGTTAATCGCTCGCCCGACGGGCTCGACGTCGGAGTATCGATCGTCGAAGTCGAAGTACATCAGCTACTTACGAGAGTATAACAGACCGCCGCCGGGATCCGGCCGGGCGGCAGTGTATAGATAGACGATTCCCAGCGACAGCGGCTTGGCCGCTACCTGTGAAAATCCCGCGGCACGAAGGATTCGGGCAAAACCTTCGCCCCATGGGAAGGCGCTGACGGACTGCGGCAGGTAGTCGTAGGCCCGCGCATGATGCGACACGACGCGCCCGATTCGCGGCAGCACGTGATTGAAGTACCAGAGGTAGAGCGGCCGGACTGCCGGGATGACCGGCAACCCGAACTCCAGAATCGCCAGCCGGCCGCCGGGCCGAAGCACGCGCAGCAGCTCCGCGCAGGCAACCTCAGGCCGCTCCACGTTGCGGATGCCGAAGGCGATGGTTACCGCGTCCACGGTGGTGTCGGCTACCGGCAGGCGCATCGCATCTCCACGCACCAGCTGCACGCGGCGCTTCAAGCCTTGATGGTGCACCTTCGTCAGCCCGTGTTCAAGCATCGCCCCCGAGAAGTCCACCCCGAGAACGCGGGCCGCACCCTGGCCGGCTCGCGCCCCGGCGATGGCCACGTCGGCCGTTCCGGTGCACACGTCGAGAAGCCGCTCGCGGCCGGTCAGCCCCAGTGACCGGATCGCCCGGAAGCGCCAATAGCGATCGAGACCGCCCGAGAGCACCGTGTTCAGTACGTCGTACCGGCCGGCAATCGCATCGAACATTCCCGCGATCGCCTGCGGCGACTTGTCAACGGGCATACAGCGCCAGCGCGGTCACGAGGAAGTACACGATCCCGACGTAGCCGTTCAGATCGAATGCCCGCTTGACCTGCGACAGATCGGTCGCGCTGACCAGCGATTGCTCGAAGACCAGGAGCAGCGCCACGATGGCGACCCCGGCCGCGTAGATGGGACCAAGCGGCACCAGCCAGCCGAGCGCCGCCATGCAGGCGATCGTGCCGACGTGCATCAGGCGGGAGATCGCCAGCGACGCCGGAACACCAAATCGCGTCGGAATGGATCGCAGGCCGTGCGCGCGATCGAAGTCGAGATCCTGGCACGCGTAGAGCACGTCGAATCCACCCACCCATAAACCAATTGCCAGGCCAAGCAGCCACGGCTCCCAGCCGCCACGTCCGCCGGCGGCCAGCCACCCGCCGACCGGCGCCACCGCCATGGCGAGGCCGAGGAATGCCTGGGTGTAGGCGGTAAATCGCTTCGCCAGCGAGTACCAGAACACGATCGCAAGCGCGACCGGCGACAGCCAGCCGCACAGCGGACTGATGCGGAACGAGACCCAGACGAACGCAATCGACGCGACCGCGACGAAGAGGGCTGCCTCACGCACCGACATCACGCCTCGTGGCAGTTCGCGGTTCGAGGTGCGGGGATTGAGCGCGTCGTAGCGGGCGTCGACGAGCCGGTTGAAACCCATCGCCGCGCTCCGCGCCGAGACCATGGCAAGGACAATCCAGCCGACCTGTGCCCACGTGATCGCGTGCTCGCGCGTCGCCAGGAGCGCGCCGGTCAGCGCAAACGGCAGCGCGAAGACGGTGTGGCTGAAACGGACAAACGAGAGATAGGTGGCAAGTCGAGTCATACGAGGCGTCATTGAGGAGCAGAGGTGCAAGGGTGCATAGGTGACTTCTGCCTCCTATCTCCTATCTCCTATTTCCTGACTCCTGACTCCCGTGCGTGCGGGCGGCCCAGCCAATCGCCGACGCCGGGAACCCCGACACGAGGTACTCCTCGACATCGTCAACGTCGTCCGGCACCTTCACCTGCACGATGTCCGCGCGTTTCCCGGGTGCGAGCGAGCCGAGCTCACGTTCGAGCCCGAGCGCACGTGCGCCGATTAACGTCGCGCTTTCGAGCAGGCGCCGCGCCGGCACGTCCGGCGCGAGCCAGCGCATGGTTTTCAGTTCCTGGAACAGGTTCAGGTCATCGACGCTGGCCAGGCTATCGGTGCCCACGGCGACCGCGACGCCGGAGCGATAAAAAGCGGCGACCGGCGGTACGCCAACACCGACCCACTGGTTACTCCGCGGGCACGTGACAAGGGTGGCGCCGCGATCCCGCAGGCGCGCCAGACCGTCATCGGAGAGCTGCACGCCGTGGATGGCAAGCGTGGCCGCGTCGATAACCCCGAGATCGTCGAGGTATTCCACGGGACCGGTGTTCGGTGCCACCCAATCGTCGCGCCACGCACCAACCCAGCGCAGCATGGTTGCGCACTCGCCCGTGCCGTGCGCCAGCAATTCCATCTCCTCGGGCGACTCGCCGACGTGAATGCTGGTGCGCGGTTCGCCGCTCCCCGCCGCCGCCGCGTGCACCGCCTTGAACAGTTCGGGCGAGACGGAATACGGCGCGTGCGGCGCGATGCTGACCCGAACGCGGGTCCCACCGACTGCTGAGGCCCGGGCGCGCTGCTCCGCCGTCCGGTCGACCAGCGCGCCGGTCGTCTCCTTGAAACCAAGCAGTTCGTGAAACACCAGGCCGTCCAACCCGGTTTCGGCCAGTACGGGGACAGACGCCAGCGAATTGCTGATGTCACCGACCGCCACCGTACCAAACTCGATCGCCTCCGTCGCAGCTCCAGCCGCGGCGGCCAGCACTGCCGGATCGTCGAAGCGTTCAACGCGACCGCCGCGAGTGACGATCAACTGCTTCACCCAGCTGAAGAACGCATTTGACGGCGGCACGCGGCCCCTCAGCCATGACAGCTCGAGATGGGTGTGCGCGTTGACCAGACCGGGCAGAAGAGCCACGTGGCCGAGACCGCGCAGGGGCCCGAGCGCCTGCGCGTCGGGGTCATTGCCCTGCCCCACTCCGACGATGCGGTCGCCCTCCACCGCCACCCATCCATCTCGAATCGGCGGCCGGTCGATCGGCACGACCCACGCCGCGGCGAGCCGCATCATGCGACAGGCGACTGGGGCCGGGTCCGCTGGCGCTTGCCGGTGGCGCTGCGCGCCTCGTAGTTCAGGAGCTCGGCGGGGACCGAGCTGTCGCCGGCGGCGCGGGCCGTGGCCAGCTCCAGCTGTCGGGGCACGTCGCGCTCGCGGAAAATCGGATCGCCGAGGATCTCGTAGTGCATGTTCCGGCGCTTGGGCACGAACCCCGCGTCCTCGACGTTGCGGACGATCTCCACTTCGTCCATGCAGTAGGCCGCGCCTGCCGCCCGGACGACGTTCTCTTCGATCATCACGCTCCCCATGTCGTTGGCGCCAAATGCAAGGCTCAACTGCCCGACCTTGCCGCCCTGGGTGACCCACGACGCCTGCAGGTTGTCGAAGTTGTCGAGAACCAGTCGTGCGATGGCGAGCGTGCGCAGATATTCGAGACCGGTGGCCTCACGGCCGCCGCGCTCGGTGTGCTCCGGCTGATAACTCCACGTGATGAACGCCGTGAACCCGCCGGTCTCATCCTGGAGATCCCGGAGCCGTAGCATGTGCTCGACACGTTCCTCGTCGGTCTCCACTGTGCCGTACATCATGGTCGCGGTGGTTCTCAGACCGGCGCGATGGGCGTGGCGCATGACGTCGAGCCACTCGTCTGCTGATGCCTTGCCGTAGCAGTTGAGGAGCTTCCTGACCCGATCGACGAGGATCTCGGCGCCGCCGCCAGGAATGCTGTCGAGGCCAGCGCCGATCAGGCGCGCGATCACCTCGGGTACCGGCAGCTTCGCCATCCGTGAGATGTGCACCACTTCCGGCGGGGACAGCGCGTGCAGCTTGAACGAGGGATAGCGCTCCTTGACCGCGCGGAACAGGTCTTCGTACCAGGCGAGCGGCAGGTCCGGGTTGTGCCCGCCCTGCAACAGGAGCTGCACCCCGCCGAGCGCGATCGTTTCGTCGATCTTGCGGAAGATCTCCTCGAAGCCGAGAACGTAACCTTCGGCGCTGCCGACCGGGCGATAGAACGCGCAGAAGTTACAGCGCGCGACGCAGACGTTCGTGTAATTGACGTTGCGGTCGATGATGTAGGTGACCAGCCCCTCAGGATGCTTGCGCCGGCGCACGAGATCGGCCATGCGGCCGAGCCACCATGTAGGCGCAGTGCGATACAGGGACAGGGCCTCACCGGCGGAAAGCCGGCCGCCATCCTCGATTCGGGCCTGCAACTGCTCCAGGGTCTGGTTCATGCGTAGAACCGCAGCGGGCGAATCGCCGGCGCGATGCCGAGCTCGACGGCGAGGGCGTGGAACCGCGCCAATCCGACGGTCTCCCGCTCGCTCAGCCCGTACCTGAGAGTATCACGCAGGTACTCGAGGTTCCGGCCTTCGATCGCCGGGTGTCCCCCGCCTGTTTCCCGTGCAATCTGGGCGACCTCGCGCTCGCCGCGGGCGCGAGCATTCTGCAGTGCCACCACCTGCTCGTGATCCAGCGCATCCGGGCGTCCGGCCCACACTGCGTAGACAAACGGCAGGCCGGTCATTTCCTTCCAGGCGATCCCCAAATCAATCTTGGTCGCGCCGAGTGCCGCCGGGTCGATCTCGAGCGCGCGGTCGCCGATGACAAGCGCCGCGTCGTTGGTGGCGAGCATCACGTCGACATCAGGGTCGGCGGGGGTGAAGACCGGCGCCGTCCGCCAATGACGAGCGCACAGAATGCGCGTCAACGCCGCCGACGTCCGCGAGCTGGTGTCGAGCGCGAGCGTGTGTACTTCGCCGATCGGCACTCGCGTGAAGATGGCGACAGATACGACAGGGCCGTCGGATCCGATGGCGATGTCCGGCACGATCGCGTAATCACCGCTCAGGTATTCCACCGCCGGTATCAACCCGACGTCCACGCTTCCGGTGTGCAGCAGCGAGGCACAGAGCGACGGCACGTCGAACCGGACCGTGAACAGGTCCGGCCGGGCGTCGAGCCCGCGAACGAGCGGCGTGGTGTTGAGGTACGACACCGCGCCCAGGCGGGCTGGCCTCATGCCGCCTCGCCGGGATCGGCGGGCGTGAAGCCCGCCGCAACAATGTTGCGACGCACCTCCTCGGCGCTGGCGCGACGCGAGCCGAGCGCCGCGTCGTCGACGGGAGAGACGCGATCGAGGTGGTTGGCGCCGAACATCAACGCGACCTGGGCGAGTTTCGGTCCGTACTGCTGCCAGTCCACGTCGATGGTCGGCACGGCCGGCAGCGCCAGCCGCGCGAGCGCCACCATTCGCACATCGTGATATCCCGTCGTCGGCGCCGTGACGGACTGCTCTCGTGACAACGGCGCAAACCGGGTGAGCGCCGGGTTGGCACTGGCAATGGCGCGGGCCCGGAGCAGCACAGGGATTCGCCCGTCGCCCGGCCACCGCTGCACCGACAGCGTCTGCGGCATTACGCCGCAGGCAGCCGCGGTTTCGACGTCAGCCGGCGTAACGAGATCGACCGGCGCTTCGGCGAGCGCGTCGAGACCGGCCGACCGGAACGCGGTCAGCACCGCCGGCAGATCGCCCCACTCTCGCGCGGCTATGGCACCGAGGGAGAACCCGGTGAGTCGAGGCCCGGCACCTATGCCGGCACGCACCTGTCGAATCAAATCGATGGTCTGTTCAAGAGAATCCGCGGCGGCGGAGAGCCGAATCTCCTGAGCGGCAGCCGGCACCGCAAGACCTGCCTCGGTCCCGTTGTCCGGCCCAACTTCATACACCCGCGCAAATCCCACGCGGTCTCCGACTCGCGCGCGGCGGACCTCGTCGGCCAGCATTCCGAGTGTGAGCAAGTCGGCGCCGTCCAGAGCCAGCAGCTCGGCTTCGGTCAGCTCCTCTCCGTTCTTGGCCCGCTCGACGATTGCGGCATCGATATCCATGTCCGTCATCTCAACCCATCCGGGTCATGATCTCGTTCGCCAGGACCAGCGCGGCGCGCGCGTGCGTCCCCGTCACTGCGGGACTGCGCCGTTCCCGCACCGCGGCGACGAAGTCTGCCAACTCGCGCTTGAGCGGCTCGTCGCGCACCACGTCGAGCTTGCCGCCGTCGATGCGCGGCATCCCTGTTTCTTGCGGCACGAGCCGCCATGCCTCGACCTCCTGCGCCTTGTAATCGATCGACAGGTAAGTGTTCTTCTGGAAGAAGCGGATCTTGCGGACCTGGTCCCGCGAGATGCGGCTCGCGGTCAGGTTCGCAATGCAGCCATTGGCGAACTTGAGGCGGGCATTGGCGATGTCCACTCTCGGGGTCAACACCGGCACGCCCACGGCCTCGATGCCGACGACCTCGCTGCCGACAAGCTCCAGGACCAGCCCGATGTCGTGAATCATCAGGTCGAAGACTACGTCGATGTCGAGGCTGCGCTCGGGGAACGTGCCCAGCCGGTGGACTTCGATGAAGCGGGGATCGTGGATGTGCGGACGGGCCGCCTGCACCGCCGGGTTGAAGTGTTCGATATGGCCGACGCCAAGGACCCGTCCCGATCTCGCGGCGGCGGCAATCAGCGCGTCGGCCTCGCTCAGCGAACGCGTCAACGGTTTTTCGACGAGCACGTCGATGCCGGCCTCGAGCAGCGGGATCGCAACCGCCGCGTGGGCTTCGGTGGGAACCGCCACGATGACGGCGTCGACCGCTCCCGGCAGGTCCTGGATACTGGCGACTACGGTGGTGCCGTTGGCCTGCGCGACCTCGGCCGCGCGCGAAGTATTGGTATCGACGACGCCAACCAGCCTCACCCCTGGCAGGCTCGCCAGCACGCGCGCATGGTGCCGGCCCAGATGTCCCACGCCGACGACCGCGACACGAAGCGGCGAGTTGTTCACGCCGCTCCTTCCCGCGACATATCGCGCCCGACTACGGCGATGCCGGCTTCGTTCGCAGAAGCCAGCATCGTCTCGCGGTCGAACATCAGCGCCTTCCCCGCATCCAGCGACAGCACCGTGGCTCCGGCGATCCGCATCGCTTGAATCGTCGCGAGTCCGACGACCGGAACGTCGAACCGCATGTCCTGTCCAGGCTTGGCGACCTTGACGATCGACACGCCTGGGCCTGCCAGGTGTCCCGCCCGCGCAATCGTCTCGTCGGTGCCTTCCATCGCTTCAACGGCGACGACGGCCCGGTGCTTGACCGCAATCGTCTGCCCGATGTCGAGGCCCGCGATAGCGTCGGCCATCCGGTAGCCGAAGTCGAGATCCTTCTGCTCGTCCGGGGTAGGCATCCGCTCGGACATCAGTCCGGGGCTCGCCAGCATCGGCTTCAGAAGCGACGTCGAGTCCACCAGCTCGACACCGTTGTCGCGCATCACGTCGGCGACTGCGGCGATGATCGCGTCGGTGTTGCGCGACTTCAACCTGGTCAGGACCGACAGCGCGGTCAGGTCGGGCACGATGCCGCCGAAGATCTTGGTGTGCTTGACCTGCCCGGCCATCACCGCCTGGGTGACACCGGCCTGCTTGAGAATCTTGAGCCAGCCGCCAAGCTGGCCGAGGGAGATCCAGTGCACCGACGCGGCGGGGCCTGGCCTGGCCGCGGCCTGCTCGAGATCCTTGAAGGCCTCCTCCTTGATCGCGACCACCGTGACTTCGTGGCCCATCGATCGAGCGGCATCGAGAACGAGGAACGGGAAGCGGCCGTTACCCGCGATCAGGCCCAGCTTCATCGGCGATCACTCGTCCCCGGCATCCTCGGCACGGCGGCTGCCGCGGCGCAGGATCACGCCGCGTTTCGTCGTCCGGATGAAGTTGACCAGGTAGGTGATCTCGCTGCAGGACAGGGTTGGATCCTGCTCGATCTGCAACAGCGCCTGCGTGGTATTGAGCTTCGACTGCAGCAGATAGCGATAGGCGCGTTTCAGCTGTCCAATCTGCTCGTCGGTGAATCCCCGGCGGATCAGGCCGACGGTGTTGAGGCCGTAAACCCGGGCCCGGTTCCCGACCGAGCGGGCGAATGGCAGCGCGTCCTTCGTGACCACGGAGTAGCCGCCGACGAACGCGTAGCGTCCGACCCGGCAGAACTGGTGGACGCCCGAGTACGCGCTGATCGCAGCGTAGTCCTCGACCGTGACGTGACCGCCGAGGGTCGCGGCGTTGCCGAAGATCGTGTGATCGCCAATGTGGCAGTCGTGCGCGACGTGGGCGTAGGCCATGAACAAATTGTCGTCGCCGATGGTGGTCTCGCCCCCGCCGCCGGCGGTGCCGCGATGGATCGTGACGAACTCGCGGAAGATGTTCCGCCGGCCGATGGTGAGGCGTGTATCCTCACCGCGGTACTTGAGATCCTGCGGCGGCAGGCCGATCGACGCGAACGGGAAAATCTCGGTGCCCTCGCCGACCCGGGTGTTGCCGTCGATCACTGCCGACGCACCGATCTTGCAGCTGCATCCGATCACGACCTTCGGGCCGATCACCGCAAAGGGGCCGACGAGGGTGCCTGAACCGATCCGCGCATCGGGATGCACGCGAGCCGACGGATCGATCTCCGGGCCGCTCTCCAGGGTCGCGAGCAGCAGTTGGGCCTCGGCTACGGTCTGGCCGTCCACCGATGCCACACCGTCCACGAAGACCAGCCGGCCGCGCTGCTCGCCAAGCGTCACCTCGAGCCGCAGACGATCGCCGGGCACGACCTGACGGCGGAACTTGGCGCGGTTGACACCGCGGAGCGCTACGTAGCCGGGGTGCTTCTCGAGTACGAGCAGGGTCGCCACCTGGGCCAGCGCCTCGATGGTGAGGACCGCGGGCAGGAGCGGGGTGCCCGGGTAGTGGCCCTGAAAGTACTCCTCGTTGACGGTGACGTTCTTGATCGCGGCCATGCGCCGCCCCGGCTCGTGCTCGTCGATGCGATCGACGAGCAGCGAGGGGTAGCGATCGCGCAGGCGATCGAGCGCGCGCGGAAAGGCGGTCACTGCGCCGGGGGTTTGTTGCCGGCCTTACCGGAGTCGAGCTTCTTGATCACGTCGTTCGAGATGTCGAGCGCGTTATCGGCCCAGACGAGGCCGGCATCGGGCCCGTTGAAGATGAAGTGCAGCCCCTTCTCCTTGCCGATCTCCTGGAGCACCGGCTCCAGCTTCACCTGGAACTCCTGCTGCAGCTGCTGCTGCAGTTCCTGGACTTCCTGTTGGGCGTCCTGGGTGAAGCGCTGGATCTCGACCTGCAGCCGTTCGACGGTCTTCTGGAGCTCGGCGGAGGCAGTGCTGCTCAGAACGCTCGCTTCCTTCTCGAGCTTCTGCTGCGCAGTCTGGAGCTGCTTCTGCTTGTCATTGAGCTCGGCCGCCTTCTTCTGCTGCAGCGCCTGGATCCGCGCCGTCGCCTGCTTGCCGTCCGAGGACTCGTTGGCGATGCGCTGTAACACCACGTAAGCGACCTTGGAGCCTTCGGGGAAAGGCCGTGGCGGAGCCGGCGGTGTCGGCGGGGCCTGACTGAGCGGCGACGGTGCCGCCGGCTTGGCCTGCGTGGGAGCCGCGGGCGCGGTCGGCGCCTGGGCTGCGAGCGGCGCCGCAGCCATGATCATGATGGTGCCGACAACGGCAAAGCCTTTCATTCCAGTAAGTCCTTTCATATGCAATGACCAACCCGGCATCTTATACTACTTCCATGCACTCTTTATTGCGGCCGGCATGTCTGGTCGTCGTCGTGCTCATGATGACCGGCTGCAATGACCCCGTCACCATCCCGACGACACCCACGCCGAATCCGACGACCGAAACCTTCACCGGCACGCTGACGGTGAGCGGCGGGGTCACCCATCCGTTCTCGGCGGCGACGCTGGGAACGGTCAGCGCAACCCTCACCAATATCGGTCCCGACGAAAACCCCACCGTCGGCCTCATGCTCGGCACCTGGAACGGCAGCGCCTGCGCCGTCGTCATTCCCAACGACGCAGCGATGAGGGCCACCGTGGTGATCGGCACGGTGAACCAGGCCGGCCAACTCTGCGTGCGCATCTACGACGTCGGCCGCATCACCACCCCGCAAGACTACGAAATCACGGTCGTCCATCCGTAGGCTTCACGCTCCAGGCTTCGGGCGTCAGGCCGGCACACGGGCAGATACGAGCCTTTGAACGTACGTGTTTTGCACCCCTGTGCTTTGAGCCCTCGTGAGAATTTCCGCTAGCTAGAAGGTTGAACCGACTGCAAATCGGAACTGGAAGAACTGCGCCGGCTGCAGGTTGTTCTTGTAGATGCCAGCCCGCTGCGGGTTGAGCGCGAAGATCAACCGGAACGGCACGTTGAGCACCGGCATGAAGAACCGGATCTCCGCGCCCGTCGAGGTCTTGAACGCGCTGCGTTGCCCGGTCACTTCGGTCGTCGGGCCGGCCGCGTTCGGATTGGTCAGGATGCCGCTCGAGAACGGATCCCGCAGGATCGGCACCGGTGCCGGGATCACGTTGACCTCGTCCTCCCACAACGCGAACGACTGGCCGCGGATGCGCACCTGGCCGGCGTCATAAAACAGGATCAGGCGGACCGGGCCGGCAATGGAGATCATGTACTCAGCGTTGAAGAGCAGACTCTTGTTGCCGCCGAGCACCAGGCCCGTCCGCAGGTCGCGCGGTCCGATCGAGCGGATGTCGAATCCGCGGACGCTGTACTCGCCGCCCAGGTACAGCGTTTCGTAAATCGGCAGCACTTCGGTCTCGCCATAGGGCTTGATGTATTCGATCTGGCCGCGCACGCCGAACGTGGTGCGAGCCGACGTCTTCCATAACTGCACGACCTCGGCGCGGGGCTTGATGAAGTAGGTGTTGCCGCCAGGGCCGGCGAGATCGATGCTGCCGGTAACACGTCGGCCCCGGTTCGGGAAGATCGGGTTGTCGATCGTGTTATGGACGAAGCTCGGGACCACCTTGCTGATTGTGCGCTGGCCGCCGACGCCGAGCAGCAGTGAATCGGCGAGGAAGGGGTTCTGCTGGATGATGAGCGGGTTGTTGTAGAACGGGTTCAGATCCGAGACCTCGACCTGCTCGTAGCTGTACTGGAAGAACATCCGCGAGAAGTTGCGCACCGGCACGCCGAACGTGATGTTCCCGCCGGTCGAGGACTGCGTGAACTGATCGATGTAGCGGAGCGTGCGCTTGTAGATGTCGAAGCCGCCGGTGATGTTGCGATCGAAGAGGAACGGCTCGGTGAACGCGAGCTGGTAGTTCTCGGCCCGCGACCCGACCTGGGCCGACAGCGTCAGCGATTCGCCGCGGCCCATGAAGTTCGCCGTCTGGAACGAGAGCTGGCCGAAGAAGCCTTCGAACTGCGACACGCCGGCGCCGAAGGTGAGCTGGTTGCGGTTCTGCTCCTCGAGCTTGAGCGTGACGTCCACCTCGTTCTTCGAGTTGGCTGTCTTCTGCACGTCCACCGCCTGGCCGCCTTGCTCCTCGATGTTCTTGAAGTAGCCGAGCTGATTGAGACGGCGGACGCTGAATTTCAGCGCCTCGGTATTGAACGGGGCCCCTTCGACGAGGCGCATCTCGCGCCGGATCACGTTGTCGCGCGTCGTCGTGTTGCCGGTGAACGTCAGCCGGTTCACGAAATACTGCTCGCCCTCGGTAAGGCGCATCGTGACGTCGACCGTCGGTTCGGCCGGCCCGGCGAGCGGCGCTTCCGCGGCCATCTGGAACTGAAGGTCCGGATATCCGGTGAACTCGAAATAGCCGCCGCTGCCGTAGGTTTCACGCGCCTTGATCAGGCCGTCGCGAATCCGCTTCTCGCTGTACCACTCGCCGGCGCTCAGCTTGAACATCGGCCGCAGGAACTCGGACTTGATGATCGTGTTGCCGTCGAACTCGAACTTCCCGACCCTGAACCGCGGACCTTCGTCCACCGGGATGTTGAGCTGAACGTAGCGCGTCTTTTGATCCTTGCTGTCCTCGATCACCTTCAAGTCGGGCTGCCCGACACGCGCCTGCACGTAGCCGTGGTTCCGGTAGTACTCGACGATGTGATCCGCGTCTTCCTCGAACTTCGCTTCCTGGTACTTGCCGCGGCCGGTGATCCACGAGAGGAACCATTCCTCCTTCGTGGCCTTCATCTGGCGCTTGAGGGTGCCGTCACTGATCGCGTCGTTGCCCTGAAAGTCGATGGTCCGGACCTTGACCTGCGGCCCTTCCTGGACGTCGAAGACCACCTTCACGAGCTTCGGCCCACCCGGCAGCGGCTCCACCGAGGAGTTGACCTCGGCGAACTCGTAGCCCTTCTCGGCCATCAGGCCCCGGACAATGCCCTTGACCCGGCGGACGACACCTTCGTCAAGGAACGAGTCGAGCCGGAGCGAGATGCCCGCCTCCTTCATTTTCTCGTCAACCTTGGTCCGCTCGACCTTGGAGGACCCGGTGTAGTCGACGATCTTGACCCGGGGCCGCTCCTCCATGTTGTAGACGAGACGCTTCCCCACCACCCCGTTCGGATACGGGTCGTCGTTGACCTCGATCCACAGGTTGTCGAGAAAGTTCGTGCCCCAGAGCCGCTTGAAGTCCTCGAGAACGACCTTCTCGGTGTCGTCCGAATACGGCACCCAGACGCCATCAGTCGGACGGCTGGCCTGTGTCTGGATGTAATAGAGGTAGGTCTGGGGCTCGATCAGCGATTCGTTGACCGGGTGGAAACGCAACTCGATCGAGCGGACCACCGGGGCCGTCCCTGCCGGGGGTGTCCGGACCGGAGCAGGCTGCTGTCCGGCCGGAGCGGGTTGCTGGCCTGCCGGAGCGGGTTGCGGCGTAGACGGAGCAGGCTGCTGCGCAGGCGCGGCCGGTCGCGGCGGCGTCTGCGGGGGTGGCGCGGGCGAGGCTTGCCCCGGCGGCTGTGCCGGAGGGGCGGCAACCGGCGGCGGTGCAGCCGGTGGCGACGGGGTCTGGGCGGCGAGCACCGGGACGGGTCCTGCCGCGAGCATGCAGAGGGCCACCAGGCCCTGAATCACAGGAAACCGCAAGTACACACCTATCCGGCGCTGGCTTGAAACCACTGATTCTACTTCAAGCTTCAGACGTTTGCCGTCAGCCGGCGGCCGGCCGCAACAGGTGCGCCTGCCGGGCGATAGGTCAACTGCCCTGACTCGAGGTAGACCTCAATCTCACCGCCCTGCAGATGACCACGGATCAGCTCCTCGGCGAGCGGGTCCTCGACGTAGCGCTGAATCGCGCGACGCAAGGGGCGGGCCCCGTACGACCGGTCCTTGCAGGTCACCTCGATGATCCAGTCGGTGACGTCCGGCGACAGGACGACTTTCATCTTCCGGTCGATCAGATTGACGTTCAGTTGATCCACCAGCAGCGACAGGATCGTCCGCAGGTCGTCGTCGGTCAGCGCCTCGAAGACGATGAGCTCGTCGACGCGGTTGATGAACTCGGGGTTGAAGGTCCGCTTCACCTCGCCGAGCACCATGTCCTGCACGCCCTTCTGCTGGTCGGCCGAGTCGGCCTGGAACCCGAGCGACGCCTTCTTCTGGATGAAGCGCGCCCCGATGTTCGAGGTCATGATCAGGATCGCGTTCTTGAAGTTGACGCGATTGCCGAGCCCGTCGGTGAGGTGCCCGTCCTCGAACACCTGCAGCAGGATGTTGAAGATGTCGGGGTGCGCCTTCTCGATTTCGTCCAGCAGGACCACCGAGTAGGGGTTGCGCTTCACCTTCTCGGTGAGCTGGCCGCCCTCCTCGTGGCCGACGTATCCCGGAGGCGAGCCAATCAGCTTCGACACCGAGTGCTTCTCCATGTACTCGGACATGTCGAAGCGGATCAACGCGTGCTCGCTGCCGAACAGGAACTGCGCGAGGGCTCGGGCGAGCTCGGTCTTGCCGACGCCAGTCGGCCCGAGGAACATGAAGCTGCCGACCGGGCGGTTCGGGTTCTTGAGCCCGGCGCGCGAGCGGCGGATGGCCCGGGAGACGGCGGAAATGGCCCGCTCCTGGCTGATGACGCGCCGGTGCAGCTCCGCCTCCATGCGCAGCAGCTTGTCGCCTTCGTCCTGGTTGATCGACGACAGCGGCACCCCGGTCCACTTCGAGACCACCTCGTCGATGTCGGCGCGGCCGACGACCACCCGGCGCGTGCTGGAGCGGACGTCGAACTTCTCGCGGACCAACTGGAGGTTCTCGCGGGCGCTCTGCTCCTGCTCGCGGTAGTACTGCGCCTTGTCGAACTCCTTCTGCGAAACCGCGCTCTCCATCTGCTCGACGGCGACGCGAATGCTCTTGTTGATCTCGCCGAATTCCTCGCTGTAGCCCGCCTCGCGCAGCTTGGCGCGGGCGCCGGCCTCGTCCACCAGGTCGATGGCCTTGTCCGGCAGGAAGCGGTCGGTGATGTAGCGGCTCGACTGGTAGACCGCGGCCTCGATGGCCTCGCGCGTGTACTCGACGTGGTGGAAGGTCTCGTAACGATCTTTGATGCCCAGCAGGATCGCGATGGTCTCGCCTTCCGACGGCGGGTCCACCTTGATCGCCTGGAAGCGGCGCTCGAGGGAGCGATCCTTCTCGATGTACTTGCGATATTCGGCCGGCGTGGTCGCGCCGATACAGCGAATCTCGCCGCGCGACAGCGCCGGCTTGAGGATGTTGGCGGCGTCGAGCGATCCCTCGGCCGATCCGGCGCCGACCAGCGTGTGCAGCTCGTCGATGAACACGATGATGTTCGGGTTCTCGGTGAGCTCCTTCATGATCGCCTTGAGGCGCTCTTCGAACTGGCCGCGGTACTTCGTGCCGGCCACGATCAATGAGATGTCGAGCGCGAGGATCCGCTTGTCGGCGAGGAAGTGCGGCACGTCGCCGTAGACGATCTTCTGCGCCAGCCCTTCGACAATCGCCGTCTTGCCGACGCCGGGCTCGCCGATCAGCACCGCATTGTTCTTGGTGCGGCGGCAGAGCACCTGCTGGACACGTTCGAGCTCGTAGTCGCGGCCAACCAGCGGATCGAGCTGGTTCTTCATCGCCGACTCGGTGAGGTCCCGGCTGAACTCGGCGAGAAGCGGCGTCTCCTTGACGCGCGTGAGCGTCGTCTTCTCGTTGAGCAGCTGTACGATGTCTTCCCGCACCTGGTGCAGGCGCATCCCCTTCTCCATGAGGATGGTCGCGGCGACGGACCGTTCCTCGCGGAGGATGCCCAGGAGCAGGTGCTCGGTGCCGATGTAGTTGTGCAGCAGCCGATCGGCTTCCTCGGCGGCGTACTGGAGCACGCGCTTGGTTTCGGCGCTGAAGGGAATTTCGACGGAGGTCGAGACTTTCTCCCGGAATACCGTCCGGCCCTCGATATCCTTGCGGATGCTTTCCAGGGACAGGTGCGAACGAGCGAAGATCCGGCTCGTCAGACCCTTGCCTTCGCGAATCAGGCCCAGGAGCAGGTGCTCGGTTTCAATCGAGATGCTTCCAAGCTGGCTCGCTTCGTAGCGGGCGAAGAAAAGTACCCGCCGTGCTCGTTCGGTGTAGCGTTCGAACATCCGACGCCGAAGCCCCCTTGTGAGGTCATTATACGGCAGAACCCGCCGATTTGGCCCCAGGATGTCCGGCTAAGTGCCTGTCTCTGTGTAACTTCGCCGAATTGGATCGCGCGAGGCTAGCGCCGGGCGGCCTCGATAGCCGTCTTGAACCGCTGTCGGACACCAGCCGGATTGGCCGGAGCGCTCTGGGTCATGAGAACAATCGCCGTGCCAGTTGCCGGGTCGTTCCAGAAGATGGTACCGGCCGTCCCGTCCCACCCATACTCTCCGGCCGTAGCCGGGTAGCCGAGCCCGGTCGGGTCCACCACCACGCTGACATTTCCCAGCCCCCAGCCCATCTTCCCGCCCCGGGACTGGAGAAGCGCCGGTGAAAGACCGTTGGTCACCATGCGCCGGACCGTGTCGGCCTTGAGCAATCGAACCGTCCCGAAGGTCCCCTCGTTGAGCAGCATCCGGGCGAAGTTCAAGTAGTCCGGGACAGTGGAGACCAGGCCCACCGCGCCCTCGATCAGGGCCGGCCTGGTCGTGAACGGGACCGCTTCGAGGTCTACGGGAGCCAACCGGCCGTCCGGACCCGGACCGTACACGGTCGCCAGACGGGACGAAGCATCGGCCGTCACCCAGAAGCTCGTGTCCCGCATCTTGAGCGGCCGAAGGATCCTCTCCTGGAGGAAGGCGTCAAATGGCTGCCGCGACCAGATTTCCACGAGCCGCCCGAGCACCGTCGTGGCCTCGCTGTAGCGAAACCGGGTACCCGGATCCTCCATCAGGGGTGCCCGGGTGACCTTCGTGATGAACTGCGGCAGTGTGTCGGCACGCGACCGGACCTGGAGCTCCCGGTACAGGTCCGACGTCCGATGACTGAGGCCTGAGGTGTGCAGCAGCAGGTCCTCGACCGTGATCGGGCGGGCAGCAGGACGAGCATCGGCGCCGCTCCCCACCTGGACGTCTGCGAACTCCGGCAGGTATTTCGAAACGGGATCGCTCAGCTGGAACTTGTTTTCCTCGAACAGCAGCATCACGGCGGCGGCCGTCACCGGCTTGGTCATCGAGTAGATGCGGAACAGCGTCCGCGAAGACATCGGCACGCCAGTGGTCAGGTCCTGAACACCGACAGCTTCGAGATAGGCGATCTGATCGCGACGGACCACCCCGGCAACCGCCCCAGCGATCGCTCCTTCGGCGACGACCGACTGCAACAGCGACGTGGCCTTCCCCAGCGCGGCCGCATCGAGCCCAACCGCCGACGGCGCGACCTGCACCTGCACAACATCAGCAATCCCGCTGGTAGTCGTCGCCATCACCGCGACTATCGCCAGAGCCACACCAGGTGCCCGCATGCGCGCGATTGTAAGGGCACAGATGCACCCGTGCACCTTTGCACCCTTGCACCTTGGCATCCCGCCAAGTAACGTTACCCGCCATGTCCTCTCCGATCGGCTTCATCGGCCTGGGCCTCATGGGCAAGCCCATGGCCCTCAACCTCAGAAAAAAGGGCTTCGACGTCATCACCCACAGCCGTAGTCGTGGTCCGGTGGTCGCGCTCGTTGCGGCCGGCGCCCGCGCCGCCGATTCGCCCGCCGGCGTGGCGCTGCACGCGCGGGTGATCATCACGATGCTGCCCGACGGGCCTGACGTCGAGACCGTGCTCGCCGGGGAGCATGGCGTGTTCAGCGCGATCCAGCCAGGCACCATCATCGTGGACTCCTCGACGATCGCGCCTGCAACCGCCCGGCGTCTTGCGAGCGAGACCGCGGCACGAGACGCGGCCTACCTGGACGCGCCGGTCAGCGGCGGCGAGATTGGCGCGATCGACGGCACGCTCACGTTCATGGTCGGCGGCGACGGCGCGGCGCTGGCCCAGGTGATGCCGGTGCTGTCAGCCATGGGCAAGCCCGAGCGGATCGTGCACGTCGGCGAGTCGGGCGCCGGGCAGATCTGCAAGGCGTGCAACCAGATCGTGCTCGGCGGGACGATGGCAGTGGTCGCCGAGGCGATAGCGCTCGCCCGCAAGAACGGCGTCGATCCGATGAAGGTGCGCGCTGCGCTGATGGGCGGCTTCGCGCAGAGCCGGGTCCTCGAGGTCCACGGCGAGCGGATGATCACGGCCAACTACAAGCCCGGATTCAAGGGCAAGCTGTTCAAGAAGGATCTGGGCATTGCGATGTCGGCGCTCGGCGAGGCGGGGGTCCCTGCCGTCGCCTCGGGCGTGGTTTCGCAGCTGGTGAACGCGCAGATAGCGTCCGGCCGCGGCGAGGAGGACTACTCCGCGATCGCTGACGTGATTTTCGAGTTGGCGCACCTGCCGCGCCGGGAGGGCCAGTGATGGAACGCAAGACCGCGCACGATTTCGACCAGGAACTGCTGATTCTGTTCGACGCCTACGTCCACGGCGCGCTCGATCGCCGCGGGTTCCTCGACAAGGCCGCCAAGTACGCAGTCGGTGGCGTGACCGCGGCGATGCTGCTCGAGCAGCTGTCGCCGAAGTTCGCCGAAGCCCAGGTGGTCAAACCCGCCGACGACCGCATCAAGGCCGAGTACCTGGAGTACAGCTCGCCCGCCGGCTACGGAAAGATGCGCGGCTATTTCGTTCGTCCGGCCAAGGCCGCCGGAAAGCTTCCGGCGATCCTCGTGATTCACGAGAATCGCGGGCTGAATCCCCACATCGAGGACATCGCCCGCCGGCTGGCACTCGACAACTTCGTCGCGTTCGCGCCGGACGCGCTCTTCCCGCTCGGCGGGTACCCGGGTGACGAGGACAAGGCCCGCGAGCTGTTCCCCAAGCTCGATCAGAACAAGACCCGCGCCGACTTCGTCGCCGCGGCGGGTTGGCTGAAGGCGCGCCCGGAGACAACCGGCAAGTATGGCGCGGTCGGCTTCTGCTACGGCGGCGGTGTCGTCAACTACCTGGCTACGCAGCTGCCCGACCTCGCCGCCGGCGTGCCCTTCTACGGCAGCTCACCGACGACGGCTGACGTCGCGAAGATCAAGGCCCCGATGTTGATCCAGTCCGCGGAAGTCGACGAACGCATCAACGCGAGCTGGCCCGAATACGAAACCGCGCTCAAGGCCGCCGGCGTGAAGTACGAACGCTATCTCTATCCCGGCACGCAGCACGGCTTCAACAACGACACCACGCCGCGCTACGACGAGGCGGCGGCGAAGCAGGCCTGGCAGCGTACGTTGGCGTGGTTCAAGGCCAACGTGAAATAGGCGGCCGCTTCGCGGCCGTAGGCCTTCGGCGGGCGGCCTTCGGGTCGCAGGCGCGCCTTCGTCGCGTAGGAAACTACCTACCGAGCGAAGCGAGGCCTGCGGCGCTGAAGCGCCGCCTACGGAGGCGCGTAGCGCCGAGGCTTGCGCGCGCAAAGCGTGCGCCTATCCCAGGCCTACGGCGTGCGAAGCGCGCCGCCCTCGAGACGCAGGACGCGATCGCATTGCTCGGCGAGGCGCGGGTTGTGCGTGGCCAGAATCGCCGTCAATCCGTATTCGCGGTGCATGTCTCGCAGCAGCGAGTGCAACGCATCCGCGGTTCCCTCATCGAGATCGCCAGTTGGCTCATCCGCCAGCAGCAGCGCCGGCTGATTCACCAGCGCGCGGGCAACCGCCACGCGTTGCTGCTCCCCGCCAGACAGCATCCCCGGCCGGTGATCGAGCCGGTCGGCGAGACCGACTTTCGTCAGCAGCTCCGTCGCCTGAGGCCGGGCCGCGGCAACAGTCATGCGCGCGATCCGGAGCGGCATTTCGGCGTTCTCGAGCGCCGTGAACTCGGGCAGCAGGTGGTGGAACTGGAACACGAACCCGACTTGCCGGTTCCGAAACGACACCAGATCGGGATCGGGCATTGCGGTGATCTCGTGTCCGCCAACGACGATCGTCCCCGAGTCCGGGCGATCGAGGCCGCCCAGCAGGTGCAGCAGCGTGCTCTTGCCGACGCCGGATGCGCCCATGATCGCCACCATCTCCCCCCGCTCGACGCTGAGCGACAGGTCGCGCAGTACCTGCAGCCTCCGGCCGGCGACCGGATAGCTCTTCGAGAGGTTGCTCGCCGCCACGAAAGACATCAGCTACTCGAATCGCAGCGCCTGGGCAGGGTCGAGCTTCGCTGCCTGACGGGACGGATAGAGGGTGGCCAGGAAGCAGACGATGACCGCACCGATCACGACGGTGATCGCATCGAACGGCAGCAGCTTGAAGGGCAGATAGGTGACCTGGTAGACGTCGCTGGGGATGCTGATGACGCGGTAATGATCCAGCGTCCAGGCCACGACCGCCCCCGCGGTGGCGCCAACGAGCGTGCCGACCACGCCGATGATCATCCCCTGCAGGAGGAAGATCAGCATCACGCTCCGCCCCGACGCGCCCATCGTCTTCAGGATCGCGATGTCGCGCGTCTTCTCCATGACCAGCAGCACCAGCGAGGCGACGATGTTGAGCGCCGCGACCATGACGATCAGCCCGATGCCGATCCCCATCGCGATCTTCTCGAGCCAGAGCGCCGAATACAGCGACCGGTTCATGTCGGACCAGTCCTGGGTGATGTATTCCTGACCGAGTCGCTCCTGGATCTCGTCGGCGACCACCGGGGCGTTGTAGATGTCCGCCACGCGCAGCTCGAGATGGTCCGGCCGTTCCTTGCCGGTGAGGCGATAGGCCGTCGCCAGATCGACGAACCCGTACGCCTGATCGAACTCGAAGAGGCCCAATTTGAACGTTCCGGCCACTTGCAGGCGCCGCTGCTGCGGCATCATCCCCATCGGCGAGAGCGACGCTTCCGCCGTGACCAGTGTCACGACGTCGCCAGGGAAGGCGCTCAGCTTGCCGCTCAGATCCTTGCCAATCAGAATGCCGGCAAACTGATCGTCGGTCGCCGGGTGGAGATCCGAGACCGATCCCGACGTCATCGAACGACCCAGGTCCGTGACCGCCGGCTCGAGCTCCGGGTCGATCCCCTTGACGGTTACGAAGCCCTCACCGCGATCGCTGCGAATGAGCGCCTGGCCAATCAACGCCGGCGCCGCACCGACAACGCCCGGGATCGCCTTCACCTTCGCGACCTCGGCCTTGTAGTCCGTCAGTCCACTCGGTTTCCAGACGTACACGTGCGCCGAGGAGCCGAGAATCCGATCGCGCAGCTCGTTCTGCAGACCCGTCATCAGCGCGAGGGCGATGATCAGCGCCATCACGCCGACGGTGACGCCAATCGTCGAGACCAGCGAGATCACCGAAATGAACACTTGTCGCCTCTTGGCCAGCAGGTAGCGAAGGGCGATCTGCAGCTCGTAGGGCATGCGGGGGCCTCAGCGCGTCGGGGCCGGCATCACTCGCGGGCCCGCATCAGCGGGAACAGGATCACATCGCGAATCGACGGCGAGTTCGACAGCAGCATCACGAGCCGGTCGATGCCAATGCCCTCTCCGCCCGCCGGCGGCATCCCGTATTCGAGCGCCCGGACGTAGTCCTCGTCCATCGCGTGTGCCTCGGCGTCGCCCTTCGCCCGCTCGGCGATCTGTGCCTCGAAGCGGCGGCGCTGTTCGGCCGGATCGTTCAGCTCGCTGAAGGCGTTGGCCACCTCGAAGCCTCCGATATAGAGCTCGAACCGCTCGACGGTCTCGGGATCGTCTGCCTTCTGCTTGGACAGCGGCGACACCTCGGTCGGGAAGTCGTAGACGTAAGTTGGCTGAATCAGCTGCTCTTCCCACAGGCGCTCGAAGATCTCGCTGGCCACCTTGCCCGCTCCGGCGCCTGGTGCGGGCTCGATTCCGAGCCGCGTCGCAATCGCCCGTGCCGCATCCAGGCTGCGCAACTCCTCGACCGCAACGCTGACTCCGAGGCGGCGCGACGCCTCCTCGGCAGCCGCGTGCCGCAGCGACAGCCGGCGGAACGGCGCCTGCAGGCTGATCGTGTGGTCTCCGAACGTGATCGCCTCGGTACCGACGGCTGCCCTGGCCACGAACGACAGCAGCTCCTCGGTGAACTTCATGAGCACCTGGTAGTCCACATACGCCCAGTAGAACTCGAGCATCGTGAATTCCGGATTGTGCTGCGTCGAGATTCCCTCATTCCGGAAGTTACGGTTGATCTCGAAGACTCGTTCGATGCCCCCGACCGTCAGCCGCTTGAGGTAGAGCTCCGGCGCGATGCGGAGGTACAGCTTCATGTCGAGCGCGTTGTGGTGCGTGACGAAGGGACGGGCCAGCGCGCCGCCGGCGATCGGCTGCATCATCGGCGTTTCGACTTCGAGGAAGCCGTGCCCGGTGAGGAAATCGCGAACCGCGGCCACGGTCCGGCTTCGGATCTCGAAGACGCGGCGAACGTCGGGGTTGACGATCAGGTCGAGATACCGCTGGCGGTAGCGAATCTCGACGTCCTGCAGACCGTGCCACTTCTCCGGCAACGGCACGAAACACTTGGCGAGGAACGCGATCGATGTCGCCCAGATCGTCAGCTCGTCGGTCTTGGTACGAAACAGGTACCCGGCCACGCCAACCTGATCCCCGAAGTCGAGCAGCTTGGAGAGTTGATACTCGCGATCGGGCAGCGAGTCCTGCCGCACGTAAACCTGGATGCGCGCGCGTCCGTCGGACAGCACGATGAACGCCGCCTTGCCGAAGTTGCGGATGCTGACGATGCGTCCGGCGGTGATCGTGTCGACTCGGGAGGCCTCGAGCTCTGGCGCCGGTGTGGCCGAGTGCGCAGCGACGAGAGCGCTGACCGTGTGCGTAGTCTCGAACCGGTTCGGGTAAGCCTGGAAGCCGAGCGCGATAATCGCGACCAGATTGGCGTGGCGCTGCGCGATCTGCGCTTCTTCGTTGCTCGACACTACTCAACCACCTTCCCTTCCTCCCGCAGAGACCGGAACACGCCGTCGAGCACGCCGTTCACGAACTTCACCGCGTCCTCCCCGCTGAATGCGCGGGCGAGCTCGATGGCCTCGTTGATGACCACGCGCGGCGGCGTCTCCGGCATCGCCAGCCATTCGTGAACGGCCATGCGCAAAACCAGCCGATCGAGCGTGGCCATCCGCTCGACCCGCCAATGCTTTGCGGCCTGCCCGATCCGATCGTCGAGAGACGCGCGCTCTTCGAGGACGCCGCGGGCCAGGTCTTCCGCAAAGCGCCGGCCGGCGACGTCGAGCGCCGCCGCCTCCGGCTCGCCAACGCGATCCAGCACGCCCATCGCCTCGCCGAGGGCGAGGCCGCCGATTTCGCACTCGTAGAGTACCTGGAGTGCCGCCGCTCTCGCCTGCCGGCGTCCTGCCCACCGGTCGTCGCTGCCGGATCCCTCGCTCACGCCTGCTCCGCCCGGAGTTCCGAGAGCAGGCTGACCATCGCGAGCGTCGCCTCCGCCGCCTCTCGGCCCTTGTTCCCGGGTCCGGCTACCGCCCGCTCCAAAGCCTCTTCCGCCGAGTTCGTCGTCAAGACCCCGAACGCCATCGGCACCCCGGTCTTCGATTGCGCGGCCATGATCCCGTGAGCACACGCCGAAGCGATGTACTCGAAGTGCGGGGTTGCGCCCTTGATCAGGCATCCAAGGCACACGACACCATCAACCCGTCCCTGCGCGGCAGCGATCTCCGCCGCGAGAGGAATCTCGAAGGCGCCGGGCACGTAGTGCACCTCGATGGCCTCGGCGCCCAGGCCGGCCTCCGCCAGCGCTTCGCGCGCGCCGGCGAGCAGGCGCTCGGTGACGAAGTCGTTGAAGCGCGCCACGACGACGGCGATGCGCACGCTAGCGTCCCTTCCAGGCGGCCTTGCGCTTCTCCAGGAACGCCTTCGTGCCTTCCTTCGTGTCCTCGGTCGAGGCGATAGTGCCGAAGAGCGCGGTCTCGAGGAACTGTCCGTCGGCAAGCGAGGTGTCCAGACCGGAGTTGACTGCCTGGATGATGTAGCGGGTCGCAAGCGGCGCCTTCGAGGCGAGCGTCTGAGCGAGAGCCCGGACCGTGGTCATCAGATCGGCCGCCGGGACCACGGCATTGACGAGGCCGATCTCATGGGCCCGCTGGGCCGAGATCATGTCGCCGGTCAGCAGGATCTCGAGCGCGCGGCCCTTGCCGACGAGCCGCGGCAGGCGCTGGCTCCCGCCGTAGCCAGGGATGATGCCGAGATTGATTTCCGGCTGGCCGAGCCGCGCGGTGTCGGCCGCAATACGAATGGTGCAGGCCATCGCCAGCTCGCATCCGCCGCCGAGGGCAAAGCCGTTGATGGCGGCGATCACGGGTTTGCCGAGCTGCTCGATGCGATCGAAGATCCGCTGCCCGTGCCGCGCGTGTTCCTTCCCCTGGGCCGGGCTGAGTACGGCGAGCTCGTTGATGTCGGCCCCGGCGACGAACGACTTCTCTCCGGTGCCAGTCAGGACGATCGCCCTGACCTCATCATCCGCTTCGAGCGCGTCGAAGGCCGCGTCGAGGTCCCGGAGGGTCGCGGCGTTCAGGGCGTTCAGCACCTTCGGGCGATTGAACGTCAGGATCGCGACAGCCCCGTCACGCTCGTACAGCAGGTTGTCAAAGGTCATGGTGAACGCCTGATGATACCCCACGCCCACGCGGCGCCGAGGGCCAGCGCCGCACCAGCGCCATCCGCGATCACGTCCCGCAGGTCCGGCGTCCGTCCGGGAACGAACGACTGATGGTACTCATCACTCACGCCGTACAGAGTGGCGATGAGCCAGGCGAGCGCGAGGGCCGTCGGACCAATTGCCGACCATCGTCCGGCCGAGACCGCCCGCAGCGTCACGACGGCGAGCCCCGCGTAGGCGATGCCGTGCTGGACCCAGTCCGGTGTCAGCGACGAGCCGGGGAGCGACGACTGCGATGACAGGAAGAAGATGAACGCCATGTAGGCGGCGACGGGCAACCAAAGCCAGAAGAAACGTGTCAAGGCAAAAGGCAGAAGGCAGAAGGCAAAAGGCGGAAGGCAAAGGGAAAGGCCGGAAACACCTCTCACTTCTCACCTTAGAACGGCAGCGGATACATCAGCCAGCCGAGCACAAGTCCCGCCGCGACGAACGCCCCGAAGTACCTGAGGCCCACCCGCAGCTGCTCGTGTGGCGAGTCGCGGGCGATGACCGCGAATACCAGCGACACGAAAAACGCAAACAGCACCAGCAGGCCGAAATGGGTGGTCATCGGCTGGTCACTTGCGTCCGAGCCGGACGTCGAAGGCGTCGAGGGCGACGAGCATGTTGAGCAGCCCGGCGACGATCAGGAACGCGTTGCCGTATTCGTAGGCGACGGCCGTCACCACTCCCTCGCCCTTTCCGAGCACGCTGGCCACGAAATACGGAGCGCCGGTTGCGAGGTTGGCCAGCGCCGCCAGGCCCACCAGCGGCTCCGAAAAATCGAACGGAAACAGGCGTCCGTCGAGGGCGAGTCCGATCGCGAACATCGAGGTGATGGCGACCAGGAAGATGATGCCCTTCTGCAGTCGTCCCAGGAGGAGATGTCCGGCTCCGGGCACGAGCCACGAGATGAGCCAGACGACTGTGGGAGGCACGAAGACTCAGTTTACTTCAGGTGATCCGTCACCACTGCGCCGACCACGCAGCCGCCGATCGCACCAAGCGGCACGGCGAGAATCGCCCGCCACGCATTCGGCGGATCGGCCACGCCAAGCCAGGCCGTCGCGACAGTCAACGCGGTTGGCGCACCGCTGACTGCGAGCGCGGTCAGCGCGGTCCTGTTGGCCCAGCGTGCGCGGCTTCGCCAACCGCTCGTAGCCCACCACACGAGTCCGAGCGCGGCGCCGACGTAAAGACCCGTGCACCGGGCGCATACCGGCAACTGCGCGCCAGCCAGGTGAAACGAGCGTTCCGGAATCTGGTGGCACACCACCGAACCGACCAGATACGGAAGCGCTGCCAGCCAGGCGGCGCTCGCCGGGAGCATGGGCGTCAGCAGGATGACCACCGCCCATACAGCCGAGGCAGCCGCCGCTGCCCTGACGATAACGCCCTTTCTGTCAATCACTTGCAGCATTCGAACAGGGGCTTGTGAAACCTGGAACTTGCCATCGGGCCGCGGCGTCTAATACCGTTAGATCCCCGAACACTGTTCAATCAAAACACATGGGAATCAAGGAACGCCAGGATCGCGAGAAGCAGGCTGTCCGCCAGTCCATCCTCGATGTCGCGCGCGACCTCTTCGTCACCGAAGGGTATCGCAACGTCTCCATCCGGAAGATTGCGGAGCGCATCGAATACAGCCCTGCCGCTCTCTACAGCTACTTCGCCAGCAAGGACGACATCTACATGGCCCTTGCCGAGGACGGCTTCCGCCGCCTCGACGAAAAGATCAAAAACGCCCTCTCCGGCGACACGCCGCTCGACCAGGTGCGCTCCGGCTGGTGGGCATTCTACGAGTTCTCGAAGGAGCAGCCGGCCTACTTCGAGCTGATGTTCGTCGACCGCTCGGTCCCGAAGATTACCGAGGGCTGGGAAGGCTTCGAGATCCTCCAGTCGCTGATGGCCGACGCCTCCTCGTGGCTGCAGCGGGCCATCGACGCGGGTCAGCTGCCCGCCTCCGTGAACCCGAGGGCGGCGATGCACGTCCTGTGGGGCGCGCTGATGGGCCCGTCGGTCCTCGCGCTCTGCCACCGGCTCTCGCCCGGCGACGGGCGCGATCTTCTCGCTCGCGACGTCCTCGAGGCCGTGATCACCGGCCTGCAAGCCGGCAGCGCCACCACCTTTCATCTTCACGACTGCCCCGCACAGCCCGTCGTCGTTCCCGTCGGAGTTCCCAATGAAGCGTAGCGTCCTCATCCCCGCCGTCGTCCTTGCCTTGTCCATTGCCGCAGCCGGTTGCCGGTCCTCGGAGCCGACGGCCCAGGCGCAGACCGAACCGGTCGTCACCACCGTCGACGTTCCGGTGGTTACGGCCACGGCAGGCAGCATCGAAGCCGCTCTTGAAATCTCCGGCACACTCGCGCCGCGGACGCGGGTGCCGGTCAAGCCGCGCGTGCCCGGCGCACTCGAACGGGTCCTCGTGGACATCGGCGACAACGTCGCGGAAGGCCAGACGATCGCCACCGTCGATCGTCGAGAGATCGACGCCCAGGCCGACGCCGCCACGGCCGCGGTCGCTGTGGCCAGGGCCGCATTGGAAACGGCCGAAGCGTCGCTCGCGAACGCGACGATCGAGCTCGACCGGGCGAAGGTGCTGTTCGAAGGCGGCGCCCTCCCCCGCCAGCGGCTGGACGCGGCACAGACCGCGCATCGCTCGGCGGTTGCGCAGCGCGATCTCGCGACCGCGAACCTCGCCCAGGCCGAAGCGTCGCTTCGCCGGGCTCGCGAGGTCCAGCGAAACGCCACCGTAACCTCGCCGGTCACCGGCGTCATCGTCGAGCGAAATTACGACGCGGGCGCCATGCCTGGTGACCAGCCGGTCGTGGTCGTCGCCGATCTCCGGCAGATGAAGCTGGAGGCGGGCGTATCGGAGCTCGAGGCCGGCCGGCTTCGCGTCGGTATGAAGGCGCGCATCGAAGCCCAGGCCAAGCCTGGACAGGTGTTCGAGGGCCAGCTCGGCGCGATTGCGCCGCAGGTGGACGAGCGGAACCGGCATTTCCGGATCGAAGTCCGAGTGCCGAACGAGAAGCGCGAGCTGCTGTCGGGGATGTACGCCTCGGCTCGAATCGTTCAGTCCACCGCCCAGGACGCCGTCCTGGTCCCGCGCGAGGCAGTTGGCACGCGTGACGGTAAACGGATTGTGCTCAAGGTCAGCGACGGCGCCGTGTCGCCGGTGGAGGTCACCGAAGGGCTGTCCGACGGCGGTCGCGTGCAGATCGTCAAGGGCCTGGCCGCAGGAGACACGGTTGTTGCCGACGCCCGCCGGCAGGTGGCGAGCGGCGTGAAGGTCCGCGCCATCGCAGTTCGGTAAGGCGCTCGTAAAGGTCCCCAGTTCAATCGAGCACGCGTCATGTGGATATCTGATACCTCCATCAAGCGCCCCGTCTTCGCGACGATGTTCATCGTCAGCTTTGTCGTGCTGGGCATCGTGTCGATGACCAGGCTTGGCATCGATCTGTTCCCGGACGTGAACTTCCCGTTCGTGAACGTCTCGGTGATCTATCCCGGGGCGGCGCCGGAAGAAGTCGAGACCCTGGTCACCAAGCCCGTCGAGGACGCGATCGCCGGCATCAACGGCGTCAAGCGCGTGATCTCGACCTCGACCGAAGGGTTCTCGCGCGTCGGCGTCGAGCTGCGGCTCGAGGTGGACCCGCAGGCGGCCGCGGCGGAGGTTCGGGAGAAGGTGGCCGCCATCCGCAATCGGCTTCCCGATCAAATCGAGGATCCGACCATCGAGCGGTTCGATGTCGCGGCGCTCCCGATCATGGTGTTCGCAGTCGGATCGAGCCAGCCGAGCGACGTGACAAGGCGCCAGGTCGAAGACGACCTCAAGCCGCTGCTCGAGCAGATCGACGGCGTCGCGGCGGTGCAGGTCAACGGCGGCGAAATTCGCGAGATCCAGGTCAACCTCGACCCGCGCCGGCTCGAAGCGCTGCAGATGCCGATCTCCGAGGTTGCCAACAAGCTGACCGCCGAGAACCTGGACGTGCCCGGTGGTCAGGTGAAGCGCGAAGGCCAATCCGTATCGCTGCGGACCAAAGGCGAGTTCAAAGCCGCTGCCGAAATCGAGAACGTCATCGTTCGTTCGACTGGCGGATCGACAGTGCGGGTCCGCGACGTCGCTACGGTCGTAGACGGTTACGAGGAGCGCACCTCTACCACCCGGTTGAACGGCGCCGACGCTGTGTCGTTCGCGATCCGCAAGCAGTCGGGCGCCAACACGGTGCAGATCGCCGGCAAGGTCGAAGCCGCGCTCCAGAAACTGGCGCCCAGCTTCCCGCAGCTGGAGATCCGGCCGGTACACAGCGACGCCGATGGCATTCGCGAAAACGTCAAGGACGTGCGCGGCCACATCATCTTCGGCGGTCTGATGGCGGTCCTGATCATCTTCATCTTCATGCGCGACTGGCGCTCGACGCTGATCTCGGCGCTCGCGCTGCCGACGTCGGTGATCGCCACG
>DATJFF010000178.1:0-15793 GCA_035495795.1 Vicinamibacterales bacterium
GATCGCGACGAAAGAGGAGCTGCTCGATCGCTTCTGGCCCGACGTTCACGTCACCGAGAACACGCTGGCGCGGGCGATCGCCGATATCCGGAAGGCGCTCGGCGATCCCGCCGACCAGCCGCGGGTGATCCAGACGATGGCGAGGCGCGGCTACCGGTTCGTCGGGGTCTCGGCCGCTGAAGCCGCGACCGGCGATCCGTTCCGGCTCTGGGTGGAGGGCCGCCTTGCCCTCGAGTCGCTCGATCCAACGCGCCTCGATGAAGCCCGCGCGGCGATGGAGGCGGCCGCGACGGCAATGCCGGACTACGCGCCGGCTCACGCCGGCGTCGCCAACGCGTGCGTGGTCGAGTTTGAAGCCACGCGATTGACGAACCGTCCGGACGTACAGCGGCTGCAGGCGGCGCTGGCCGCGGCGCGGCGAGCTGCCGAGATCGATCCGCGCCTCGGCGAGGCCTGGGCGGTGATGGCACACGCGCAGGCGCTGGCTGGGCGACGTGATGAGGCGCAGGCAGCGGCGCGGCGGGCGGTGGCGCTGGAGCCGGACAGCTGGCGCCACCATTTTCGACTGGCACTGGCCTGCTGGGGCGAGGACCGTCTGCGCGAGGCGGATCGTGCGCTGGCTTTGTCGCCGTCGTGCGCTGCGGCGCACCTGCTCTCGGCGATGGTGTTCGTCGCCCGCGGCGCGTGGGATCGGGCTGGCGCCGAGGCCGACGCCGGCGCGCGCATCCAGGACGCGCAGCCCGGGATGGCAGTGCTGCCGGTGGCGGGGCTGCACTGGATGCGAGGTCTGGTGGCGACCGCGACCGATCGAATGGAGGAGGCGATCGCCGCGTTTGCTGCCGAGACGGAGCAGAGCTCGCCGGGGCTCTTCGCGCGCGAGTTCCAGTGGCTGGCGGCGACCTCGGCTGGCTTCCATCATGTCCGGCTCGGCCGGCGCCACGAAGCTGTGACCGCGTTCGAGCTGGCAGAGTCGCTGAATCCCGGCGCGGCCCGCAGCGCCCTCGGCCTGCACCTGGCAAGTGGGGACAGCCCCCGTACGGATCCGTCGGGGGACAGTCCCCTGACGAAAAGTGTAGGGGGAATGTCCCCTGCTTCTCGCGCCGCGGCCGTCGAACGCGCCCTGGATGAGATGGCGTCGGGTCCGAAGGTGTCGGACGCCACGCTCGTCCGCGCGGCGCTACTGGCGTGGACCGGCCGGCCGGCGGAAGCGTGCGACGTGCTGGGCACGCTGCTGAGGAACGCTCCTCCTGGGCCGACCGCATGGAGCCTGGCCGCAGATCCGATGTTCCTGCCGCTTCACGGCCACGAACGGTTGCGCCCGTTGCTGCTCGCGATCGCGTCGCGAGCGGCGTGAACGATTCTTCATCCTTTCTCAGGCCGCTCTCAGGACTTGCGTCCACCGCGGGGGCTACCGTGGCCCTGGCTCGCGAATTCGAGCCTGGAGGACGCCATGGGATACCTGATCGTGCCGCTCATCTTCGGGATCATGTCGGTTCCCGATCCCACGCTCACGCCGGCACGGCTGGCGGATTTTGCCCATCTTCAAAAAGCGCTGGGGCAGGAGGTCTACGTCACCGATGCGAATGGACAGGAGCGCCGCCTCAAGCTCGTCGACGCCGACGACCTTGAAGTGACGTTCAGCACCGGCGCGCAGTCTATCGTCATGCAGCGCGACGCCGTGTTTACAGTCGATCGCGCGCGGGACTCGACGCTGGACGGGACGCTGAAGGGGGCGGCGATCGGCCTGATCATGGGGCTGCTCGTTGCCACGGAGCTGCCCGAGTCGCAGGGCACCCTCGTCGCGAGCGCCGTCATCTCGTACGGCACGGTCGGTTACCTGCTCGATCGCGCAAACACGTCGCGTCAGCCTCTGTATCGCGTCCGCCCCGCGCCATCCAGCGGTTCGACTCCGCCCCCCTCTCCTGTCCGCCCCTTGCTCCGCATCCGCTGGTGACGGCGACCCGCAACTGGGGACAGTCCCCCTTACGTTTTGTTGGGGGACTGTCCCCCCTCCGGCCGACGCAGCCCTACGGAACGAACGTCACGGTGTGGACGGCGGGGCCTGGGAGGAACGGCACCGGCGAGCCGTCCACCCACGCCTTGTGCATCGCGCCGAAGTACGGCGATAGCGGGTGGCCGCTCTGGCCAGTCGGCATATGCAGGATCCCGTGCTCCTCGTCGCCGGGTGAAACGGCCATGCGCTCGGACGGACCCGTGCGCGGCGCGTGCGCGCGCGGCGTGTAGGCGTCGCCGGGCAACGAGTCCTGCGGCATGTTCAGCCAGCGCCCGAGCTGTGGAACGGCGCTGGACAGCGGATGCTGGATCAGCGCGCGGTTGAACTCGCCCCAGGTACGACCCGCGAGCGGCTTTCCTCCCTCGGTCAGCTCGTCGATCGCCGCGTCGACCGACGCCAGCAGCAG
The DNA here is from genome assembly GCA_035495795.1 of Vicinamibacterales bacterium. Classification (GTDB taxonomy): domain Bacteria; phylum Acidobacteriota; class Vicinamibacteria; order Vicinamibacterales; family UBA2999; genus VFZN01. The sequence continues at coordinate 2,421 of DATJFF010000178.1, forward strand.
CTCGTCCCAGTTCCTGAACTGCGGATCCAGCAGGTGCAGCGGGCGCTCGGACACAAGCGACCAGACCGGGCCCTCGGTGCGCATCGCGCGCGTGTAGTCGAACGACGGGTCCTTTGCCGCAGCCGGCGCGGTCACGAACGTGAGGACGCGTTTCACGACCTGCAGGCGGAAAGTACGCACGAGGCGATAGGCTTCGGATTCAGGTGACGCGTGACCGGTCCACGTGGTCTCGACGAGCCGCTTGAACTCACGCCGCGCCACCCTGCGATCCGCTGGTGAGGCAGCCGCACCCACGGCCAGCACGTCGAGCGCGACACCGCGCCACCGTTCGAGAAAGAGCGCGGTGTTATCGAGCTGTACGCCGAGCATCTGCTCGGGTGTCGCTTTCGAAATCTCCATCAGCCGATCGCGGATGATGCGCGCGCGGATGCCGTCCGCATAGCCGCCATCTCCAATCGCCGCGAGTCCTGGACCGTCCACCACGGGCGCGTTTGCCGTCCACAGCCGCCCCGCCTTCGGATCGCTGATGCGCGGGTAGTCGGCCGCTTCGAGGAAGCCGTCCCACCCGCGCGATCCGTCGGCCCACGACTCGGGCGTGAATCCGTCGAAGCCGCGGCGCTTCGGAATCGCGCCTCCAACCGTCCAGGCAATTCGTCCGCTCAAGTCCGCCGCGGTCACGTTTTGATTCGGTAATCCCAGGCCCACCAGGGCAACGACCATCTCGTCCACGGTTCGCGTCCGCTCCGGCCGATCGAGATCGGTGGCGAGCAGCGCCGGATCGTGCGCGATCCATCGCTGCGCGTACTCTCGCCCCTCGGCGTCCTTCCAGACGATCGGCCCCCAGATCGTGCCGCGCACCGCGATCGGAGTCGGCGCCCCGCCCTTGACCGCAATCTGCTCGTCTCCAAGGTCGAACAACATCGGTCCGGCGGGCGTGAGATAGCGCGACGGATCGCGAGGGTCCGGCTCGATGCGTACCAGGTCGCTCCAGTCGCCGCCGGTGTTGGTGAAGCCCCAGGCGACATGTCCATTGCTGCCGACCACGGTGACCGGGAGCCCTGGAAGCGTGACCCCGCCAAGGCGGAGCGTGGCGAGTGGCTCCGCCGGATCCGGCCAGGCCATTGACGCGCGGTACCAGATGTTCGGCACGCCGATCGACAGGTGCATGTCGTTGGCGACAATCGCGCGGCCCGTGGCGCTGTGCGCCCCATCCACGGCCCAGTTGTTCGAGCCGATCAGCGCGGCCTGCTCGTCGAACGTCCCGGCCGCAGCGACACCTGCATCGTTGCGTGCAACCGCTCTGATTGCCGGTGAGTTGCCGCGCAGATCCGCAATCTCCGGCCCGGGGACGGCCGGCCGCGATGCGAGGCGACCTACCGACGGCGCATCCCAGTCCGACCCGACGACGGCCAGGAACCGGAAGAGCGGCTCGGGAAGCGCATCGCGCAATTGCTGGTTGGTTTCCTCGAACGCCGCCTGGCGTCCCTGCAGCGTCCAGAACATTGCCAGCACGGTGAGGATCGAATCCTCGGGCTTCCACGGCTCGGGCGTCGCCTGGAGCAGGAGATATTCGAATGGCGGCGCGGACAAGGAGTGCAGGCCTGCGTTCACGCCGGCAGCGTACGCCTCGAGGAGGGCCTTCCATTCAGGACTGGCCTTGGCCAGCGCCTCCTGGGCGACGTGTCGAAAACGGTGGACGCGCACCTCCGCGTCGACCGGAACCGCGCGCGCTCCGACGAGCGCGGCCAGCTCGCCGGCCGGTTGGCGGCGCTGCAGGTCCATCTGGAAGAAGCGATCCTGGGCATGAAGGAAGCCCAGCGCCCGTGCGACGTCAGCGCGCGTCGCGCCGGCGATCGACGGCACCCCGAGCGCATCGCGGGTCACCGTGACCTTCGCCGACAGGCCGTTCATCGTGATGTTGCCGTCCAGCACCGGCAGGCTGCCGCGCAGTTGGGCGCGCGTGTAACAGCCGCCGGCGACGATCACACCAGCCATGAGGACGAGAAGGGCCAACAGAATTCGGCCGAGCGTCCGCATGCGCTCATTATCGCGCGTCAGCGTGCGTCACACGGAGCGGCGCTGAGGCCGAGCGACGCGTCTCCGGGCTCGAGTCGTAGATCCGGGCCGGCCGAGAGCCGCGAGGCCAGGAACTCGCGCGTCAGCCGCCGGATCGCCGCGAATTTCTCGATCACGCGAGCGCGACGCGGACTTGCGTTCGGATCGACCGGTCGAAGCAGCGCGAATGTCAGGAAATCGGAATGGCCGACGTCCGGCACCTGGATCGTCAGGCAGCGTCCGGGCCGCCTCCGCAACTCGGCGAAGTCGAGAAAGGAATTATCAGGCGCGTAGAGGTGGAGAAGCGGCGGCACGGTTGCCGGCGCGGTTGCCGACGCCAGCTCCGGGAGCACGCGCGCCGCGGCGCGTTCGCCGACCGTGCCGTCCAGGCTGACGATCGCATCGATAGGAACTTGATTGGCGAGCCCGACCGCCGCGAACGCACCGTTGCTCATGCCGATCGCGCCGACATGCGATGCATCAACGAACGGCAGCCCGCGAACGCGCTCGAGCGCAAACCGCAAGTCGGCGGTCATGGCCTGCACGTCGGCGACGCTCAACCGGTACGATCCCCGCTCGGCGCCGCGCGAGATGATGCCCGCGACGACGAAGCCGTGTGCCGCAAGGTCTTCGGCCATCGCCGACATGCCCAGCGGCGTGCTGTGCGCGAAGAGCACGAGCGGATGCCGCCCGGCCGATGGCTCGGCATCGCGCACGCTGTGCATCACCTGCGCCGGCGCGCCGGGTGTGGTGCCTTCGAGTGCTGCCGTCGCCGCTGCATCGAAGGCTGTCTCTGGCGGGCGGCGAAACCGATTGTAGGCATCCAGGCGCGCGAGCGCCTCGAGTGTGGCGGGCGGATCGCGGCTGGCTGCGGCGGGGTAGAAGACCGTGATCGCGACCGGCCGCGGGCCGAGTCCCGTCGGATCGCCGGAGTCGGGCTCGTACTGGCGCGATGAATCGGACGCCAGGTCGAATCGCCAGCCGACGGTCGAGCCTGGTTGCTGGATGCCGGCCAGGGCCAGCAGGCCGAAAGTGAGGGTGAGGAGTGCCCGCATGACCGGCAGTCTAGCCACGCCGCCACGGCCGGGACGAAGGTTGTGACAGCGGGCCCTGCGATGTGCGCGCAAGCTGCGGATCGCACCACCCGGGGGCACTGGCCTATCGTGGCGGACATGATGCAGCATGAATCGATTGCCATGAGCGCTCCCACCGGCCTCGACCTGCGTTGGAAGGCGCTGGCCGCCCGCGATTCCGCCGCCGACGGCACGTTCGTCTACGGTGTCACCTCGACCGGCGTCTACTGCCGGCCCAGCTGCCCGAGCCGGCGGCCGCGCGCCGATCGGGTGAAGTTCTTCGATACCGGCACCGCCGCGCGCCAGGCCGGCTTCCGGCCCTGCAAACGCTGCAAGCCCGATCAGATCGATGTCGGAGTTCCCGGCATGGAAGCGGTCCGCCGGGTTTCGGCGTACCTGGCGGCAAACGCCGACCAGCCGGTGACGCTTGCCCGGCTGGGCCGGATCGCCTCGATGAGCCCGCACCACCTGCAGCGGCGATTCAAGGCGCTGGTTGGCGTGTCTCCGCGCGAATACCAGGCGGCGTGCAGGGAAGACCGCCTGCGTGCGAGCCTGCGACGCGGCAACGACGTAACCACGGCCATTTACGAGGCAGGGTACGGGTCGCCCAGCCGGCTCTACGAGAGCGGCGCCGCGCGAGGGATGAGCCCGTCTGCGTACCGCAAGCACGGAGCCGGCATGCAGATCGCCTATTCCATTGTTCCCAGCCCGTTCGGACGGCTTCTCGTCGGGACGACCGCGAACGGCGTCTGCGCGGTGAAACTTGGGGACTCGGACGAGGCGCTTGCCAGGGGCCTTCGCGACGAATATCGCGCCGCGGAGATCCGTGAGGGCGAGCCGGCCAGGGCCGAATGGGTCCGGGCCATCGTCGATCACCTGAAGGGCGAAGCACCCGCACTGGACCTGCCGATTGACGTGCAGGCCACGGCGTTCCAGTGGAAGGTGTGGCGTGCGCTGCAGGCGATCCCGTACGGGCAGACGCGTCCCTACGCCGAAGTGGCGCGCAGCATCGGCCAGCCTCGCGCCGTCCGAGCGGTGGCCGGCGCCTGTGCCGCGAACCCGGTCGCCATCGTCGTCCCCTGCCATCGCGTGGTGCAGACCGGGGGCGGGCTGGGCGGGTACCGGTGGGGCGTCGAGCGGAAAAAGCGGTTGCTCGCGCAAGAACACGAGCGCGCTCGCTGATCGGGAGCGGCTTCGCTGGGTCGGGAGGGGTCGGCGCTATTCGGGAGAGACTTCGCAGATCGGGAGCGACGTTGGCGTACGGGACTGTCCGAATCGGGCTCTCCCGTTCGTATCAGGCAACACGCGGACGCTCCCATTCGTAACGGGCACGGTGCGGGCGATCCCTCCCGCAAGTCCCTCCCGATCGGCCGCGCCTCGTGGTTCACGGCGCGGTCCGCTCCCGAACAGGCCGCCGCATCGGCAGGCCCCGGCGGCTCTTTCCCGGTAATTTGCAAGTAATATCCCCCAGTGCCAACCCGTTACGGGACGTCCCCGTGGATTGACGCAATTCCCCAGAAAAAGCGCCCGACCTACCCGATGTTCCGCGGCGAGCTCGAGGCGCCGCTGGTCATCATCGGCGGTGGGCTGAGCGGCGTGATGACGGCGTATGGCGCGGCGGCGGCGGGCATGAAGGTGCTGCTCCTCGAGGCCGATCGCCTCGGCCACGGCGGCAGCGGGCGGAGCGCGGGGATTTGTGCCGGCGAAGCGTCATCCTCGTTCCTCGCGCTCCAGGATGCGTCGGGCCGGCGCGTGGCGCGGGCACAATTCGAGCAGTTGCGAAAAGGCGTCCGCGATCTGGGTGCGACCGTTCGGCGGCTGGACATCAAGTGCGGGTTCGAGGCGCTCGACGCGATCCGGTTCGTCGCTCACGGTAGCAGCACGGCCGCGCTCAAGAAGGAGATGACCGGGCGGCGCGATGCTTCCATCGAGACGTCCTGGCTCAAGTCACTCGCGCTGCGCAAGGTGTCGGGCGCGGAAGCAACCGAAGGCGTACGGCTGTCGCCCTGGGCTACCTGCGATCCCTACCGGCTGCTCCTCGGGTTCACCCGGGCCGCGGCGGCGCGCGGGGCCCGTATTTTCGAGCGAACCCCGGTCACGAAGATCACCTTCGATCGCGTGAAAGCCACCGTCGTCACCGCGCACGGCCGCATCGTCTCGCCACGCGTGGTGCACTGCACTGGCGAGCCGACCGCGCTGGTGCGCGGACTGAAGCGCCACTTCCGCTGGGAGTCCCGCGGGATGGTCGTCACCGAGCCCTTGCCTCAGAACGTCCGCAATGCGATTGGTCCGCATGCCCACGTCGCCTATGACACGGACGTGCCGCCCCACGCGATCCGCTGGACGGCCGATCACCGGGTTGCCGTCACCGGCCGCGACGCGGCGCGCCCGAAGCCGGCGCAGGCGCGTCACCTGGACGTGCAGCGGACCGGCGAGCTCATGTACGAGCTCACCCGCCTCTATCCGGATATTTCAGGCGTGATGCCGGCCTATGGGTGGTCGCTGGACCTGGCCCACAGCGTGGACGGCGGGCTCGACGCCGGTCCGCACCGCAACTTCCCGCACCAGCTGTTTGCGTTCGGCACCGCCCACGATCCGGCACGCGCGTTTGTCGCCAGCCGGATCCTGTTGCGGCACCTTCAGGGCTCGACGTCGACGGAGGACGAGCACTTCGGCTTCGCCAGAATTCTTTGAGGCCGTCGAGCGCCGACGCGCCGAGCACGGTGACATCCAGCAACATCTCCGCACAACGCACCCGGTACCTTGCACTCGCTGCAGCCGCTTTGGTTGCCGCGGTCGGATTACGCTCCTTTTTCTTCATCTACTACAGCGAGAGCTACTTCGACTCCGATCAGGCGATTGTCGGGTTGATGGCCAAGCACCTCGTCGAGGGACGGGCCAGGCCGCTGTTCTTCTACGGGCAGGAATACATGCTCGCGGTCGAGGCGTGGGTCATGGCGCCCGTGTTCGCGCTGCTTGGGCCGACGGTGTTCGCGCTGCGCCTGACCATGATCCTCCTGAACATCGCGGCCGCGCTGCTCCTGTGGTGGCTGTTGATCCGCGAAGCGAAGCTGTCGCCGTTGTTGGCCGCCCTGGCGGCCGCGCCATTCGCGATGGCGCCGTTTATCACGGCCGCGCACCTCGTCGAAGCACAGGGCGGCAACGTCGAGCCGTTCCTCTGGGTGCTCATGATCTGGGTGCTTCGTGACCGGCCGCCCTGGCTGGGGATCGTGCTCGGCATTGCGTTCCTGAACCGCGAGTTCACCATCTACGCGGTGCCGGCGTTGCTGGCCGTGCAGATGGTGCAGTCGCGGGGCCGCGTCCCCTCGCTGGTCAGGCCGTGGCTGATTACCACTGTCTGCTTCGCCATCGTGCTCGTGGTGGTGAGCATGCTGAAGCCGCATGCCGACCTGCTCGGCCCGGGAACGGCGGGCATTCGTCCCCCGACAGCTGTGGCGAACAACGTGTCGCAAGTGCTCGAACGCGTACGGATCGTGCCGGCGGAACTGCCGCACCGGTTCCGCGCGATGGTCGCCGAGTACCTGCCCCAACTCCTGGGTCTCTTTGGCTTCCGGCCTTCTCTGATCAACATCGGGTCGTTCATTCACGTTGGCTGGCCCGATCTACTGCCGTTTGTCACCCTGATTGGCGGTGCTGTGCTCCTATGGCTGGCAGTGGACCTCGTTCGGCGCCGATCGCTGGAGTCAACGGCGTTTCCGATGTACCTGTGCCTCATCGGCTTGCAGGCCGCGATCGTCTACCCGCTGTCGCGGGACTTGACGATGTTCACGTTCCGGTATGGGTTGCTGGCGTTGTTCCTTCCCATCTCGATCGGCGCGCTGGCACTGCAAGACTGGCGGCCGGCGGCGCTGCGCGCCATGAGCGCGATGGGACTGGCGCTCCTGGCGTCGGCGGCCTGCCTCGACCACGTCAGCGTGCTGCAATACGCCCGGCGTGAACCGCCGCCCCCGCACCTCGTCCCGCTGGCCGCCCACCTGGAGGCAATAGGAGTGACCGCCGCCCGGGCCGGGTACTGGCGCGCCTACGAGCTGTCGTTCATCACCCGCGAGCGGGTGAAGGTCGCCTCCACGGACATGGAGCGGATTCGCGAGTACAGGGAGCACGCTGACGCGGCGGGGCCGGCAACCGTGATTATCGACGCGCAACCATGTGAAGGGCGCCAGGAGCTCGAGGCGTTCGAAGGCTGGCATCTCTGTAAGTAGGTGCGGCGGGTGCGACGGGTGTGGCAGGTGCCGGTGCGACGGGTGCGGCAGGTGCGACCCGGCGGCCGTCCTCGGGCATCGGAAACACTAGCGATATACTGCGGGTTTGCACCTTTTCTGGAGGCGTCCCTCATGCTCCGCCTAGTCCTCGCACTCTTGCTTGCGTTCGCATCGGCGCTCCCCGGCGCCGCTCAGACCACCGCCATCAACGGCACGATCGAAGGCACCGTCAGCGATGACCAGGGGGCGGTACTGCCCGGGGTCACGGTCACGGTGACCAACGTCGAAACGGGTGACACCCGCTCGGTCGTCACCAACGAGAGCGGTCTCTACCGCGCGCTCCTGCTGCCGCTCGGCAACTACAAGCTCGAAGCCGAGCTGCAGGGCTTCAGGAAGTACGAGCAGAGCGGAGTGACCCTCCGGGCCGGTCAGACTGCGGTGATCCACGTCAAGCTGTCGGTCGGCGCGGTCGCCGAGACAATAACGGTCACCGCCGATTCGCCGATCGTCGATCTGGCCAAGATCGAGCAGGGACGAACCCTCACCAACGCCGAGATCAAAACGCTGCCGCTCACCTCGCGCAACCCCTACAACTTCGCGCTGCTCCAGCCCGGCGTCGTCGGCTTCGAGACCAACGAGTTCGGCGTCCCCCGCCTTACCGCCAACGGCGCGCTGCTCCGCGTCAATTACCAGGTGGACGGCAGCAACAACACCCAGAAGGATCGCGCCGGCCTGCGGCAGATGCCGATGTCCGAAGTGATGATCCGCGAGGTCAAGGTCGTGACCACCGGTTACGCGCCGGAGTTCGGCCAGACGATGGGGTTGGTCTACAACGCGATTACCCCGTCGGGAACCAACACCTTCCACGGGCAAGGGAGCTACCGCTTCCAGCGCCAGCCGATGGTGGAACTGCCGTTCTTCACGCAGCCGGGCGCGGCCAAGCCGCCGACCGACGTCAATGTCTACACCGGTGACATCGGCGGGCCGATCATCAAGAACAAGACCCACTTCTTCGGCGGCTACGAACACACCGAGCGCGATCTGTCGGGCCTCAGCGTCATCACGATCACGCCGGCCAACCAGCAGATCCTCGGCCTCACCGAACCGCAGTACCAGCCGCGCGGCCTGAACACCGAGTTCGCGATCGGCAAGGTCGATCACCAGATCAACCAGGCCAACCGCCTTTCGGTCCGCTACATGTTCTTCGACAACTTCATTACCGCGAACGTCGGCGGCGGCCTGCTCTCGGTGCAGCGTGCCAACGACTTCTCGGACCGCCAGCACTCGACCGGCGCCCAGCTGATCTCGACGCTCGGCAACGGGCTGCTCAACGAGTTCCGGTTCCAGTACGCCACCCGCGCCCAGTCGCGCGCCGACAACCCGCTGTCGGGCACCGGGCCGGCGATCAACATTCCCAACGTCGCGCAGTTCGGCGGATCGATTGCCAGCACCGCCGACTCGGGATTCGGCTTCACCCAGAACGTGATGCAGTTCAACGACAACACGACCTACCTGCTCGGCGATCACAGCCTCAAGGCAGGCGTGGACCTGCAGTTCGTTGACGACACACGGCGGGCTGCCCCGGCCGCGCTCTACACGTTCCCAAGCACCGACGCCTACCTCGCGGCGAGAAGCGGCGCCAACCCGCTCAGCTACACGTCCTTCACGCAGTACTTCGGGCTGCCCGATCTGGCCTACAGCACCGGGCAGTACGGCTTCTACGTCCAGGATGACTGGCGCCTCTCTCCGTCGTTCAAGGTGCTCTACGGCATGCGCTACGACTTCTTCAGCCCGCCCGACGCCGACCCGAACGCCCCGGTCGAGACCTCCCGTTCGTATCCGACCGACAAGAACAACTTCGCGCCGCGGCTCGGCGCGGTGTGGTCGCTCGGCGGGGACCAGCGCTCCGTGATCCGCGCCAACACCGGGATCATGTACGACCAGACGATCAACGCGATCTACGAGCAGGCACTGCAGAACGACGGCACCAACGCGCGGGCCTCGGCCACGTTCCAGCCGACGCAGCTCGGCGCGCCGGGCTTCCCGAGCATCCTCAACGCCGGCGCCGGGGCGCAGCCGAACACCGTATGGACCGTCGATCCCGGCTTCCGGGTGGCGCGCACCTGGCAGAACAACGTCCAGTTCGAGCACGCCCTGAACGACCGCTACTCGGTCGGCATCGGCGCCTCCTACGTGAAGGGCTACGACCTGCCGCTGGTGACCAACATCAACCTGATCAACCCGATTCGCGAAACCGCCGACGGCATTCCGGTCTTCAACACCGCGGTCAACGCCGCGACCCGCGTCGATCCGCGTTACAGCGTGATCAACTCGTCGCAGTCGCTCGGCGAGTCCACCTACAAGAACCTGACGCTGCAGTTCACCCGCCGCAACACCAACAACATCGGGTTCGACCTCGCCTACACGCTGGGCAAGAGCGAGGACAACGCGCCGATCACCAGCACGCTGTCGGTGCAGGGCGATGCTGGCCGCGTCGACCCCACCAACCTGTCCCGCGACTTGGGCCCGAACATCCTCGACCAGCGCCACACCTTCAGCGGCAGCATTGTCGCCACCCCGCGCTTCAACAAGGAAGGGGTGTCCGGCGCGATTCTGAACGACAACGTGTTCGGCATCGCGCTGCAGTTCGCGAGCGGGATCCCGGTGAACCTGCGCAGCAACCTCGAGCTGAACAACGACGGCACCGCCTCGGATCGTCCGGCCGGCGTGCCGCGCAATTCGCTCAACCTGCCGGCCCGCTATAACGTGGACTTCCGCTATTCACGGCGGATCCGATTCGCCCACAACACGGCTGCCGAGGTGATCGCCGAGGTCAAGAACCTCTTCAACACCGAGCAGTGGGCTGGCGTGAACGCGACCATCACCACCGATGCCAACGGCAACCCGGTGGCGCCGCTGCCGACGTCCGCGAACCAGCTGACGCCGAACAGCGGGTATGAGCAGCGGCAGCTGCAGATTGGGTTCAAGTTCACGTTCTAAGCTGCCGCTGCCGCGTCCATTGACGAATGGCAGATTGACGATTGACGATTTATTGATGATTGGCGATTCGGGATTGCGGCATTCGATTGTCGATTGCTCCACTGGGACTTTGGTGATTTGGCGAATGACGATTGGCGATTGGCGGATTGATTGGCAATTCAGCCGAACCATCGCTTCAGCTGATGCCCGTGTTCGCACCGTTCTCTCGGCGAGAAACGCGCGATCTCAGGCTCTCGGCAGCGGCTTGCCCTCCACTCCGAATCACCAATCATCATTCGTCAAATGATTCAATCGCCATTCCATCAATCACCAATCGAATGCCGCAATTTCCCAATCGCCAATCATCAATGAATCGTCAATCGTCAATCACCAATCGTCATTGGACGAGGCGCCTCGCGCAGCGCCTCGCTCTAGCCACTCTTGCGGTCGCGGCGCTGATTGAGGCGCCCACCGCGCAGCACCAGCTGCAGCCGGTGGCGGCGCTGCGTGGAGTACCGGCTGTCGAACTGGCGCTGCGGAAGCTCGACACAGTCGGGACTTTCATGATGACGACGGCGCATCCCGACGATGAGAACAACGCCATGCTGGCCTACTACGGCCACGGCAAGGGGATGCGGACCACGCTCGTGACGGCGACCCGCGGAGAGGGCGGGCAGAACGAAATTGGGCCGGAGCTGTTCGAGGCGCTGGCAGTGCTAAGGACCGAGGAGCTGCTGGCGGCCCACCGCTATGACGGCGCCGAGCAGTACTTCACCCGCGCGGTCGATTTCGGCTTTTCGTTCAGCGTCGAGGAGACGCTGGAAAAGTGGGGCCACCAGGAGATCCTCGGCGACTACGTGTGGATGATCCGCACGATCCGCCCCCAGGTCATCGTCGGCTTCGTGTTCGACGGTGAGGGCGGCGGACAGCATCACCAGACCTCCTCGCGCCTCACCGCCGAAGCGTTTCGCGCTGCGGCCGATCCGAATCAGTTCCCCGAGCAGATCAAGGAGGGGCTCCGCCCCTGGCAGGCGGCGAAGTTCTACTACACCGCGGGCTTCGGTCCGGGCGGCGGCCGCGGCGGCCCTCAACAGTTCAGCGGCCCCGGCGCGTCGAAGCCGCTGATGTTCACCGGCGGCGCGGATTACGACCACGTCCTGGGCCGGACCTACAACGAGCTGCAGGGTGAGGCCCGCAGCATGCACAAGTGCCAGGGCATGTCGCAGCTCCTGCCCTTGCCGGGAGAGGGCGGGTTCATGTCCGGTCCGCGCTCATACCGGCTGCGCGACACCGTCCTGCCTGACGGCGTGGACCGCGCCGAGAAAGAGCCGTTCGACGGTATCGACGTCAGCCTCGGATCCCTGGCTGCTTACGCTGGCACCAATCCGCCGGCCGCGCTGACCGAGTCGCTCGCGACGATTGCCGGTCACGTCGAAGCTGCACGGCGCGCACTCGGCGCCGAAACCAGCGCCGCCACCGTTGCTCCGCTGGCCGCCGGTCTGACCGCAGTGCGCACGCTCCGTCAGACCCTGGCCGGCATGGGGCTGTCCGACAGCGCCAGGTTCGAGATCGACTTCCGCCTGGCGCAGAAGGAATCGCAGTTCATCAGCGCGATTGTCGCCGCCACCGATATGCGCATCGACGCAGTCGCCGACGATGGCGTGGTGACGCCGGGGCAGCAGGTCGGCGTGCAATTGATCGCCGCGGCTCGCGGGACCACGCCCGTGGAAGTGAAGTCGCGGACGTTGAACGGCTTCGATCAGCCAACGGAGAGGGGCGGCGTCATCCCTGCCAACGCGCGTCCGACAGCCGCGCATTTCAAGTACGCGAAAGACGCGGCGCGCTTCATCCTCGATCCGGACGTGCCGTTCGGGCTGCCATTCCGCCCGACGCCCTTCACCGCGACGTTCACCGTCGGGGTCGCCGGCGTGGAATTCCCGGTGACGGTCGCGGTGCAGGCGCGTTCCGAAGGCAACCTGTTCAGCGGCGAGAAGCGCGCCGAGGTGCACGTCGTGCCCGCCTTCGCCGTGACGGCCAGCCCCGACACGTTGATCGTGCCAAGCCGCGCGACGCCGGCGAGTGCCCGCGGCACCCGCAAGGACGTGCGCGTCACCGTGCTGAACCACGCGAGGGGCGCCGCCAAGGGTGAGGTCGCGCTCGAGCTGCCGCAGGGCTGGCGCGCGACGCCCGCAAGCCAGCCAGTGTCGTTCTCGCGCGAGGACGAGGCGATGACGGTGCGCTTCTTCGTCGATGCCCCGCCGTCGCCGATGCTGGCATCCGCGGCGGCGAAGCCGGGCGGCAGCCAGTTCTCGATCAAGGCGATCGTGCGCGACGGCGCTGCCACCTACGCGCAGGGCTATCAACTCGTCGAATACCCGCACACCACACGGCGGCACGTGCTGGTCGCACCCGAGGTGACGGCGAAGGCCGTCGACGTCGCGGTCAAGCCGAACCTGAAGATCGGCTACGTGATGGGCGTCGGCGATCAGATTCCCGAAGCGCTCGAACAGCTCGGCGTGTCGGTGTCGATGATTGGGCCCGAGGAGCTGGCCTGGGGCGACCTGACGAAGTACGACGTGGTGATGACCGGCGTCCGTGCCTACGAGCGGCGCCTCGATCTACGGGCCTACAACCAGCGGCTGCTCGACTACGCCGCCGCCGGCGGCACCGTCATCGTCAACTACAACAAGTTCGAGTTCAATGACGCGCAGTACGCGCCGTATCCAGGGAAGGTCGGCCGCGAGCGCGTGACCGACGAGAACGCCGAAGTGCGACTGCTCGAACCGAAGAACCCGGTGTTCAACACACCGAACCAGATCGGGCGAGCGGACTGGACCGGCTGGGTCCAGGAACGCGGGCTCTACTTCTTCGACACCCAGGATCGCGATCCGCACATCAAGGACCTGCTCGAGTTCGAGGAGCCGTTCGCATACAACAAGGGAACCAAGCGCGGCGCGCTGGTCGAAGCCGAAGTCGGCAAGGGACGCTGGATCTACATCGGCCTGGGCCTGTGGCGTCAGCTGCCGGCCGGCACCGATGGCGC
>DATJFF010000179.1:0-7583 GCA_035495795.1 Vicinamibacterales bacterium
GGGCACCGAACCGCGTAAAGGGCCACGGAGCGCGTGATGGGACTCGATCCGGATCCGCTTGGCCAGGCCGTGTCGATTCCCACCGGTGACGCCGTCCTGCAGGGCGACCTCGTGGTTCCTCCCTCTTCGACGGGACTGGTGCTCTTCGCGCACGGGAGCGGCAGCAGCCGTTTCAGCGAGCGCAACCGCGCTGTCGCCGCGGTGCTGCAGCATTCCGGACTCGCGACGCTCCTGATGGATCTGCTGACGCCGCAGGAAGAATCCGTCGATCGCTACACGCGTCAGTACCGCTTCGACATCGAACACCTGGGCCGGCGCGTCGTCGCGGTCGCGGACTGGGTGTCTGCGCTGCCGTCCATTGGGGTGCTCCCAATCGGTTGTTTCGGCGCTAGCACAGGCGCGGCGGCCGCGCTCATCGCGGCAGCCGAGCGGCCTGCCGCCGTCCGTGCCGTGGTCTCGCGCGGGGGCCGGCCGGATCTCGCGGCTCGGGTGCTGCACCTCGTCGAAGCGCCGACCCTCCTCATCGTCGGCGAGCTCGACGACGAGGTCCTGCTGCTGAACGAGCAAGCGAAGCGCTCGATGCGAGCACCGGTTGTGCTCGAGATTGTGCCGGGCGCGACACATCTGTTCGAAGAGCCCGGCACTCTCTCGACGGCAGCGGCCTTGGCGCGCGACTGGTGCCTGCGCCACCTCGTGCCGCGCGGTACCGGCCGGCGCGCGCTGTCTTAACCGCCTGAGCGCTTACCGTGAGCGTGTTCGGTCGGGGTGACGTCGCCGACCGCGATCGTGCCCATCAGCCCGCCTTCAGCGTGGTCCAGGATGTGGCAGTGGAACATCCACTCTCCTGGGCGCTCGTCGAACACCACGATGAACTTCGCGGTCGTCTTCATCGGGATGTTCAACGTGTCCTTCCAGCCCAATGGATGAATCGGCTGGTCGTGCTCGTCGAGCGGCAGGAAGTAATAGCCGTGGAGGTGGAAGGGGTGATCCCACTCCGTGTCGTTGGTGATGGTCCAGATCTGGGTTTCCCCGAGACGGGCCAGGAACGGCTTGGCCTGCCAGTAAGGCACCCCGTTGACCCGGAACTCGGAACGCCCGTCAGGTCCAGCCGGAGGCAAGGTGAGCATCACCGGGACACGGGTCGCGCCTTCCGTCGATGGCGGCGTGATCTGGCGCGCGACCTTCGGCGCCGGCTGCGCCTTCATCGGCGGCTCGCCGCTGAACTCGATGGTCAGCAAGTCCTCGACGTCGCGATATTCCACGCTGCCGTAGCCGCGGTTGTAGAGCATCGCGCGCACGATCAACGAACTGCCTGGCTTGCCAGTCGGCCGGACGAGGACATCCAGCCGCTCGCCAGCCGTGATCAGCACGGTGCCGGCTTCGGTTGGATGCTCCTGCAGGCCGCCGTCCGTGCCAATCGTCGTGAACGGCTGTCCGTCCATGTCGAGGAGGAAGAAACGGCTCTTGGCGGTGTTGACGATGCGCCACCGCTGCCAGGCGCCCGCTCTGGCCTTGATGGCCGGCTTCTGGCGGCCATTGACGAGCACGTATTGCCCCTCGCGGCCGAAGACCTGCCCGGCCGGACCTCCGCTCTCCGCGGACTCGAGATCCCCGCGCTTGTCGAACCCGATGTCGCTCAAGACCAGGGTGAGCTCATCGGCGATTCCGACTCCGTCCGACGGATCGTCAACCTGCAGCGCGCCATACAGGCCGAAGCCGACTTGCGCCGCGGACACGACGTGCGGGTGATACCAGAAGAGACCGGGATCTCGGACCACGAAGTCGTAGGTGAAGGTTTCACCGGTCTTCACCTCGGGCTGTGAGATGTTCGGGACACCGTCCATTTCGATCGGGACTCGCACACCGTGCCAGTGAACGGTGGTGGGTTCACGCAACTCGTTGGTGAAGTGCACGATGACGCGATTGCCGACCTTCGCCCTGATGAGCGGACCGGGCAGGCCGCCATCGTAGGTCCAGGCTTTTACCTTGAGGCCGGGTGAGACCTCCACCTCGGCCAGTTTCGCGACGAGATCGATCTCGAGAATGGCCGGGTCCGGATTCTTGTCGACGGCTTCGCGCAGCTTCACGCCGGCGTCCCAGCCGACGGGCGCGAAACCGGAATTTGCCTGGGCCTGGCAGGGGGCGGCAGCGGCGAGAACGAGCGCGAGCAGGACGCTCGCGCTCATGCATTGCCGCAGCACGGAACCGGCTCGGATTGTGATCGTCATTGCTGGCAGCCTCCGCAGCCGGACCTTCTCACGCGGGCCCGCCCACCGCACCGGCGGGCGCCTCGAATGTGCGTACCGCCGGCTCGTAGCTCCAGCCGAAGAACAGGCCGGACATGAACCACGTGAACGCCGCAACTCCGAACAGGAACACGGTGTCCCCGATGATGCGCATCCAGCGCAGGGTTTCGATGACCGGCTGCTGGAGGAACTCGGCACTTCGCGCGAACCACAGGCCGTGCTCGACGCTGGCCCAGGCCTGCATCAGCCCGATCGGCAGCAGGCTGAGCCCGACCATCAGCGCCAGCCCGATATTCATGCTCCAGAATGCCACAGCCAGGCTTCGTTCGCGCCACGGGCGGTCGAGAGTCAGCAGGCGGGCAATCAGCACGATGAAGCCCAGCGAGAGCAGGCCGTAGACGCCGAATAGCGCCGTGTGGGCGTGCACCGGCGTGGTGTTGAGCCCCTGCATGTAGTAGAGCGCGATCGGGGGGTTGATCAGGAACCCGAAGACGCCGGCCCCGACCAGGTTCCAGAACGCCACGCCGACGAAGAACGCGATCGGCCAGCGATACCGCGACATCCATGGCGCCGCCTCACGCATGCGCGCCGTCTGCCAGGCCTCGAGCCCGATCAGCACCAGCGGAACCACTTCGAGCGCGCTGAACGTGGCGCCGACCGCCATGATCGAAGTCGGGGTGCCCGAGAAGTAGAGGTGGTGGAACGTGCCGGGAATCCCGGCAAAGAGGAACAGCGCGCTCGACGCGATCACCGCCGCGCCGGCGTGACGCGCCGGCACCAGTCCGAGCCGCGCGAAGATTAGCGACAGCGCCGCCGTGGCGAACACCTCGAAGAACCCCTCGACCCAGAGGTGCACCACCCACCAGCGCCAGTACTCCATCACCGTCAGGTGGGTCCGGGCAGAGAAGAAGAAGCCGGCGCCATACATCAGCCCGACCGCGGTCGCGGCGGCCGTGAACATCCAGACCAGCGAGCGGCTGCCGTCGTGGCGGGCGAGCGCCGGCCACAGGCCGCGCAGCATCAGGCCGAGCCAGATGACCAGACCGCTGAAAAGCGCGATCTGCCAGGCGCGCCCGAGCTCGACGTATTCGTAGCCCTGATGGCCGAACCAGAACGACAGGTCGAGACCGAGCCGCTGGTGAATCGCCAGGTATTCACCGGCCAGCGAGCCGACCACGACAACGAGAAGCGCTCCGAAGAGCACGTTGACTCCGAGCCGCTGGAAGCGGGGCTCCTTGCCGCCGATGATCGGCGCGAGGAAGAGCCCGGCGGCGAGAAACGCGGTAGCGATCCAGAACAGCGCGGTCTGGATGTGCCACGTACGCGTCAGGCTATAGGGCAGGATGTCGGCGAGCGGATATCCGAAGAACGACTGTCCCTCGACGGTGTAGTGCGCAGTGATGGCGCCGAGCACGACCTGCACGCAGAACAGCGCAACGACGACCGCGACGTACTTCGCGACCGCGCGCATCGACGGCGTCGGCGTGATGCCGCCGAACGGATCGGTGAAAGGCGCCTCGACAACCGGCTCGGGAGCCTCGCGGAACGCGCGCCACCAGACCAGGCCGCCGACGCCGGCAAGCAGCAGCACGACGCTGACCAGCGACCAGAGGACATTCGCGCCGGTCGGCCGGTTGTTGATCAGCGGCTCGTGCGGCCAGTTGTTGGTATAGGTGACCGTGTCATCGGGGCGGTTCGTGGCCGCCGCCCAAGAGGTCCAGAAGAAGAACGCGGTCAAGGCCCTGCGCCGTGCGGCGTCGGGAACGACGACGGACTGCATCGCGTAGGACTCGCGCAGGCTGGCGAGTGCGGGGTCGCCGCCGTACAGCCCGTCGTAGTGCGCGGCCGTACGGCGCATGGCCTCGGCGCGCGCCGCTGAAACGTGAATGTCACCCGCGGAATCGAGCGTGTTCGCGCGCAGCTCTCGAGCGAGCCGGTCGCGGAGCACCGCCTGGGCCTCGGGGTCGAGCGCGGCGAACGAGGCCTCGCCGCGATCTTCCGTCCACACCTCGAGCAGGGCATTGGCTTCCTTATGCAGCCAGTCGGCAGACCAGTCAGGAGCCTGGTACGCGCCATGCCCCCAAATCGATCCGAGCTGCTGGCCGCCGGTGGATTGCCACACCTGCTGGCCGGTGAGGATGTCGTCGCGAGTGAGAAGGACGGTGCCGTGATCGTCTACGACCGCGGCGGGAATGGGCGGCGCCTTGCGGTAGACGTCGCGGCCGAAGAAGCCAAGGATAAAGAACGCGGCGAACAGGGTGCCGCCGAAGATCACCCACAGGCGGCGGTGCCCGTGAGCAGAGTCCGAGGTAGTTGAGGACATGAGTGCACCTTCGATATGAGTAGGCGCGCTTACAACGCCAGCGCACGGCGGAACAGGATGTTGTTCTCGAGATGGATGTGCTCCATCAGCTCCTGTTCGAACTGCTGGAGACCGAGATACAGCGCGCGCCAGGTGGTGCACGCTTCGGGCGGCGGCGTGAGATCGTCGGTAAGCCGCCGCACGGTCTGAAGGTTCTCACCGTGATGCTCGTGCTCGAGCTCCATCACGTGAACCGGGCCGCCGGCGCCGCTGCCGGCCCCCGCGACGATCAGCGGGAACAGGATTCGCTCTTCCTTCTGCAGATGCTGAAGCACGTCTTCGTGCATCACCTCGAGGTGAGCGGCAAGCCCCCGCGGGCACGAGGCCTTGTCGGCGTGACGGACCTCGACGCGCCGGGCCATTGCGATGAGCGCCGGCAGCTGCTCGCGGAGCCGGGCGTGGTAGACCCCCTCGATGTGATCGATGAGCGCGGAGAGCGGCGCCGCGTCCCACCGCCGCTGATCGGGCACCAGCGGATCCTCCTCGGCGATCGATGCGAGGATCGCGTCGGCATCGAGCTGACGCTCGCGGCACACCTCGGCCAGCGGCCGCCGCCCGCCGCAGCAGAAATCAAGATGATGACGGCGGAAGACGCGCGATGCGGCCGGGTGGGTCACGGCCAGTTCGGCCAGGGTGGTGGAAGCATTCATCGGAAACTCCTGCCGTGGGAGAGAGCAGGACCGATGCCGGACAGAGGGCCCTTTCCAATCAACCACTTACCGTCGGGTGTTATGATTTGGGTAACGGCGCTACGTTATGAAATCGACAACGGCGTTGCCGAATCAGCAACACCAGCCTCTCGAGGTCTTGCTCGACATCGCGCGCGACCTGACTGCGTCGCTGGCGGCGTCGGACCGCTACGCGCGGCTGCTTGGGGGCGTCCGCCGGCTGATTCCCTGTGACGCGGCTTGCCTGCTGCGGCTCGAGGGCGGCGACCTCGTCCCCGTCGCCGGTTATGGGCTGACCGCGGCGGCCCTTTCGCACCGCTACGCCCGTAGTGAACATCCGCGCCTCGACGTCATTCTGAGCTCGCGCGATCCGGTTCGCTTTCCGGTCGACAGCCAGCTGCCCGACCCGTTCGACGGCGTTATCGAGGCGGCGCCGGGTCCGCTGCACAAGGTGCACGCGTGTCTGGGCTGCGCGCTGACCGAAGGCGGCGAAGTGGTGGGCGCGCTCACCGCCGATGCGCTGGAGCCGGATCAGTTCGACGGCCTCGACGAGCGCATCGTCGCGACCCTCGGCGCGCTGGCGGGCGCGGCGCTGCGCACGACCTCGCTCATCGAGGCGCTCGAGCGGCGGGCGGCGCATCGCGGCCAGGTGGCGCGCGAGCTCGTGCGGAGCGCGGTCGAGTCGAGCGGCGGCGCGATTCTCGGCGCGAGCGGCGCGGTCGCCAGGCTCAAACGGGAGATCGCGCTGGTCGCAGCCTCCGACCTCGCCGTGCTCATCACCGGCGAGACTGGAGTCGGCAAGGAGCTGGTCGCGCACCACGTGCACGCCGCGTCGAGGCGCGCCGACGAAGCGCTGATCCACGTCAACTGCGCGGCCCTGCCGCTTTCGATTGCGGAGAGCGAGCTGTTCGGGCACGTCAGCGGCGCGTTCACCGGCGCGTCGCGCGATCGCGCCGGCAAGTTCGAGGTCGCCGATGGCGGAACCCTCTTTCTCGACGAGATCGGCGAACTGTCTCTCGAAATCCAGCCGAAGCTGCTCCGCGTCCTGCAGCACGGCGAGATTCAGCGGGTCGGCTCGGATCGCCCGCACCGGGTGAACGTGCGCGTCATCGCGGCGACCAATCGCGACCTCGAGCGCGAGGTTGCGGCCGGTCGCTTCCGTGCCGATCTCTACCATCGGCTCGCCGCGTTTCCGCTGCACGTGCCGGCGCTCCGAGACCGCCGGGAAGACGTGCCGCTGCTGGCCGCGCACTTCGCCGACGCGTCGGGCCGCCGCCTCGGGCTCGCCGGCGTGCGGTTTACCGAAGCCGCGCGGCGCGCGCTCGATCGCTACGACTGGCCCGGCAACGTCCGCGAGCTGGAGAACGTGGTCGGCCGCGGCGTATTACGCGCGTCGTTCGATCGATTACGAACCGAAGTGGTGCTCGTCGACGCCGCGCACCTCGATCTGCGCGCGCCCACCGCGGCCGACATCGCGTCGCCGGCCTCCGCGAAGCCAGTGGCCGAGGCCGCGCCGCTCGCAGTGCGCGTCGAGCAGTTCGAGCGCGACCTGATTCTCGAGGCGGTGAAGCGGAATAAGGGGAACTGGGCGGCGGCCGCGCGGGAGCTCGGGATGCACCGGAGTAACCTGCACCACAGAGCGAGGAGACTGGGACTGAGATAGCGTCGAAAGTTGAAAGTCTGGCAGTTAAGAGTTGCCAGTTGAAGTTGACAGTTTCAGTTGCAGTTTCACAGTTGCAGTTGCAGAGTGCGCTGTGAATCGTGGTCCCAAGCCCCAAGCCCCAAGCCCCGAGCCCCAAGACCTCAAGACCTCAAGACCTCAAGACCTCAAGACCTCACCCCACGGTCGTTCCGAAGAGACGGCCGATCAGTGCCGTCGCGGCCATCGCGAGTGCGCCCCAGAACGTGACGCGTGCGGCGCCGAGCCACGGCGATGCGCCGCCGGCGCCTGCGGCAAGGGCGCCGAGGCCGGCGAGGGCCACGAGCGAAGTAAGCGATACGGCCAACACCGCCGTTTCATGGGCCAGCAACGACACGACAATCGGCAGTGCCGCGCCGACCGCAAACGTCGCCGCCGAAGCGGCTGCGGCTTGCAGCGGCTTTGCCGCGAGCTCCGCGGTGATGCCAAGCTCGTCACGCGCGTGCGCCCCGAGAGCGTCGCGGGCCATGAGCTGCTTCGCCACCTGCCGTGCCAGGTTCGGGTCCAGCCCGCGCCTCTCGTAGATGCGTGCCAGCTCGTCTTCCTCGGCGCCCGGGTCGGCAGCCAGCTCCTTGCGCTCGCGAGACAGATCCGCGTGCTCGGTGTCG
>DATJFF010000180.1:0-24104 GCA_035495795.1 Vicinamibacterales bacterium
CCGGCGCTGCGCGCCAGCTGGCCGCCCTTGCCCGGCTTCAGCTCCACGTTGTGGACCATCGTGCCGAGCGGGATGTGGCCGAGCGGCAGGCAGTTGCCCGGCAGGATGTCGACGCTGTCGCCGGCAATCACCGTGTCGCCGACCTTCAGGCCGAGCGGCTGCAGGATGTAGCGCTTCTCGCCGTCCGCGTAGGTGACGAGCGCGATCCGCGCCGAGCGGTTCGGGTCGTACTCGATCGTCGAAACCGTGGCCGGGATGTTCCGCTTGTCGCGCTTGAAGTCGATGATGCGGTAGAGGCGTTTGTGGCCGCCGCCGCGCCACCACGACGTCTGCTCGCCGGTGCTGTTGCGGCCGCCCGAGACCTTCTGCGACTCGGTGAGCGGCTTGTAGGGCCGATCGGCCGTGATCTCGTCGAAGGTCTGCACCGTCATCTGGCGGCGGGCAGGCGACGTCGGCTTATATTTGCGGATAGGCATCGGGTTAAGCCCCTTCCAGGAACTCCGGCAGCTTCTGGCCGGCCTTGAGCGTCACGTACGCCTTCTTCCAGTCGGAGCGCCGTCCCACGAACCGACCCTGGCGCTTCAGCTTGCCCTGGGTGTTCGCGGTCCGGACGCCGTCGACCTTGGCGCCGAGCAGCTTCTCGACAGCGCGCTTGACGTCGATCTTGTTGGCCTCGCGCGCCACCTCGAACACCACGGTCTTGCCGTCCTCGCGGAGCAGCGTGGTCTTCTCGGTGACCAGGGGCCGGCGAATCACATCGGTGAGTTTCATAACGGGCTTCAGGCTTCAGGCTTCAGGCTTCAGCAAATGCTCGCTGTCACCTAGCCCAGTGCCGCCTCCAGCTTTTCGAGCGCCGCCTGCGTGACGACGACCGTCTTGGTGTCCGCGACGTCGCGGGCGGTGATGCGGTTGCTCGCCAGCAGGAACACGCCCGGCACGTTGCGCACCGACAGCGCCAGCTTCTGGTCGGCCTTGACGTCTACGAGCAGCGCCTTGCCGTTCACGCCGATTGCCTTCAGCATCGCCGCGGCGGCCTTGGTCTTCACCTCGGACGCGGCCAGCGCGTCGACGACGATGACGGCGCCGCCCTGGAGCTTCGCGGCCAGCGCGGCGCGAAGCGCGCCCTTCTCGACCTTCCTGGGCAGCTGGTATTCGTAGCTGCGGGGCTGCGGGCCGAACACGGTGCCGCCCTTGCGCCACAGGGGGTTCCTGATCTCGCCGACACGGGCCCGACCGGTGCCCTTCTGCCGCCACGGCTTCTTGCCGCTGCCGCTGACGAGCGCGCGGTTCTTGGTCGCGTGCGTGCCGCGGCGCTCGGCGGCGTTGGCACGGACCACCGACTCGTGGATCAGATCGGTCTTCACGCGCCCGCCGAATACGGCCTCGCTCACTTCGGCGGTGCCGACCTTCTGGTTCTGTGTGTTGACGACGTCTACAGTCATGTCAGTTCTCGAAGTTCTCGGGGTTCGCGGGGTTCGCGGGGTTCTCCGACTCCCGTTCCCGACTCCCGATCCCGTTACTTCTTGCCCTTCTTCGGCTTCTCCTGCAGCTGCGGTTGTGGCTCCGGCTTGGCCGCCACGGCCTTGCGAATCACCACGTAGCCGCCGTTGGCGCCAGGCACCGCGCCCTTCACGAGCAGCAGGTTGTTCTCGGCGTCCACCTTGAGCACCTTCAGGTTGCGGACCGTGATGCGATCCACGCCCATGTGCCCGTGCATCCGCATCCCCGGCAGCACGCGCGACGGGTACGACGAGGCGCCGATCGAGCCCGGGGCGCGATGGAACATCGAGCCATGAGACTTGTCGCCGCCGCGGAAGTGATGGCGCTTGACCACGCCCTGGAAGCCATGTCCCTTGCTGGTGCCGATCACGTCGACGCGCTCGCCCTTGTTGAAGATCGACACCAGGACCTGGGCGCCGGCCGCCGGCGCCTCCGCCCCCTTGGCGATCCCCACTTCCCGGCGCACCCGTGTCGGCGGAACGTTGGCCTTCTTGAAATGGCCGGTAGTCGGCTTGTTCGCCTTGTACTTGCCGTCGACGAACCCGATCTGCACGGCCTCGTAGCCGTCGGTCTGGGCCGTCTTGCCCTGGACCACCACGCACGGACCGGCCTGGAGCACGGTCGCCGGTTCGAGCGTCCCGTCCTCGAGGAACAACTGGGTCATCCCGACCTTCTTGCCGATGATTCCTGTGACCATGACGGTGCCGCCCTACTTCCCGTGTTCCTTGCCGAACGCCTTGATCTCGACGTCCACGCCGGCCGGCAGATCCAGCTTCATCAGCGCGTCGACGGTCTGCGGCGTCGGCTCGAAGATGTCGATCAGCCGCTTGTGGGTGCGGACCTCGAACTGCTCGCGCGATTTCTTGTCGACGTGCGGCGAGCGGAGAACCGTCCACTTGTTGATCTCGGTCGGCAGCGGGATCGGCCCGGCCAGCCGGGCCCCGGTGCGCCGCGCCGTCTCGACGATCTCACCGGTGCTCTGGTCGAGCACCCGCGCGTCGTAGGCCTTCAGTCGGATTCGAATCTTGTCGCCAAGCATGTTGTGCCTTCTGCCTTGTGCCTTCTGCCTTGACTACTTGGTGCCCTGGACGCGCGCGATCACTTCCTCGCTCACGTTGTTCGGCGCCTGCTCGTAGCGATCGAAGTGCATCGAGTAGGTCGCGCGGCCCTGCGTGCGCGAACGAAGATCCGTCGCGTAGCCGAACATGTCGCTGAGCGGCACGCGCGCCGAGATGATCTCGGTGCCGCCGCGATTCTCCTGGCTCTGGATGCGGCCGCGCCGCGCGGCGAGGTTGCCCATCACGTCGCCGAGGTAGTCCTTGGGACACACCACCTCGACCCGCATGATCGGCTCCATGAGCACCGGCTTCGCCTTCTTGGCGGCATCCTGGAACGCCATCGATCCGGCGATCTTGAACGCCATTTCCGACGAGTCGACTTCGTGATACGACCCGTCGTACAGCTCGATGCGCACGTCGTCGATGGGATAGCCGGCGAGGATCCCGCGGGTGAGGGCTTCCTGGATCCCCTGGTCGATCGGCTTGATGTATTCCTTGGGGATCGAGCCGCCGGTGATGTCGTTCTCGAACTGGTAGCCAGTGCCCGGCGGCAGCGGGATGAGCCGAATCTTGGCTTCGCCGAACTGGCCGCGGCCGCCGGTCTGGCGGATGAACCGGCCGTGCCCTTCGGCCGGCGCGGTGAGGGTTTCCTTGTAGGCGACCTGCGGCTTGCCGACGCTGGCCTCGACGCCGAACTCGCGCTTCAGGCGGTCGACGATGATCTCGAGGTGGAGCTCGCCCATGCCGCGAATCACGACCTGGCCGGTCTGCTCGTCGGTGGCGACGCGGAAGGTCGGGTCCTCGCCCATCAGCTTGCTCATCCCCTGGCCGAGCTTTTCCTGGTCGGCCTTGGTCTTGGGCTCGATGGCGAGCGAGATCACCGGCTCGGGGAACTCCATCGACTCGAGGAGAATCGACTTCTTCTCGTCGCAGAGCGTGTCGCCGGTGGTCACCGACTTGAGGCCGACCGCGGCGGCGATGTCGCCGGCGTTGACCTCCTTGATCTCCTCACGCTTGTTGGCGTGCATCTTCAGGAGGCGGCCGACCCGCTCGGTCTTGCCCTTGGTGCTGTTGAGCACCGAGGAGCCGGCGTTGAGCGTGCCCGAGTAGACGCGGAAGAACGTCAGCTGACCGACGAACGGGTCGGTCATGATCTTGAACGCGAGCGCCGAGAACGGCTCCTTGTCGTCGGCCTTGCGCTCGAGAATCGCATCGGCGTCCTTGCCGTCGGGATCGGTGCCGGTGACCGGCGGGATGTCGAGCGGCGAGGGCAGGAAGTCCACCACCGCGTCGAGCATCGGCTGGACGCCCTTGTTCTTGAACGCCGACCCGCAGATGACCGGCACGAACGGCGCGCTCTCCTTGCGCACCGACTCGATCGCCCGCTTGCGGAGGGCGCCCTTGATCTCGTCGACGGTGAGCTCCTCGCCGCCCAGGTACTTCTCGAGCAGCTTGTCATCGGCCTCGCTGACCTTCTCGATCAACTTCTCGCGAAAGACCTTGACCTCGTCCATCATGTCGGCCGGGATCTCGCCGACGATGTAGTCGGCGCCCATGGTCTCGTCCTTGTAGGTGATCGAGCGCATGCCGATGAGGTCGACGACACCGCGGAACTTGTCCTCGGCGCCGATCGGGAGCTGAATCGCGACCGCATTGCCCTGCAGCTTGCTGCCGATCTGCTCGAGGCAGGTCTTGAAGTCGGCCCCGATGCGGTCCATCTTGTTGACGAAGCAGATCCGCGGAACGCGGTACTTGTCCGCCTGGCGCCACACGGTTTCCGATTGCGGCTCGACTCCGGAGACGGCGTCGAACACCGCGACCGCGCCGTCGAGGACGCGGAGCGAGCGCTCGACTTCGACCGTGAAGTCCACGTGGCCGGGCGTATCGATGATGTTGATCCGGTGATCCCGCCAGAAACAGGTGGTCGCGGCCGACGTGATCGTGATGCCGCGCTCCTGCTCCTGCTCCATCCAGTCCATCACCGCGGTGCCTTCGTGCACCTCGCCGATCTTGTAGGTGATGCCGGTATAGAACAGGATGCGCTCGGTCGTAGTGGTCTTGCCGGCATCGATGTGGGCCATGATGCCGATGTTGCGCGTCCGTTCGAGTGGTGCTTGGCGAGCCATCTCAGTTCACGTCTTAGAAACCGACAAATTCCTGATTCCGCGGCCGCGCTCTACCAGCGATAGTGCGCGAAGGCCTTGTTGGCCTCGGCCATGCGGTGCGTGTCCTCGCGCTTCTTGACGGCGCCACCACGCAGGTTGGCGGCGTCGAGCAGCTCGTTGGCGAGCTTCTCCTGCATCGTCTTGCCGTCGCCGCGCGAGCGCGCGTAGCTGACCAGCCAGCGGATGCTGAGCGAGAGGCGGCGGTTCGGGTTGACCTCGATCGGCACCTGGTAGTTCGAGCCGCCGACCCGGCGCGACTTCACCTCGAGCGCCGGCTTGACGTTGTCCACGGCCTTCTTGAAGACCTTGACCGGATCGTCGCCGGAGCGCTCCTTGATGATGTCGAAGCTCTGGTAGAGGATGCGCTGGGCTGTCGAGCGGCGTCCCTCCAGCATGATGGTGTTGATGAACTTCGTCACCAGCGGGCTGCCGTAGAGGGCGTCGGGCGGCAGTTCACGCTTCGGGATTTCTCGTCTGCGCGGCATACAAAAGGTCCTGAGGTCTGAGGTCCCGGCCGGCTACTGCTTCGGGCGCTTCGCGCCGTACTTCGAGCGGCCCTGCTTGCGGCCCTGCACGCCGACAGCGTCGAGCGTGCCGCGGACCACGTGATAACGAACACCGGGCAGGTCCTTGACACGGCCGCCGCGGACGAGCACCAGCGAGTGCTCCTGCAGGTTGTGACCGACGCCCGGAATGTAGGTCGTCACTTCGATCTGGTTGGTGAGGCGGACGCGCGCCACCTTGCGGAGCGCCGAGTTCGGCTTCTTCGGCGTCTGGGTGAACACCCGGACGCAGACGCCGCGCTTCTGCGGGCTCTCCTGCAGCGCCGGGCTCTTGGTCTTCCAGCGAATCTGTTCGCGTCCCTTCCGGACGAGCTGACTGATCGTCGGCACGCTGCGCTCCACTCCAAACGACAAAAACTCCCACGGCCGCCATCGGCGGCAGTGGCGCCCCAGGCCTGAACACCCTTGCGGGCATGGCACCTCGGGCTGAAAACCCTAACTTTTTTTCGCGTTTTCGGCACCGGCGGACGCTCCGGCAGGGTGGCGTCACGGTACGACTGAGACTAGATAGGGTGTCCTAGCCTCACGAGAACCTGACGAGCATAACACGCACGGGTTGGAGTGTGCAACCGTGCCCGCGGCGGCGCCGCCCAGGCCGTGCGGCCGCGGCCAACCCAGGGCCTTCCGCGCCCACAGTTGAGGGCCGCACCCCTCGCGCCCGGCGCCGGATTCGTGGCGCCGGCCCTCATCGCCCGCATTAGAATCGTCGCCAGGACCGCCCGGGATGCGCCGCCCGGAGCCGCTGCAGGAAGGTTCATCCGATGACCCGCTCGTCCTGTTACGCAGTTCTGCTCGCGCTGGCACTTCCGCTCGCCGTAGTCGCCCAGGAGAACCAGCCGCCCAGGCCCAACGAAAACGTCAAGGTGCTCACCGAACTCGAGGGGCGGCCGCTCCGCCAGGAGATGCAGCGCATCTCCACGGCTCTCGGCGTCAAGTGCGACTACTGCCACGTTCAGGGCAACTTCCCGAGCGACGAGAAGCTCCCCAAGCGCACCGCCCGCCGGATGATCGAGATGACCAAGGGGCTGAACGCGCAGTACTTCGCCAAGCACGAGGTCAAGGAAGGCGAATCGGTGCTCGGCCGCGTCACCTGCATGACCTGCCATCAGGGAACGACGACGCCAAAGTAGATCGAGCTGCATCGCGACGCGCCTTGCCGCGCCGCGCTCTATTTGCGCCTGGAGAGATAGCTCGCGAGCGCGTCGATCTGCGCGCCACTGAGCTTGTTCTTGAAAACCGGCATCTCCGAGTCGCCGTAGACCAGCGTGGCGTCCTCGATGACCTCTTTGATGCCAGCCTCGTCCCGCCGCTGGCCGACGTGGGTCAGGTCCGGCCCGACGGTGCCACCCTCACCCGACACCTTGTGACACACGACGCAAGTACTGGCGTAGGTCATCGCCGCGAGGCGCACGGTCGCATCGAGCGGCGGCGGCTGAATGCCGGCGTGACTGCGCCGGAGATACGCGACGACGGCCTGGGCGCCGAAGCGCCCCATCGCGCTCCGAGGCGCCTTGTCGTCCGCGGTGCGCACACCGGGGGCAATCGCCACCGGGTCGATCATATGGTTCAGCAGCCACTCCTCGTCGTGCCGAAGGCCGGTGGCCTCGAGCGGTGCGGCCGGTCCGCCCGGCACGTGGCAGCGCTTGCAGCCGCTGTTCTCGCCGGTGGCGAGCTCGAGGCCGGCGATCGGCAGCAGGCCCCAATCGTCCGGCCGCTTGCCCGTTGCCGGCTTGTCCTTGAGGCCGAGCGCGGTCAGCGAGACGATGGCCGCGCCGAGCAGCCCGAACGCGATCGAGAACGGCAGCCGGGCCCGGCCCCACGGGCGTCGCTCGGGGCTGCGATCGAGGAATGGCAGCAAAGCGAGAAACCCGACCGCCAGCCCGGGAATCATCTGGGTGGCGACGGGCTCCAGTCGACCCGGGAAGTACCTCAGGAGCTGGAACAGCGAGAGGAAGTACCACTCGGGACGAGGGATGTAGCTCGCATCGGCCGGATTCGCCACCTCGTCGAGGGCGGCCGGTACAAGCGCCGCCAGCGCGATGAGCGAGGCGAACGCGACGGCCATCACCACGGTGTCCTTCATGACGTGCCAGGGGAAGAACGCCCGCATCGATCCAGCCCGGGGATTGAGCGGACCGGAGATGCCGTGGCGGCGCATCAACACCAGGTGCGAGGTGACGAGCGTGATCACCAGCAGCGGCAGCAGGAACACGTGGACGGCATACCAGCGGCCGAGCGTGAGTGCGCCGAGTTCGGATCCGCCGCGCAAGACGTTGGCCAGGACCTCGCCAATCACCGGCGTGCTGCGCGCAACGTTGATCGTTACCGTGGTCGCCCAGTACGCCTTCTGATCCCAAGGCAGGAGATAACCGCTCAGTGAAAAGCCGAGAATGATGAGGAACGCGCTCAGCCCGGTCAGCCACGTCACCTCACGCGGTGCCTTGTAGGCGGCATAGAAGAACACGCGGAGCATGTGCACGGCGGCGGCGACGACGATGAAACTGGCGCCCCAGACGTGCATGCCGCGCACCATCCACCCCATGGGCAGATCGCGCATCATGTACTGGACGCTGTCGTAGGCCAGCGCCGGCGACGGGACGTAGTACATCACCAGCACCAGCCCCGAAACGAACTGCACGGCCAGCAGCAGCGTGATCACGCTGCCCGTGGTGAACGCCCATCCGGTCCCGGGCGGCAGCAGCTCGAAGAGCAGCCGCGAGAACAGGCGGCGATAACCGGTCCGCGAGTCGAGCCAGTCGAGCACGCGCCCGCCCACGGTTACACCTGCACCATGACGTGGGACCCATCCATTCGGGCCGGGAGTTCACGCAGCGGCTGCGGCGGGGGGCCCGCGATGACCTGACCCTGCAGGTTGTAGACGCCGCCGTGGCAGGGGCACTCGATCTGTTTGGCTTCGAGGTTTACGCGCGTGCGGCACCCGAGATGCGTGCAGGTCGAATCGAGGGCTTTCACCGCATCGCCCGAACGGACGAGGAAGACGACGCGCCGATCGACGGCTTCGGTGGCGCCATCCTGGCGCGCAATGCGGAGCGTCACCGCCTGCGGCTCGCCGTCGGTGAGTCCCGCGAGATCAGCAGCGGTCAGCCACGTGGGCTCGCGGCGGGTCAAACTTGGTGCGAGAACGGCCGTGCCGAGGATGTAGGCGAGCGTGGCACCCATCGTGGCGTGCACACCCTGGATGAAGCGGACGATGAACGATCGCCGCGAGGTATCAGACGCCTGCAACGTCGGCGCCGGTTGATCGTGCATAGAAACCCCCTTGATGGGTGGTGGAGCGGACCGCCGGCGCGACGGAGAACGCTCTGAAACTTGACCGCAGTATACGCAGGCGATCCAGCACGACTCGTCATTTGTTGTCACCGGCAGCCGCCACGTGCCGATGCCCACCTTGTCGCGTAAATCGGGCCTATATAGTTGGACCGTGAGCGCACCAACCGACTGCCTGCCGATTGTGCTCGTGGTGGGTGACGACGCGCGCACGGTCGCGGCTCGGGCGAAGGCACGGCTGAGTTCTCGCGCGGACGCTCTCATCGTCGAGTCGGCGGCGGCGGAGTGGCCGTTCACGCATCCGCTGGCGGAGCTCCCGCATGGGCCGGTCGTCATCTGGGCATCGAACGTTCATCGCGCGTTCGAAACCGCTCAGCCGGCGCATACGCGCCTCGTGACGACCCAGGGGAATTACCTGTTTACCGAGTGGGCATCGGCGCTGGCCAGCCATGGTGAGGCGACACTGATTGCCAGCGCCGAGCGCGCGTCGCTGATGCAGCACGCGCCGGAAGTCTTGCGGCGGCGCGGAGTGTTCGCACGAATCGACATCGAGGAGCTCGACAGCTCAAGTGATGTTCCGGACGCCAGGAGCGAATCCGGCATGGCCGACAGCGAGGCGGGCTCGCAGGCCGCCCGCCTGTCGGCCGCGTTCCGCGAGGCGGACGCAACAACCCGGCTCCGCGCCTGCGTGGCCGCCCTCGATGCAGGTCGAACCGCCGCTGCACTGGTCGCCACTGCGAGCGTCTGCCAGGAGGTGAACGATCTCGACAGCGCCGCGCGGGACCTCGACGAAGCCATTGCCCTTGCGCCGGACTGGGCTGCGGCGCGGTTCGAACGCGGCAAGGTGTGGCTCCGCCTCGACGACATGGAGAGGGCCGCGGAAGCGTTCAGGGCTGCAACCGAGCGCCTGCCCGAATTCGGGGCAGGCTGGGGCAACCTCGGCGCAACGCTTGGAGAGCTGGATCGTACGGCAGCAGCACTCGAGGCGTTCGAGCGCCTGCTCGCGCTCGATCCGGGGAGCGCACAGGCCCACAACAACATCGGGGTGGTCAGTCGCGAGCTGGGCCGCTTGTCGGAGTCCGAAGCGGCGTTCCGACGGGTGATCGAGCTCGAACCGAACCTGGCGTTTGGCTATTACAATCTGGGGCATACGCTCTTCCTGCAAGGGCGTTATCAGGCGGCGGCCTCGGCCTACGCGCAGGGGCAGGCGAAGGATCCCGACCGGAATCCAGTGCAGGCCACGCGCCTGGCGCTTTGCAGGCTCGCGACCGGCGATGCAGCCGGTGCGCTGACGGAGCTGCAGCGCGCCAGTGGTGCGCTGCCGGGTGACTACCGCAGGCAGGTGCTTGCGGACACGAGCGCGATCTTGTGGGCGCTGGTCAGCCGCAAGCCTGATCTGGCCGGTTGGCAGGCTGTCCACGACTGGTTGAATCTGGAGCTGAAGAAGCTTGCCTGACGAAGGAGGCGTATGAGCGGCGGTACGCGGCCCAACCCGTTGAGCCAGGTCGGCGTGGATCGCGGGATCCGTCTCGCCGCCGGTCTGGCCGCGGTGGTCGCCATCCCGGTCGCCGTCCTCTTCTACTTCCAGTTCCGTTCGCTCAGCGACCTCGAAGACACGTCGGCGGTGGTGCTGCGGCAATTGAGCTCCGACACCGCGGACAGCCTCACTAAGGTGATCG
This sequence comes from Vicinamibacterales bacterium, assembly GCA_035495795.1. GTDB lineage: Bacteria > Acidobacteriota > Vicinamibacteria > Vicinamibacterales > UBA2999 > VFZN01. The sequence continues at coordinate 10,254 of DATJFF010000180.1, forward strand.
ACGACGCGCTCAAGAGGCCGCACATCGGGGTGCTGCTCGGCATTCCGCAGACGAGGATGGAGCCCCCGGATCCGGCGTTCATCGCCCCGATCCTCAGCGAAGCGCTCACCGAGAGCCCGTTCATCGACGAGTTCTACATCTGGTCCAATGTGCCGGGAAGTACCCTTTCCGGGCGCTGGCTGGTCTTCGATCGCAAGAGCGCCAGCCTCCAGACCAGCGTGGCCGCGGACCGGTTCCGCGAGGATCCGGAGGTCGAGGGGAAGCTCCTGCCGGCGTTCAAGCGGATGTCAGTGCTGCGCCGGGCGATCGTCGCCTTCTCCGACGATCTGCACGGCGGCAGGCACTACGTCCAGTCGCAGCTGCGGTGGGCCTCGCCCTCCCGTGACCAGCTCACGAGCCTCGTCGCCTTCACGGTGGACGCCCGACGGCTGAGCGACGAGTTCTTCCCCAGGCTGGTCGAGGCACGGCTGGCGCAGATGCAGCAGCCTCGCGGCTTCCCGCCGCTCCGCGTCACCCTCGAAGACGATGCCGGCCGGCGCGTGGTGTCGGGCTACGACTCGAGCGAAACGCTCGACGAACGAACCTTCCCGCTGGTGTTCTTCGACCGCCAGCTGCTGGAGTTCGCGGCACCCTACGAGGCGCACCGCGAGATCTGGCATATCAAGACCAGCTACGGCGCGCCGATCCCCGACATCGTCAACGACAACACCCGGCCCCAGCGCACGCTGATGATTCTGCTCGCCGCCGTGATGGGCGTCGGCGTGTTCCTGATCGCCGGGGCCGCGGCCCGCGAAGTGCGGCTCGCCGAGCTGAAGTCGAATTTCGTCGCCTCGGTCTCGCACGACCTCAAGACGCCGCTTGCGCTGATCCAGTTGTTCGCCGAAACCCTGGAACTGGGCCGGGTACGCAGCGCCGATCGCGCCCAGGAGTACTACCGGATCATCAACAGCGAGGCGAAGAAGCTGACCCGGTTGATCGAGAACATCCTCGACTTCTCACGGATGGAGGCGGGGTTGCGTCCTTATACGCTGGCGCCCGGCGACGTCGGCGAGATGGTGCAGCGGGTGATCGACGTCATGCGCCCGCAGTTCGATCAGGGCCACTTCACGGTGACGGCGACGATTGCCACGGCTCTGCCCGAAGTGGAAGCCGACTCGGTGGCGGTGGAGCGGGCGGTGGAAAACCTGCTGAACAACGCGGTCAAGTACTCCGGTGATTCGCGCCAGATCGAAGTCGATGTCGCGCGCGAGCCGGGAGAGGTCGTGGTGCGGGTGTCCGACCACGGCATCGGGATCGCGAAGCGCGATCAGCGCCGGATCTTCCGGAAGTTCTTCCGCGTCACCCAGGAGCTGGGCGGTGGCCCGCAGGGCACCGGCCTCGGCCTGGCCATCGTCGACCACACCATGCGCGGCCACGGCGGCTACGTCGGCGTCGACAGCGAGCCGGGCGTGGGGAGCACGTTCACGCTACACTTCCCTGCCGCACCGCGGGCGAGGAGTGAGGGAGCCGTTGATGAAGCGCATTCTGGTGATCGAGGACGAGCCGCAGATGCAGCTCGGCCTGCGTGACAACCTGGAGCTCGAGGGCTACGAAGTGCAGGTCGCCTCGGACGGCGACGAGGGGCTGAACAAAGCCGCGTCGTTCAACCCGGACCTGGTGATCCTGGACATCATGTTGCCGAAGAAGAACGGCTTCGACGTCTGCCGCGAGCTGCGGGCCCGGTCCAATGCCACGCCGATCGTGATGCTGACGGCGCGCTCCGCAGAGACCGACAAGGTGCTGGGGCTGGAGCTCGGGGCCGACGACTACGTCACCAAGCCGTTTTCGATCACCGAGCTCCTGGCCCGGGTCCGCGCCGTTCTTCGGCGGGCCGGATCCCAGAAGTCCACCGCCGCCGACTCCGCCCGGATCGGCGACATCGACGTGGACTTCAAGCTGCACCAGGCGCGGCGCGGGAAGACGAGGATCGAGTTCACCGCCCGGGAGTTCGAGTTGCTGCGCTATTTCGTGCAACACACCGGCCAGGTGGTCACCCGCGAGCAGATTCTCAACGAGGTGTGGGGCTACGAGGAGTTCCCGACGACCCGCACTATCGACAATTTCGTCGCCAAGCTGCGGCAGAAGATCGAACGGGCGCCGCACGCCCCCGAGCACATCCTCACGATTCACGGCTCCGGTTACAAGTTCGTCGGATAGAATCGAACGCGCATGGACGCCAAGAACCTGCTGCTCGCGGCGCTGGTCATCCTCGCGATCGTCTACCTGACGTTCTGGTACACGACCGTGCGCCGCCGGCGGGCGGCGCTGGGCCCGGCCGCACCAGACCTCACGCCGACGCCGCTCATGATCGTCATCGGGTTCATCACCAACTTCTTCGACACGTTGGGGATCGGCTCGTATGCCACCACCACGTCGATGTACAAGGCGTGGAACATCGTCCGTGACGAGAAGATTCCCGGGACGCTGAACGTCGGCCATGCCACCGCGACGTTCGTGCAGGCGCTGATTTACATCACGATCGTCGAAGTCGAGTTCACGACGCTGGCGACGATCATCGCGGCGGCCATGCTCGGCGCCTGGCTCGGCGCCGGCGTCGTGTCAGGGTTCGATCGGCGCAAGGTGCAGCTCGGGATGGGCATCGCCCTGTACGGGGCGGCAGGGCTCATGCTGCTGTCACTGGCCAACCTGGGACCGGCGCCCGGCGTCGCGCTCGGCATCTCTGGCGGCAAGCTGGCGCTCGCATTCGGCATCTCGGTTGTTCTCGGAGCGCTCATGATGCTGGGCATCGGGTATTACGCGCCTTGCCTGATCATGATCAGCCTCCTTGGCATGGATCCGAAGGCGGCCTATCCCATCATGATGGGCGCGTGCGCGTTTCTGATTCCCACCGGCAGCTTCCAATTCATCCGTAAGGAGAGCTACGACCTGAAGGCGGCAATGGGATTGCTGATCGGCGGGCCCGGTGCGGTGATTATCGCAGCCTACCTGATCAAGGAACTGCCGCTCTACTACGTTCGCTGGCTCGTGCTGATCGTCGTGATCTATACGGCGACCTCGATGCTGCGGTCGGCGGCCGCGGAGAAGGCGATCTCCTCCGCCAAGGCCCCCCAGGCCGCGCGCGCGTAGCAGGCCGCGCTGCGCGCGTCAGGCGCCGCTTCGCGGCGCAGGCCTTCGATAGGCAGCACCTTCGGTGCTGTAGGCCTTTGATTGGCAGCACCTTCGGTGCTGTAGGCCTACGGTAGGCTTGCGCCGCGTAGGCAGCACCTTCGGTGCTGTAGCCTTCGTGGGCGAGCCCTTCGGGCTCGCAGGCGCGGCTTCGCCGCACAGGGATTGTTGATGGCAGAACGCGAGCGCCCGTTCGCCATCCCCCAATCACCCGGCCAATCAACAATTCCCACGCCGGCGAAGCCGGCGCTTACCGCAGGCCTGCGCCGCGTAGGCAGCACCTTCGGTGCTGTAGGCTTTCGGTGGGCGAGCCCTTCGGGCTCGCAGGCGCGGCTTCGCCGCGCAGGGATTGTTGATGGCAGAGCGCGAGGGCCCGTTCGCCATCCCCAATCACCCGACCGATCATCAATCCCCACGCCGGCGAAGCCGGCGCCTACCGCAGGCCTGCGCCGCGAAGCGGCGCCTGACGCGCGCAGCGCGGCCAGCATAGCGGCGCCTGACGCGCGCAGCGCGGCCAGCGTGGCGGTGCCTGACGCGCGCAGCGCGGCTTGCGACGCCGATGCTACGATGCGCCGAGCATGAAGCCACTCGCGTGGGTGATCGGTCTGTCACTTCTCGGCAGCGCGGCATTCCAGGCGCCGCCGCGGCCCAGCACGACGACCGGCGAGTGGCCGACCTATGGCGGCGATCTCGCCAGCAGCAAGTACTCGCCGCTCGACCAGCTCACGCTCGATAACTTCGCGTCGCTGAGGGTCGCCTGGCGGACGCCGTCTCCCGATGCCGTGCTGACGATCGCAACCGCCGATGGCGGCGAGTGGTCGGCGCCGGCGCCGGAGGTGTTCGCCGAGTTGAGCCGCACCGACCCGAAGCGCTGGCGCGACAATCAACCGCCGATTGTCGGCAACTTCAAGGCGACGCCGATCATGGTCGGCGGCACGCTCTATTTCAACACGCCACTCTCGATTGGCGCGGCGGTGGACGCCCAGACCGGGCGCGTGAAGTGGGTTTACAACCCGCGCAGCTACGAAGCCGGCACCACCACGATGTCGCTCCGCTGGAACCAGCGCGGCGTGGCGTACTGGCGCGACCAGGACGGCGGTGACGAGCGCATCTTCTGGGGCACCGGCGACGGCTACCTGATCGCCGTCGATGCCAAGACCGGCAAGCCCCTGCCCGGTTTCGGCGACAACGGCCGCGTCGACCTGATGGACGGCCTGCCGCGCGCGAAGAGGGGCACCCGCGACTACCTGAACGCGCTCACCTACTCCGTCCAGTCTCCCCCGCTCGTCGTGCGCGACGTCGTCATCGTCCCGGCCTCGGTGAGCTCGCTCGTGATCCACAAAGAGCAGATTCCCGGATACATCCGCGGCTACGACGCGCGGACCGGCAAGGTGCGCTGGACGTTCCACACGGTGCCGCAGCCGGGAGAGGCCGGCCACGACTCCTGGAAGGACAACTCGTGGGAGTACGCCGGCAAGGTGACGGTCTGGACGATGATGAGCGCCGACGAAGCGCTCGGCTACGTCTACCTTCCGACCAATACGACGGCTCCCGATTTCTACGGCGGTCATCGCCCCGGAGACAACCTGTTCGCAGAGAGCCTGCTCTGTCTCGACGTCGAGACCGGCCGGCGCGTCTGGCACTTCCAGACCGTGCACCACGGCTTGTGGGACTACGACAACCCGGCCGCGCCGAACCTGCTCGACGTCACCGTCAACGGCAAGCGGGTCAAGGCGGTAGCCCAGATTACCAAGCAGGGATTCGTCTACACCTTCGATCGCGTCACCGGCCAGCCGCTGTGGCCCATCAACGAGAAGCCGGTGCCCGCTTCCGACGTCCCGGGCGAGCGTGCCTCGCCCACGCAGCCGGTACCCTCGAAGCCGGCGCCGTTCGAGTACCAAGGCGTGACGGTGGACGACCTGGTGGACTTCACGCCGGAGATGCGGCAGATGGCACTGTCCGCCGTGAAGGCATTCCGGATGGGCCCCCTGTTCACGCCGCCCTCGCTCGAGGGAACCATCGTCCGGCCGGGAACGGTGGGCGGGGCCAACTGGTCGGGGGCCGCAGTCGATCCCGAGACAGGCATGCTCTACGTGCCATCACGCAATGGTTTCGCGGTAGTCACGCTGGTGAAACCGGATCCGGCTCTGGACAGCAACCTGCTCTACATGCAGGCACCCGGCCGGAGCCCTCAGATGCCGCAGGGATTGCCACTGCTGAAGCCGCCGTACTCGCGGCTCACCGCAATCGACATGAACACCGGCGATCACGCCTGGATGATTCCGGCCGGCTCGGGGGAGCGCATTCGAAACCTGCCGCCGCTGAAAGGGCTGAACCTGCCGCCGCTCGGCGGCGACAGCACCTACAGCGGCCCGCTCGCGACCAGGACGCTGCTCATCTACCCATTGACTACCGGGGGAACCGATGGCGGACCGCGCCTCGTCGCGCTCGACAAGGCAACCGGAAAAGAGCGCGCCTCGGCGGACCTGCCAGGCATACCGATCGGGTCTCCGATGACCTACGTGGCCGGTGGCCGCCAGTACGTCGCACTGACCGTACAGGGGCGCACCCCGCGCGACATTCCCGAGCTCGTCGCTCTGGCGCGGCCCTGACCTTTCGCCACACCCGAACGGAACGCACACATGACCGCCGACGCGATGCTGCGCCTGATATTGACCAGCCGGGTCTACGACGTGGCGCGGACGACAGCGCTCGATCCCGCACCGCGGCTTTCGGCGCGGCTTGGACACGACGTGTTCCTCAAGCGGGAAGACCAGCAGCCGATCTTCACTTACAAGCTGCGCGGCGCCTACAACCGGACCGCCCACCTCTCATCCGAGGATCGCGCTCGCGGCGTGATCACGGCAAGCGCCGGCAACCACGCCCAGGGCGTCGCCTTCGCGTCGCGCCACCTTGGGCTGAGCGCAGTGATCGTGATGCCGCAGACGACGCCCGCGATCAAGGTTGAAGCCGTGCGCGAGCTCGGCGCCGAAGTGGTGCTGTGGGGCGACAGCTACAACGACGCGAAGGCCCATTGCGACGAGCTGGCGAGAGCGAGCGGCCGCGTATTCGTTCACGCGTTCGACGATCCATACGTCATTGCCGGTCAGGGGACGATCGCGCTCGAGATCCTGGGCAACCAGAGAAGCCAGGTAGACGCGATCTTCGTGCCGGTTGGCGGCGGCGGTCTGATCGCCGGCATCGCCAGCTACGTCAAGGCGGTTCGGCCCGACGTGCAGGTGATCGGCGTCGAGCCGCACGAGGCAGACGCGATGCACCAGTCGCTGGCAGCCGGCCGCCGCGTCGTCCTCGACAACGTTGGCATCTTCGCGGACGGCGTCGCGGTGCGAGAGGTCGGCGCGCTGCCCTTCTCGCTGGTACAGGACACAGTGCACGAGATTGTTCGCGTCTCCAACGACGAGATCTGCGCGGCGATCAAGGAGGTGTTCGACGACACTCGATCCCTGATGGAACCGGCCGGCGCGCTCGCGGTCGCCGGCCTGCGGGCCTGGGCGTCGCGGCAGAGTGCGGCTCGCCGCACGCTCGTGGCCATCCTCACCGGCGCCAACATCAACTTCGATCGGCTTCGGTTCGTCGCCGAGAGGGCCGAAGTCGGCGAGGCGCGAGAGGCGTTGTTCGGCGTCACGATCCCGGAGCGGCCAGGCGCGTTCCGGGAATTCTGCGCCACGATCGGCCGGCGCGTGGTCACCGAATTCAACTACCGCCTGAGCGGACGCGCCGAGGCCCACATCTTCGTCGGCGTCGCCACCGAGTCGCCGGAGGAAGCCGACCAGCTCGCCTCTTTGCTGGCGGCGCACGGTCATCGGACCTTGAACCTGACTCGCGACGACATCGCCACCCTTCACGTCCGTTACATGGTCGGCGGCCGCTCGGCCGACGTCCGCGACGAGGTGCTGTACCGGTTCGAGTTTCCGGAACGCCCGGGCGCGCTGATGGAGTTCCTCGATCGGCTCGGCGGCCGCTGGAACATCAGCCTGTTCCACTACCGGAACCACGGCGCCGACTTCGGCAGGGTTCTCGCCGGCTTCGAGGTCCCGCTCGAGGACACCGCGGACTTCGAGCGCTTTCTCGTCGGATTGGGCTATCGGTATCAACGGGAATCTGGCAATCCGGCCTACGAGATGTTCCTGTCCGCCTGACGTAAGGGCCAGCCCAACCTTTCATCGAGATAATTCGACGTTCAGATGACCGTTTGTCATCAGTAGATCCTGATGAGCAACGGCAGCGGCCGGGCGGGTCTTCCGCTGGCGGCGGGGGGCGCGTACCCGGGAGCGCACCAGTCAGCGGCCGGGACGAGTCCAGTTACCGCCGTCGGCTCGCGCGCGAAAGATCTCCTCGTCGGCGGCCTGCTGGCGATCAGCTCCCTTTTGCTTTCGATTGCCGTCGGCGAGGTCACGCTCCGGACCATCTACGCCGGCGGCTCGCGCTACACCGCTGGCGCGCCGGGGTCTGAGCAGTTCGAGCACCTGATGCTCGACAGCCCGCGACGGCTGCGCAGCCGCCTGCAAACAGGCCCGAAAACGCCGGGCGTGCCGCGGGTCATGGTCCTGGGCGACTCGATCACGTGGGGATACGGGGTCCGGAACTGGGAAGACACATGGCCCGAACAGCTCGCTCGCCGGTTCGACGGTGAGGGACGGCCACACGAGTTCGCGGTGTTCGCGTATCCTGCCCGCGAGATCGACGCGCACCTGGATCAGTGGAACGAGTGGGCCGGCCGCGTCCAGCCCGACGCCCTCGTCTACCAGTGGTTCGTCAACGACATCGAGCTGAGCAAGCACCGGCCAGCCCCGCCGGAGGCACCGTGGCGCAGATGGCCGTGGCACCCGCTGCTGCGCCGCTCGTCGTATCTCTACTCGATTCTCGATGAGCGTCTCGGCGCGGCCTTGCCGTCGCCCGAGCGCTCGTACGACGAATATCTCCTCGAGGACTTCGTGCCAGGCAGCTGGGAATGGACCGAGTTCGAGCGTGTCTTCCACTCGCTGGCGGCCAAGGCCGCCGAGATCGCGCCGACCCGCATTCTCGTGCTCTACCCGCAGGTGCCGTTCTCCGGCGCCTATCCCCTCCAATCGATCCACGATCGGATGCTGTCGCTCGCACACGCCCGAAGGATCTCGATTCCGCCCTCGGGCTGGACTCGAGAGTCCGGAACCCTGATGTCGCAACCCGACAGCCCGTGGCGGTCGGTCGTCCGCCTGCCGGCGCATGCTGGAGCGCTGGCCCTGGTAACCGGCCCCTATTACGTCCGGCGATCGGCGGACCTGACAATCACCTTCGCGTCCGCGGCGGCGCGCCACGACCGCTTTGCGACGGTGCGGCTGCTCGATGCCGAGCACCACACCGAGCTCGCCACGGCGCCGCTCGATGAGGAGGGGGACGAGACCGATGCGCATTCCGAACGCCGCATCGCGCACGTCCATCTGGCGGAGCCGGACGACCTCGGGCGCGACGTGCAGTTCGCGATCGGCGACTCGACCGACGAGCTCGACATCGCTTCGATCGACCTGCAGGTCCATCACGATTTCGACGTGATCGATCTCACCCATCCGCTCAACCGGTTCAACTCGCACGTCAGCGGGTTCGACGCGCATCCCAACCGGCGCGCGCACGGCGTGATCGCCAATGCGGTCTTCGACATGCTGTCAGCCCGCGAACGGACGCGGTCCAGCCATTCGCGGGCAGGAGCTCAGTAGCCAGGACGGAAAAGACGGGCCCGGCGCGCCGGGTGGCCGGAGGGAACCGTCGGAGGCCGGCCTCAGGGCTTGGCCGAGCCGGTCTTCAAGGCCTCGGCTTCGGCATCGACGTCCTTCTCCCAGGCGATCACCAGTTCGCGCATCGCCTTGACGCGCGCGGGCTCGCGCCCGGCCAGATCGTGGCGTTCGCCGGGGTCGGCGCGGACGTTGAACAGCATCCGGAGCCCGCCATCCTCGATGAACTTGTAATCGCCCTGCCTGACGGCGCGCTGGCGGGCATCGGGGGGCCGGTAGACCCGCCAGAAGAGCGTGCGATCCGAAGTCTGGCCCTGCGTCAGCACCGGCAGCAGATCGATGCCCTCGAGCCGCAGGTCGGGACGCGACGCGCCGGCGATGCCGAGAAACGTCGCGGTCAGGTCCATGGTGATCGCAACCTGGGGCGTCACCTTCCCGGCCGGCACCACTCCCGGCCAGCGCACGATCGCCGGCACCCGGATGCCGCCTTCCCACACCGTGTCCTTGCGGTGGAAGAACGGATCGTTGCGCGACAGCCACTCGCCGCCGTTGTCGCTCATGAAGACGACGAGCGTGTTCTGCTCGAGGCCCATCGCCTTCACGGCGTCGAGCACCTTGCCGATCTCGCGATCGAAGTCCTCCATGATCGTGACGTACTCGGCGCGCGTCGGCGCGTTGTCATCGGAGGGGTGCTGCATCATCGAGTTGTCGGCACGCTTCGCCACCGACCTCGTGGTCGGCGACTGGAACGGCCAGTGCGGCGCACCGTAGGCGAGGTCGAGGAAGAACGGTTCTGCCTTGTGCTCTTCGATGAAGCGGATCGCGTGCCGCGTCGTTTCGTGATGGAAGTATCCGGTTGCGGTCACCGGCGACTCGTTCTCCCAGAGGTCCGGCTCGCCGTCTCCGCGGACGTGCGTCCACCAGTCGAGATAGCCGGACAAATATCCCCAGAAGTACCCGAACCCGTGCGCCCGCGGCCCGGCCTCCGGCTTGAAGCCAAGGTGCCACTTGCCGACCAGTCCGGTGACGTAGCCGGCGTCCGCCAGCAACTGCGGCAGCGATCGTCCGGTCACCGGCAGCGTCGCCTCGGTCGTCGGTCCGACGGTTGACAGCGGGCGCTCCAGCATCACGCGCTGCTGGTATCGCCCGGTGATCAGGCCGGCCCGGGTCGGCGTGCAGACCGGCGCGTTGGCGTAGAAGTCGGTGAAGCGCGTGCCTTCCCTCGCGAGCCGATCGAGGTTGGGGGTTTTCGTGTCGGCGGCGCCGTAGACGCCCAGGTCGCCGTAGCCGAGGTCGTCGGCGATGATCAGCAGGATGTTCGGCCGCCGCGCCGCAGGCTGCGGCGCCTGCCAGCCGGCAACAACGCCGGCCGAAGTGACCACGACGGCTGCAACTGCCACGAATCGCAGGGATGGCGTGATTCCCATCGGCTGCATTCTGCCTCAACCGGAGATCATTTGGCGGTACGTGCGAAGGGCACGAAGAGGAGTCGCTCTTCGTGCCCTTCTTGTCCTTCGTGTTGCCCGTCAGACGGCGGCTACTCGCCCCCGCCCTCGACGATGCCCCGATCGAGCGCCTCTTCGGGTTCGACCAGGTACTCCATCTCCCGATCGAACTCGACGTCGTCGTCGCTCGGCTGCTGGATCGGCGGCGGCGGCGGCGGCTCATCCGGCGGAATCTGGACGTGCCGGTACCACCAGAAGCCCGTGCCGGCCGGGATCAGCCGGCCCATGGTCACGTTCTCCTTCAGCCCGCGCAGGTAGTCGATCTTCCCGGAAATCGCCGCCTCGGTGAGGACGCGGGTGGTCTCCTGGAACGACGCCGCCGAGATGAACGACTCGGTCGAGAGCGACGCCTTGGTGATGCCGAGCAGCAGCGGCTGGGCCGTGGCGGGACGCCCGCCGGCGGCGATGACACGCTCGTTCTCTTCCATGAACCGGAAGCGATCGACCTGCTCGTCCACCAGGAACTCGGTGTCGCCCACGTCCTCGACGCGGACCCACCGCATCATCTGCCGCGTGATCACCTCGATGTGCTTGTCGTTGATGTTCACGCCCTGGAGCCGGTAGACCTCCTGGATCTCGTTGACCAGGTACTTCTGCAGCTCCTTCTCGCCGAGCACGTGCAGGATATCGTGCGGGTTGCTCGGGCCGTCCATCAGCGGATCGCCCGCCCGGACGCGCTCGCCTTCCTGCACGTTGACGTGGACGCCGCGCGGGATGCTGTACTCCCGCGCCTCGGAAGTCCCGTCGTCCGGCACGATGAGGATCTTGCGCTGCCCCTTGACCACGCCGCCGTACTTCACGGTGCCATCGATCTCGCTGATGACGGCCGGATCCTTCGGCTTGCGGGCCTCGAACAGCTCGACCACGCGCGGCAGGCCGCCCGTGATGTCCTTGGTCTTGGTCGTCTCGCGCGGGATCTTCGCGATCACGTCGCCGGCGCGGACTTCCTCGCCGTCGCTCACCATCATGTGGGCGTTGACCGGCATGATGTAACGGCGGATTACCGTGTTCTTGGCGTCGCGGATCTCGATCGTCGGCTGCTTCTTCTCGTCCGGCGAATCCACGATGATGTAGCGCGACAGGCCGGTCACCTCGTCCACGGCTTCGTGAACGGTGACGCCCTCGGTGATGTCCTTGAACCGGATCTGGCCGGTCTCCTCGGTCAGGATCGAGAACGTATAGGGGTCCCACTCCACGAGAATCTGGCCGGCTTCCACGGTCTGCCCGTCCTTGGCCTTCAGGTGGGCGCCGTAGACGACCTCGTACCGCTCGCGGTCGTGGCCCTTCTCGTCCTTCACGACGATGTGGCCGTTGCGGTTCATCACGATCAGGTCGGTGCCGCCCTGCTGGTTGGTCCGCTCCACGAACGTGAGGTTCTCGAACTTGACCACGCCCTTGTGCTTGGCGTCGAGCGTGGACTGTTCGGAGATGCGCGAGGCCGTGCCACCGATGTGGAACGTGCGCATCGTCAGCTGCGTGCCGGGCTCGCCGATCGACTGGGCGGCCACCACGCCGACGGCGAGGCCCAGCTCCACCAGCCTGCCGGTGGCCAGGTCGCGGCCGTAGCACTTCTTGCAGACGCCACGGCGCGATTCGCAGGTGAGCACCGAGCGGATCCGCACCTTCTCGACGCCGGCGTCCTGGACCTCGGCGGCGAGATCCTCGTCGATCATCTGGTTCTCGTCGACGATGAGCTTGCCGTTGATCGGATCGACGATCCGGTCGAGGGTCACCCGGCCGATGATCCGGTCGCGGAGCGGCTCGATCACTTCGCCGCTCTCGACGATCGCCCGGGCCTCGATGCCGTTGGTCGTGCGGCAGTCGTCATCCGAAATGATGACGTCCTGCGCCACGTCGACCAGGCGCCGGGTCAGGTAGCCCGAGTCGGCGGTCTTGAGCGCCGTATCGGCCAGACCCTTGCGCGCGCCGTGGGTCGAGATGAAGTACTCGAGCACCGAGAGCCCTTCGCGGAAGTTGGCGCGGATCGGGGTCTCGATGATTTCGCCCGACGGCTTGGCCATCAGGCCGCGCATCCCCGCCAGCTGGCGGATCTGCTGCTTGCTGCCGCGGGCGCCCGAGTCGGCCATGATGTAGACCGGGTTGAAGCTGCCTTCCTTGTCGCGGCGCTCCATTTCGCCGAACATCGCGTCGGCGATCTTCTCGGTGACGTCCGACCAGACGGCGATGACCTTGTTGAGGCGCTCGCCGTTGGTGATCGCGCCTTCGAGATACTGCTGCTCGACCTTGATGACCTCGTTGCGCGCGGCGTCAACGAGCTTCCCCTTGTCCTGCGGGATGATCAGGTCCTCGATGCCGATCGACATGCCCGAGCGCGTGGCGTAGGTGAAGCCCATCTGCTTCAGCCCGTCCAGCATCTCGACGGTCGTCTCGAGGCCCTCGGTGAGGTAGCAGCGCTGCACGAGCTGCTGCAGCCCCTTCTTCTTCAGCATGCCGTTGACGAACGGCATGCCCTTCGGCAGCGCGGTGTTGAAGATCACGCGGCCGACGGTGGTGTTGATGATCTTGGCGTTGACGTCCTGGACCTCGGTGTGGAGCACGTCCTGGTCGTCCCGGGCCGCCGACAAGTCCTGGAGCGGCCCGCTGTAGCGGAGGCGGATCGGCGTGAGCGTCTCCACTTCCTTGGCCTCGAGCGCCAGCACCACGTCGTCGATCGACGCGAAGGCCCGGCCTTCGCCCTTGGCGCCGGGCTTGGCCTTGGTCAGGTAGTAGCAGCCGAGCACGATGTCCTGCGACGGTACGGCGATTGGCGTGCCGTTGGCCGGCGACAGGATGTTCTTCGACGACATCATCAGCTCGGTGGCCTCGATCTGGGCCTCCGGCGAGAGCGGGATGTGCACCGCCATCTGGTCGCCGTCGAAGTCGGCGTTGAACGCGGTGCAGACGAGCGGGTGGATGCGGATCGCCTTGCCCTCGACCAGCACCGGCTCGAAGGCCTGGATGCCGAGGCGGTGGAGCGTCGGCGCGCGGTTGAGCAGCACCGGGTGTTCGCGGATGACCTCCTCGAGCACGTCCCAGACCTCGGCAACCTGCTTCTCGACCATCTCCTTGGCCTGCTTGATGGTCGCGACCAGGCCCCGCTCCTCGAGCTTGTTGTAGATGAACGGCTTGAACAGCTCGAGCGCCATCTTCTTCGGCAGCCCGCACTGGTTCAGGCGCAGCTCCGGACCGACGACGATGACCGAGCGGCCCGAGTAGTCGACGCGCTTGCCGAGCAGGTTCTGGCGGAAGCGCCCCTGCTTGCCCTTGAGGGTGTCGGACAGCGACTTGAGCGGCCGGTTGTTGGCGCCGCGCAGCACGCGGCCGCGGCGGCCGTTGTCGAACAGCGCGTCGACCGCCTCCTGGAGCATGCGCTTCTCGTTGCGGATGATGACATCCGGCGCCTTGAGCTCCATCAGCTTCTTCAACCGGTTGTTGCGGTTGATGACGCGGCG
>DATJFF010000181.1:0-5777 GCA_035495795.1 Vicinamibacterales bacterium
ACGCTGGGACTGCCCGAGGATCTGCTGGAACCGTACGGCCGATACACCGCCAAGATCCGGCTCGACACGCTGGAGCGCTTTCCGACCCGCCGCGGCAAGCTGATTCTCATCACCGCCATCACGCCGACGACGAGTGGGGAAGGCAAGACGGTCAACACCATCGGCCTGACGCAGGGGCTCGTCAAGCGCGGGCACAAAGCGGTCGCGGCGCTGCGCGAGCCGTCGCTGGGCCCGGTGTTCGGCCAGAAGGGCGGGGCTACCGGCGGCGGCCGGGCGTCAATCGGGCCGGTTGACAAGATCAACCTGCACTTCAACGGCGACTTCCACGCGATCACCTCGGCGCACAACCTGCTGGCGGCGCTCCTCGACACGCACCTGCACTTCGGCAACGAGCTGAAGCTCGATCCGCTCCAGATTCTGTGGCCGCGGGCGATGGACATGAACGACCGCGCGCTGCGCCGCATCGTCACCGGACTCGGTGGACGGGACGGCGGGCCGGCGCGGGAGAGCGGCTTCGTCATCACCGCGGCCTCCGAGATCATGGCGATCCTGGCGCTCTCCAGCAGCCGCGCCGACCTTCGCCGCCGGCTCGGCGAGATCGTCGTCGGGTTCAACACCGACGGCCGGCCGGTGATTGCCAGCGATCTCAAGGCGGTGGGGCCGATGATGGTCCTGCTGAACGACGCGATCATGCCCAACCTCGTCCAGACGGGAGAGGGGGTGCCGGCCATCGTGCATTGCGGGCCGTTTGCCAACATCGCCCACGGCACCAGCAGCGTCCTGGCGCAGCGGATGGGACTGCACCTGGCCGACTACGTCGTCAACGAGACCGGCTTTGCGGCGGATCTCGGCGCCGAGAAGTTCTTCGACCTCGTGATGCCGATGTGCGGACACGTTCCCTCGGCGGCCGTCGTGATCGTCACGCTCAAGGCGCTGCGGGCCCAGGGCGGCGCCGCCGACGGCCCGGTGGCGGCGGGGTTCCCGAACCTTGATCGGCACCTCGCCAATCTCAAGCGCTGGGGCGTACCGCCGGTGATCGCGCTCAATCGGTTCGCCGCCGACAACGAGGCCGATCTGCAGGCGGTGCTGGATCACTGCCGCGGCCAGGGGGTCGAGGCGGCGCTCTCCGAGGGATATCTCAAGGGCGGCGACGGCATGACCGATCTGGCCGATCGCGTGGTCGCGGCGGCGTCGTCGAGCTCGCCGGACCAGGTGCGGCCCATCTACACGCCCGAGATGTCGCTCGAGGAGAAGATCAAAACGATCGCGACGAAGGTCTACGGTGCAGCGGGCGTCGAGTTCAAGCCGGCCGCGAAGTCGCGGCTGCAGCGCCTGGCGGCGCTCGGTTACCAGCGGTTCCCGGTGTGCATCGCGAAGACGCAGTACTCGTTCAGCGACGATCCGACGATGATGGGTGCGCCGTCGGGCTGGACACTGACGATCAGCGATGTCACATTGTCGGCCGGGGCGGGATTCGTCGTGGCGATTGCCGGCAGCATGATGCTGATGCCCGGCCTCGGCAAGGTGCCGCAGGCCCAGAAACTCGACGTCGATGACGCCGGCAACGTCATCGGCATGGAATATTAAGGTGCGGGATCGAGGCGTGGAATATCTGATCAAGCAATATCCGCTCGAGAGCGGCGCGCTCGAGATCCAGTACATCGAGGAGTACTTCGGCGAGTTCCCGCGGCGGAAGACGGCGCGGGAAATCATCGACCGCCTGTTGGGGCGGGAGTCGCTGATCCTGATGGCCGAATCGCCGCTGCCCGACGATCCCGGGTCGCTGGTGCCCGTGTCCTACAAGATCGTCCACGAGATCCGCGGCGAAGAGGAAGTGCCGAAGCTTCGCGATCTCGTGAACAGGCTGCGCGGCTTCGTGCCGTTCGACGGTCAACGCATTCTCTACTCCTGGATCGGCGGGACCCGCCGCGACTGGCGCGGGCAGGGGCACTTCCGCGCGCTCAGCGAAGAGTCGGAGTCCTGGGCGATCTCGCAGGGGTTCGACCAGATCGTCGTCAAGACCAAGAACCGCTACTACGACATGCGCGCCGTCCTCGATCAACTCCAGTTCAACGTCGTGAAGTACGAGAAGAGCGACATCGACAACGCCGAGTCAAAGGTGTACCTCGCCAAGCCGCTGCCGGAGGATCTGGTCCGCGATCATCGCAGCATCAGGACGGTGGTCCAGGCGGAGTAAGCTGGGCGTACCGATATGGCTGCTCCGCTGACCACTGCTACGCTGACCTGGACCAAGGACCTGCAGTTCGACGCGCATGCCGGGCGGACCGACCTCATCATCGACAGCCAGGGCGTCGCCGGGCCGTCGCCGATCGACGCGCTCGCCATGGCAGTGGCCGGCTGCATGGCGATCGACGTCGTGGACATCGTGACCAAGGGACGGCACCCCATCAAGGGTCTGACGGTCGAGCTGAAGGCCGAGCGCGCGCCCGAGCCGCCGCGGTGCTTCGTCAAGGTCGACCTCCACTTCACCGTGACGGGCGAGGTGTCGCACACCGCGATCGACCGGGCGCTGCGGCTGTCGAGAGACAAGTACTGCTCGGTGTGGCAGTCGATGCGGAAGGACCTTCCGCTCACCACCACCTACGAGGTTCGCCCCTGAGCGATCGCAAGGCCTACCTCGATGCGGTTCGCGGCATCGCGGTAGTCATCATGGTCGGCGCGCACGTCACCGACGCCTGGACGCGCGACGCCGATCGCCACGACGAACGCTTCTTCATCACTGTTTTCGTCAATGGCCTCGCGGCACCGCTGTTCCTCCTCCTCGCCGGAGTCGCTCTGACAATGGCCGCCGAGAGCCGGTCCCGGAAGATCGGCGAGGCGGCAGCGGCCAGCTCCATCCACAAGCGCGGCTGGCAGGTGTTCGGCCTGGCGTTCCTGTTCCGGGTGCAGTCGCAGCTGCTCGGCTGGGGACAGCTGGTCAACCTGCTGAAGGTGGACATCCTCAACGTGATGGGTCTGGCCATGGTCGGAGCCGCCTGGATCTGGCGAGCCGCCACCACTCGGAGAACACGGGTCGTTGCCTACGCGGCGGCCACGGCGGCGTTGGCATTCGTGACCCCTGTCGTCCGCGACGCGGCCTGGCCGGCCCTGCTGCCCGATCCGATCGAGTGGTACCTGCGGCCAGTCGCGAACCGCACGACCTTCACGCTGCTGCCCTGGGCCGGGTTCCTGACCGCCGGCGCGCTTGCCGGCGAATTACTCGACGCCGCCCGGAGCGAAACCGACGAGCGCCTCCTGCAGGCCTGGCTGTTCGCTGCCGGATTGCTCGGGATCGCAGGCGGTTACGCGGCGTCGCTGATGCCGTCGATCTACGCGAATGCCCAGTTCTGGACGAGCTCCCCGGCCTTCTTCTTCATCCGCCTCGGCATTGTCGTGATGGCCATTCCCCTGGCCTGGGCAGTGGGACTCGCCTGGGAGCCGCTGGTCACGCTTGGACGATCGTCGCTGTTCGTCTACTGGATCCACGTCGAGATGGTGTACGGCGCGCTCGCCCTTCCGCTGCGGCGGCTGCTGCCCTGGGAGGCATCGGTCCTCGCCGCGCTGGCCCTCTGTGCCGGGCTGCTGGCGCTGGTGAGATGGAAGAACCAGTGGGTGGCGGCGGGCCCGCTTCCGCCGGCGCTGCGTGTCCTGACGCCCGTCTTGAAGTGAGAATTGAGAAGGCTGGCGCTTACAATGCCGCGATGACGCGCGTTGCGCCGCTGACCACACTCGCCCTGCTTCTGCTGCTCGCCGCGGCGCCCTCATCGGCCCAGGAGGCGCGGCGCCGCTGGGAGATGGAGCGTCAGATCCGTCTCGACAAATTCGAGCAGGTGCTGCCCCGGGCGATGCGCGACAACGGCATCGACATGTGGATCGTCGCCGTGAAGGAGAACCACTACGATCCGCTGTGGAAGGACCTCGGGCGCGGCTACGTGACCGGAATCGGCTATTACGTGTTCACCGACCGGGGCGGCGATCGCATCGAGCGGCTTGCGCTCGGCCCATCCGGCTACCTGCTCGAGCAGTCGGGCGCATACGACTCGATCGCGTCGGCCGATCGGCTGGCCGAAATCGTCCGCGAGCGGCAACCGAAGCGGATCGGCGTCAACATGTCCGACGAGATCGGCCCGGCCGATGGCCTGTCGGCGACGATGCTGAGCCATCTGAAGAAGACACTCGGCGAGCCTTACGCCGGCCGGCTTGTGAGCGCCGAGAAACTTGTCTCTGACTTTCGATCGCGGCGCGTGACCTCAGAGCTGGTTGCGTTCGGCGAGGCGGCCGGGATCGCGGTGCAGCTCGCCGAGCGGGCGTTGTCCAACGAGATCATCACCGTTGGCAAGACCACGCTCGAAGACGTCGCGTGGTGGATGCAGGATCGGCTGCTCGAGCGCGGGCTCGGATCCGAGTTCGATATGCCCTCGGTCTATGTGACCGGCCCCAACGGCATCGTGGCCACGTCCACGAATCGCGTCATCCACCTCGGCGATGTGATGATGATCGACTGGGGCGTGCAGCTGATGAACTTCGGCACCGACGTCAAGCGCGTCGCCTATGTGCTGCGGCCGGGAGAAGCCACGGCGCCAAAGGACATACAGGCCGCTTTCGACAAGGCACTCTCCGTCCGCGAGGTGCTGAAGCGCGCGATCAAGCCGGGCGTCCGCGCCGACGAGACCATGAAGCGCATGGATGACGCCCTGAAGGCCGCCGGCTTCGGCGTGATCGAGTTCAACAAGCCCAACCGCGATCGCAAGACCGACGTGGTGTACGGCTTCCATCCGGTCGGCAACACCGGGCACGACATCGGTCCGTCGCTGACCACCTGGCAGCCGCTGCAGAGCACGTTCGTCCTGAAGACGCAGCATCTCTTTTCGTTCGAGTACTTCGCATACTCCCCGATCGACGCCTGGGACGGCGCGAAGCTCCGCATTCCGATCGAAGACGACGCGGTCCTGACCGAGGACGGCATCCAGTTCGTGCACCCGGCCAACTACCGCCTCCTGATCGTCAAGTAGGGAAGCTGTGATTCACCGGTTTGGCGTCTTCGAGTTCGACGCGGCGTCGGGCGAGTTGCGCAAGCAGGGACGGTTGATCCGGCTCGAGCCGCAGCCGGCCCGGGCCCTGGCGCTCCTCGTCAGCCGTGCCGGTGACGTTGTCTCGCGCGAGCAGATGCGCGCCCACCTCTGGGACGACGGCACGCACGTGGACTACGACCGCGGTCTCGCGTACTGCCTCGGCCAGGTGCGCACGGCACTGGGCGACAGCGCCGACAACCCGCGGTTTGTCGAAACACTGCCGCGGCGCGGCTTCCGTTTCATTGCGCCGGTCCAGGAGCCGGCGGTAGCCGACACTGCCAACGAGGTCTCGGCCGGCGCGATTCCCGATACGCCTGCTGCCGCCGATGCGGGCGAGGCGGCTCGCCTGGCACCAGCGGCGCCGATTCAGACGAGCGATAGGTTCTGGGTCTGGGCGGGGGTGCTGGCGGTTGTGACACTCGGTGCCGTCTGGACGGCATGGGCGCGGATGACGCCGGCCAGGCCCGTGGTCGCCGTCGCCATCTTCGACAACGAAACCGGCCGATCGGAATTCGATCGGCTGGCCGGGACCGCCTCCGACATCATGGTTGAGCGGCTCACGGCCCTTGGCGCGGAGCGGATCGGCGTGATCGGCAACACGCCCACGTTGCGCGTCCCGCGCGGCCAGCGCCAGCCGGCCGCCGTCCAGCGCGAAACCGGCGCCGGCTATTTCGTCTTCGGCCAGGTGCAGGACGACGATGCCGG
>DATJFF010000182.1:0-3966 GCA_035495795.1 Vicinamibacterales bacterium
GTCAAATACATGAACGGGCTGAACTGCGTGTCGATCACCGTCCGCACCAGCTCGGTGTCGAAGCTCCCCTGCACGAGTTCGACGGTGTTGTATTCGAGCTGCGTGTTGACGCGGATCCCGGGGCGCGGCCGCAGGTCCACGCCGAGCGCGTACTGGGTGCGGTGCCCGTTGTAGAACGTGCCCCATTCGAGGCTGGGCCTCAGCGCGACCACGCGCCGGTTCGCCGAGTTGAGATTGATGTTGTAGCGCGTGAAGTCGTACCCACCCGGCGGCAGGACGATGCCCGGCGCGATCTGAAACGGCACGTCGAGCCGCTCGTAGCTCGGCGAGATGAAGGTCTCGACGATGTCGCCGCTGTGCATCTCGAGCCGGAAGGGCTGCAGGTTCCAGTCGACCGATTGCTTGTCGTTCTCGAGATCGGTGTAGAAGCTCGGCGCCAGCCCGAAGCCGAGCCGGCGGACGTAGGGATGCCGGGTCTTCGGCCGCGGGTTCCAGCGGAACTCGGGCACGTAACGGCGGTATTCGCGCCGCGGCGTGAAGCCGATCGCCGGATCGTAGTTCTCGCCGACCTCCTGGTAGTCCGCGATCGACTCCCAGACGTCGTTCAGGTACTCGGCGCGCGCGCCGAACGCGGCGCTACTGCTCAGGCTCCCGGTCGTGGTGTTCGCTACCCAGTAGCCGGACCCGTTCAGGTTCTTGTTGCCGAGGAAGGTGGCGGTGGCGAGCCGGAAGTCGGCGCCGAGCGTCTGCTGCACTGGCAGGTTCCGCCCGTCGTAGGTGTTGCGCGCGGTGTAGATGCCGCCGAAGTACGACTGCTGCAGCACCCGGCGGCGCACGCGACCAACCAGGAAGTCCTCTCCAGACGCGTCGTCGGTCTCGGCGGTCCGGACGTAGAGTGCGCCGGTGTCGAAGCGGCCAGCCTGGCCGGTGAGCTTGCCGCCGCCAATGATTGGCTGCGGCTGGCCGTTCACCAGGCCGATGCGCCGCGAGAAGAACGCCTGGATCGGAAAGTCGAAGAATGTCGCGCCGTCGAGGAAGAACGTTCGGCGCTCGGGAAAGAACAGCGGGAACCGCGTCAGGTTGACGAGCCGCTGATCGACTTCGGTCTCCGCGAAGTCGGTGTTGATCGTGGCCACACCACGCAGGCTGGGCGTGATGTTGTAGGCCATGTCGATCCCGATGTCGCCATCCGAGGTGCGTCCTTCCTGAGGCTCGCGTCCGGGCTCGTTGAAGAGATACCCCGAAACGTAGGGACGCAGCTCGAACCCGCGGCCGGCGCTCACGTCGTTCAAGCCGACCAGCAGGCCGGCGTTGGCCATCCGCCGCAGGCCCTGATTGCGCTGGTAACCGGTCCAGAGCAGCTCTTCCTGCTTGCGCCGGACCGTGCGCTGAAAGTTGACGCCCCAGGCCGGCGCGTTCGGGTCGAACGCGATCGATCGGAAAGGAATGTCGATCTCGATGACCCAGCCGATCTCGCTCTGGCGGACCCGCGCGTTCCAGATCCCGTCCCACTCGCGGTTGTTCGTGCCGCCCGGGCCCATCAACGCGTCCGCCATCAGCCCGGCGGGGTTCATCTCGAAGAAGTAGCCGGTCTGCTGGTTCAGGAACGTGTCCATCGTCCACATGAACCGGTCGTCGGCGCTGAGGAACTCGTCGCGCTTGCTGGTGTTGCCCTGGAGCTTGTCGGGCTCGGAGTCGAAGCAGATCACGCCCATGTAGAGGTGATCCTTGTTGAACGCGAACCGGATCTCGGTGCGCTCGGTCGGCTCGGCGCCGAGCACCGGATCCTGCTGGACGAACTCACCGCCGCTGACGGCTCGCTGCCAGACCGGCTCGTCGAGCCGGCCGTCGAGGACGATCTCCTCTTCCGTCGTCATGCGCTCGGCCCGCACGACGCGCCGTCCCGAATTCATGATGTCCTGCTGCTGCTCGGCCCAGGCCGGGGCCACCTCCTGCAGCCAGGCCAGTAAGGCACAGACCACGACGCGACGCATGAGCTGACAAGGATACGACACCCGAGCAGCGATTGAGGTCAGCTCGGCCTTCGGCCTTGTGCCTTCTGCCTTGTGCCTTCTGCCTTGTGCCTTCTGCCTTGTGCCTTGTGCCTTTTCAGGCGCGGGCGCCCGACCCGGTTGCTCCGCATTTGGCCTTGCCTGGGAGCCGTGAAGTCGGAGAGAGCCGGAGCGGGCGCTCGCGCCTGGTCAGGGCATGCGTCGGAACGGCAGGACGCGGCCTCGAATCTCCTCGGGCCATTCGCCCGGGAGGACGCTCGGCCCGATCTGGCGCAGCCAGTTGGCGCGGCGCGCGGCCGACTCGGCGAGATGCCGGACGAGCGGCCCGCTGCAGAGCGCCCACGGAATGAAGCTTTCGTGCATCAGCGTCTGGTTGCGCACCAGCCAGCCGCCGACGAGGTCGGTCGGGCTCGACGTCGCGAGCTCCGCTTCGTTGAGCGTGAGCGCGTGCATCAGATGGGCGGGCGTCCACATCGGCAGCGACATCGATATCCAGAGACCGGCGCCGAGCGGCTCGCGCGTCGCCACACGCATCTCCAGCAGGATGAAGTCCTCCGACTCCGCGTCGAGCACCCACGGGACACTGGCGGTGATGCCGCCGTGCGTCGCAATCGCTCGGACGCCGTCGTGGGCCCGCATGACGTCGGCCATTTCGAGGAACGGGAGCGCTTCGATGGAACCCGAGACCGGCACTTCCGGCTCGCGAACGTGCGGGACCGGCGCTGCCATGCCGTCGATTGCCAGCTGGCTGTTCGAGACGTCCGGAGCGGCGCCGCTGTCCACGACCGGCCGGGCCTGCGCCAATCGCAGCGCATCCGTGGCCTGCAGGCGGGCGACCGACGCCATCAGCCTCGAAGTCCAGTCCACGCGATCGGCCGAGAGCCACATCGACGCGCCGAGTCCAAGTCGTGAGGGGCTTCCCGGCTTGCGGATCAGGGCGCCGATCGAATTGAGCGGCAGTTCGGCGCCGATGGCCGCGATCATCTCGTTGGACGAAGCCACGACGCGCTTGAGGCACCAGGTCCGGACCTGCACGCGCCAGGTCGGAAGCGGCGCCTCGCGCGAGACCTCCTCGGTCCAGATGTGCTGCGTCAGGCCACCCGGATACCAGGTGAGACCGTGCCGCCAGAACGTGATCTGATTCGGGTTGCATCCCAACCCGCCTGCCACCCGCCCGATGATCTCCTCGCCAATGCTTCCACGCGCCGCCATACACCGATTGCATCAGGACGACGCCTGCTGACGGATAACCCGCCGCGCCATGTGTTGACATTTCCCGCCAGCCCACGAAGACTGACCTCGTGGGTACGCCGGTGGTGCGGCCTCCCCTCGCGGCCGGGCAGGGCACGACGGTCCTCGGTTGGGTGCTTCCGCACGTGATCGCACAGGTCGCAAGCCAGGGCCATGACGCGGAACCGCTCCGCCAACTCCTGAAGGCGCGCAATCTCGAGGATCCGGACCTGCGGGTCCCGGAATCGGTCGCCCAGGAAGTGTGGAAACAGGCGGCGCGGATCACCGGGGACGAAGCGCTGGGCCTGCACGTCGCCGAATCGCTTCCCCGCGGTGCGCTCGACCTCGTGGAATACGCGTTCCGATCGAGCAGCTCGCTCGGCCTCGGGCTGGCCCGTCTCGCCCGCTACGGGCGGGTGTTGAGCGACCGCGTCGCGGCACGCGCGCAGGCGCAAGGCGACGACCTGACGCTGATCGTCGGCGACACCGGCGCAAGCCCTCTGCACTCCGCGCGTGCCGAGTTCTCCCTGGCTGTGGCGCTGCGCTTCGCCCGCGACGCAACCGGGGCCGACATCCGCCCGCACGAAGTGTGCTTCGCCCACCAGGGGCCGGAGGAGACCTCGGAGTTCGCCCGCTTCTTCAGGGCGCCGGTCCAGTTCGCGAGCGGCGCCAACGCGATGGTCCTGGCCCGCGCCGACGCCGATCGGCCGCTGCTCGGCGCCGA
>DATJFF010000183.1:0-59788 GCA_035495795.1 Vicinamibacterales bacterium
CGTGCCGGCCACACGATCCATCAGCTGCAGGACCCCCGCCGCCTCGAGCGGCGGAAAGGCCAGCAGCAGCAGAAATGCCGTGACGAGCTGGGCCCACACGAAGAAGGGGAACCGCATGAAGGTAAGCCCCTTGGCGCGCAGCTGGATGATGGTCGTGATGAAGTTGAGCGCTCCGAGCAGCGACGAGGTGATCAGGAAAATCATCCCGATGAGCCACCAGGTCTGACCCGTGCCGGCGATGACGGAGAGCGGTGCGTAGGACGTCCATCCGGACTGGGCGGCCCCGCCGGGAACCAGAAAGCTGCCGAGCATCGTGATGCCGCCGAGGAACAGGCACCAGTAGCTCAGCATGTTGAGCCTCGGGAAGGCCATGTCCGGGGCGCCAATCTGGAGCGGGACCACGAAATTCCCGAATCCGCCGACGGCCAGCGGGACCACGCCGAGGAACACCATGATGGTGCCGTGCATCGCTCCGAGCTCGTTGTAGAACTCGGGCAGCATCGTCCCGCCCGGCATGCGCGAGTCGCCCAACAGGTTGCCGATCAACGGCAGCGGGCTGCCAGGGTAGGCGAGGCTCCAGCGCATGAGCATCATCAGCGAGAAGCCGAAGAGCAGGAACAGGAGCCCGGTGACGGAGTACTGAATGCCGATCACCTTGTGATCGGTCGAGAAGACATACTTGCGCCAGAAGCCGAGCTCTTCGTGATGGACTTCGTGCGCGACGTGCGGCGTGGTTGCGACGTCTGCGTGGTCACTCATGAGACCCCTTTTTCCGGCGCCTACTTCGCGCCGGGGACCGCGAACTTGAAGTCCTGGGTCTTGGTGTCGCTGCCGGTTACCGTGATCGAGGCCGTCTGCGTTCCCAGCCTCTCATGCCAGGCGGTGATCTCGTAAGTCCCCGCGTCGAGACCTGCGATCGAGAACTTCCCGTCCGGCTTCGTGACCGCAAAGAAGGGATGCGTAAAGACGCCGATATAGGCGCTCATCCAGGGGTGGACGTCGCACTTGATCTGGAACATGCCTTCCGGCTTGGGGAAGGTCGTCGTCATTTCCTTCACGGTCGCCGGCTGTCCCCGATTGAACGAGGTGTTGAGCTTGGGAAGCGTGTGGATGTTGTGGAGGATGCCGTCGGAGTTGAGGATCCTGTAGGTCTGCCCGACCATGATTCCCATCACGTGCGGCTTGTAGGCGCAGCCGTCCTGATCGAGGACCAGCGGAGTGCTGGGAGCGGGGTAGGTCTTCCCGGCCGGCAGGCCCTTCGAGACCCAGACGATGATGTTGCCCATGGCGTTGCTGGGGCCGAGGACCAGCGCCTCGTTCGGGGCTGGTTTGTCCCCGTGCTTCTTGTGGCACACGGGCTCGGCGTCCATGGCGAGCGGCTTCAACGCGGGCGGCGTCCCGGCAAAGGTGATGGTCCCGTTGATCGTCGACGCGGCCAGGGCGATACCTGGCCATCCCAAAATCGTGACCACACCTGCCGCCAGCCACAACCTCTTCGGTGTCCCGCGCATGCTGAACTCCTTGGTTAACGCAACCGGATCTCCCCCGTCACGACGATAATGCCATTGCCCGCTTCGAACGGGCCGACTCTATACCGGGCTCAGCGACCGGTGCAACCCCTACCTGCCCGGCGGCTGCAACACCCGGCGCCCGATGCGCTCTCAGACGTTCTCGAAGGCCAGCGATTCCGCGAGCCGCGGGTCGCGCAGGGGTACGAGCGCGTGCCGTCGCATCAGCCAGCTCGCTGACGCTACAAAAACTCCGCCGACGGCCACGAGCGCAGCGACGTCGAGCAGCGATGGACTGAAACCCTCGGGGTGGAGCGTCGGCATCACCTGCCAGTATAGGTCCACGAAATGCATGGTGAGCAGCCACGCCGCCCCGAACGCCAGGGTCGCTCCCTTCCGCTTGACGTCCCGCCCCATCAGGTAGAAGAACGGGGCCAGGAAGTGTCCTGCCATGAGGAAGAACGAGATCGCCAGCCAGGAGCCTTCCATCCGCGCCTTGTACCAGGTCGTCTCTTCCGGCAGGTTCGCGTACCACATCAGGAAGAACTGCGAAAAGGCGATATAGGCCCAGAACGCCGTGAACCCGAAGAGAAGCTTTCCGACATCGTGGAGGTGCTCGACGCTGATCGCCGTGTCCAGCAACCCGGCCCCGCGCATCGCCACTGCAAGGAGCGACAGCAGCGCGATGAACCCGACAAAGGAGCCGGCGAAGAAGTAAACGCCGAACATGGTGGAGTACCAGTGCGGCGTGAGCGACATGATCCAGTCGATCGCGGCGAAGCTCTGGGTCAGCGCGAGGACGATGATGCCGGGCCCGGCGAACTTGCGGAGGCGGGCCGAGACCGCCAGGTCGCCCGTCGCATCCTGGCCGCGCGAGCCGCGGTAGTAGACGAGGGAGATGAATGACCAGATGGCGAAGTAGAGCAACGCCCGAATCATGAAAAACGGCACGTTCAGGTAGGGCGCCTTCCACTGAAGCAGCGCATCGCCGGCCACGGCTTCATCGTGCGACCACTCGTAGAGATCGTGCAGACCGAACAGTATCGGGAGGAAGAGAACCGCCATCACCGGAACCGTGGCGAAGACCGTCTCCCCGATCCGTCGCAGCACGATCCCCCAGCCGCCCTGAGCGGCGTATTGAATGAGCACGAAAAACAGCCCGCCGAGCGTCAGGCTCAAAAAGAACAGGAACGCCACGAGCCACGAAAAAAAGAACTGCCTCGGATTTCCTGCGCCCAGCGCTGCGCAGATCAGCCCGCCCAGCACCGCGGCCGCGGCGCCAATGACCGGCAGGCGATTCCATGGGTGCCCGGGCGGGATCGTGGCTTGCTCGGGCCGCAGCGCGACGTGGTCGCGTTCTGGGTTCATTTAGCCCCACAACTCAGTTGAAATGCACACGCCATCTGCTCGAACTCCCTTGGTTGGTGCCGGTTCCAGTCGGATCAGCGGGCTGATTGATGCTCCACTCACGTGAACTGAGGGGTTAGGACTCCAAAAGCTCGACGTTTCGGGCCCCAAGCGACTCCAGCAGCTTCCCGGTCGCCGAGGGATCGAATCGCGGATCCCACGATTCGATGGAGATGAAAAAGCCGTCGTCGCTCGCCCGTTCGAAGACCTTGGATTGAAAGAGCGGGTGGTGATGCATCGGGAGCCGGTTCAGGCCGAGCATGCCGAACACCGCGCCGAGCGCGGCGAACAGGATAGACACTTCGAAGGTGATGGGAATGAAGGCGGGCCAGGAGAAAAACGGCTTGCCGCTGATCACCAGGGGGTAGGCGCTGACATGCACCCACCACTGCAGCACGAACCCGAGGGTCGCGCCCAGCAGCCCCATGCCGAGGACGATCCACGGAAGCGGAGAGCGGCGGACCCCCATCGCGCCCTCGAGGCCGTGGACGGGGAACGGGGTGTGGGCGTCCCACTTCGTGAAGCCCGCGTCACGGACCCGCTCGCACGCGTGATAGAGGTCAGCCGGGGTCGCAAATTCGGCGAGGACTCCGTAGTAGGGCCCGTCCGGGAGCCGGTTGACCAACGGCAAGGCTTGAAGCATTCGAAGGGGGTCGAACGGCATCACGCTGCTCCTTCAGGAGCGGGCTCCGGTGCGCCGCCGGACCGTGAGGCCGCGCGGTGGATCTCGCGTTCGGGACCGGGATGCCAGTGCGGGTTGGCCTGCGGCAGGACCGTCTTGACTTCAGCGGTCGCCACCATCGGCAGGAAGCGGACGAACAGGCAGAACATCGTGAAGAAGAGCCCGAAGCTGCCCAGCAGACACGAGACGTCCCAGATCGTCGGACGGAAGTAGGACCAGGCCGAGGGGAGGAAGTCGCGGTGCAGCGACGTCACGATGATCACGAACCGCTCGAACCACATGCCGATGTTGATGACGATCGACAGCACGAACAGGATCGGGATGCTCGTCCGCGCCCGCTTGAACCAGAAAATCTGAGGGCTGATCACGTTGCAGCTGATCATCGTCCAGTAGGCCCAGGCGTACGGCCCGCCAGCGCGGTTCAGGAACGTGAACATCTCGTAAGGGTTGCCGCTGTACCAGGCGGTGAAGAACTCCGTGCCATAGGCGTAGCCGACCATCGTCCCCGTCAACAGCATGATCTTCGCCATGTAGTCGAAATGCCGGAGGGTGATGATGTGCTCCAGGCCGAACGCCTGCCGGCAGATCACCATGAGCGTCAGCACCATGGCGAAGCCGGAGAAGATCGCGCCGGCGACGAAGTAGGGCGGGAAGATCGTCGCATGCCAGCCCGGTAGAACGGAGACCGCGAAGTCCATCGACACCACGGAATGGACCGACAGGACCAGCGGTGTCGCGAGCGCTGCGAGGATCAGATACGCGCGTTCATAGTGATGCCATTGCCGTACGGACCCCCGCCAGCCGAGGGCGAAGAAGCCGTAGGCGAACTTCCGGGCCCGGGTCTTGGCGCGATCCCGCATCGTCGCAAGGTCCGGGATCAGGCCGACGTACCAGAACAGGACCGAGACGGTTCCGTACACGCTCACCGCGAAGACGTCCCAGAGGAGCGGGCTCCTGAAGTTGGGCCACACGCCCATCTGGTTCGGGACCGGGAACATCCAGTAGGCGACCCAGACGCGTCCCACGTGAATGCCCGGAAACAGCAGGGCGCACATGACCGCGAAGATGGTCATCGCCTCGGCCGCGCGGTTGATCGAGGTGCGCCAGGTCTGGCGGAAGAGGAAGAGGATTGCCGAGATCAGCGTCCCGGCGTGCCCGATGCCGACCCAGAACACGAAGTTCGTGATGTCCCACGCCCACCCGACCGGGACGTTGAGACCCCAGATGCCAATCCCTTCCCAGAACAGCCACGAGACCGCCACGCCGAGCAGGCCGAGCAGCGCAAGCGCCGGGATGAAGAAGAACCACCAGCCAGTCGGTGTCGGCCGCTCGACCGTCTCCGCGACGACGTCGGTGATGGAATGGAAATCCGGCGAGCTCAGGATGAGCGTCGGCCGGCTCGCGACAGGGTTGTCTAGCAGCTCCGCTTCCGTCTGAGCCAAGCCGTCCCCCGCTCTAGGTTTCCGAAAAGTCGCCGTTTTGTATCATCGCGCACCGCGCGAGTCAAGGTTGCGGTGCGTCGCGCTATGAACGAAGGCCGACCGTGAGCCCGATTTGCCTGAGCAGCGGTTCGAGATCGTCTCCGGACGCCGGAACGCAGGCGCGAATTCGTGCCGCGGTTTGTCGGACCCACGGGTCGGCTCCGGGTAACGCACGCACCTCGCGGCCGGTCGGGGAGACGCCGAGGAGCCCTTGCCACACCTCGTGGGTCCTGGTCGCGACCTCCTCCAGTGCCGGTGGCGACCCGCCGCCGCGCAGGATCCGCGACATGCCCGCTGCCAGCTCACGTGCCTCCACCAGGCCCGAATTCATGCTGTGCACGCCGACTGGTGTCGCCTGGTGTGCAGCGTCCCCGGCGAGCCAGACGCCTCCGTTGCCAAAGCTTCGCGCGACGCGGCTCGCGAACAGGCCGAGCGTCGACCAGTAGATCTGCGTCGGCCGCGCCATGCACCAGGGAGCCCTTGCGGCGATCAGCTGCTCGAGCCGTTTCATCGATGCGTCGTGTCCGGAGGCGTCGTGAATCTGGAATCCCCAACGGCATCGCCCCTCTTCGAGCGGCCAGTAAACGGTTGTCAGGTCGGGATCCAGAATCACGCGCACTTCGGTAGGAAGTTCCCCCGTCGCCTCGATTTCGTAGACGGAAAAAATCTGGCCCGCGCCGTGCTCGTCCATTTCGATGCCGGCCATCCGCCGTACCGCCGAGTCGTAGCCGTCGGCGCCGATGACGAAGGCAGGGCGGATCGTCGCGCTTTTGACGACCATCCACTCGGTTCGCGCGATCGGATAGCCGGTCGCCACGGGATCGAGCTTCGCCACCTCCGCTCGAGGGGCGCCGCCGTCCGCCTGAAGGGATTGGAGACGATGCCCCCAGAGGACCTTGAGGTTCTTCTGGCGGAGTGCCTCCTCGGCGGCGCGCTCCAGGAGGCTTTGCCGAAGGACGAGGAGATACGGATGCCTGGAATCGAGGACCGAATAGTCGATCTCGGCGCGCCGATCCCGGCCCTCATAGAACGCGACCGTCGTCAGCTTTCGGCCGGCGTCGATCAGCCCCTGGGAGAGGCCCGCTTCGTCGAGCACCCCGAGCGTGCGGGGATGAATCGCCAGCGCGTAGCTGTGTTGGGTCGTCCGCTGGTGCATGTCGACGACCTCCACACGGACTCCGTGCTGATGGAGGAACAGCGCGGCAACGAGACCGACCGGACCGGCGCCGACGACGAGGACCTCAGGGTCGGGGTGACGGAACATCGCACATCCTCCTCGCGCGCAGGGAAAGAGTGGGTTCTGGCGGTTGAGTTCCCGAGGACCCGAGTCCGCTGGGAACCTAGCGTCGATTCCTGCGTGCTCCGGGGACGGCGGTCCACGTTAGCGCCGAGGTTAACATAGCGTCCGCCTCGCTAGAGCCTGAAGCCCAGGGCCTTGACCCGCGCGAAGACCGAGAGGCGGTCGCGCGCTTCTTCGAACTGCACGGCCGAGACCCCGATCTCGTTGAGCAGCCGCAGCAGCCCCGCCCGTCCGACCTTCGGCGCATTGTCCTCGTCCACCCGCAGCAGCGCGATCGAGTGAGTCGCTTTCGCCGACATTCGCGCCAGCAGTCCCCGAAGATCCTCGACGTCGCGGCAGTCGGCGAGACCGCGGCTGGCCACGACCACTTCCCACGGTTCGGCGGGATTGAACTCGAGCGAGGATCCGACCTCAAAGCGTCCCAGCGGCATCGCTTCCCGCGCCAGCGCGATGCGTTCGGCCGCGGGATCAACGCCGCCAACGACGTAGTTGTTCAGGTTCAAGGGATAGAGAAACGACCCGGCGCCACAGCCGGCGTCCCACACCTTCGTCCCTGGCCCGACGTCGAGCGTCTCCATCACCTTCTCGACGAACCGGAACCAGCCTGGTTCGTCGTATCCGTCGCGCGTCAGGCCATCGGCATCCAGGAGGTTAGAGATCATGAACGGCTCTAGCGCCTAAGGCCTATTCTGCGATGCAGTACAGATTCGAATAGCCGCGCAGGAAGATCTCCCGACCGACGAGCGCCGGCGACGCATCGAAGCCGTCGTCCAGTACGTTCGCGGCCAGGACCTCGAACTTCGGTCCGTGACGGAAAACGAGCGTCGTTCCCTCCCGTCCCGCGATGTAGACGCGCCCCTTCGCGCCGACTGGCGAGGAGAACACGTTCGGTACCTTGTCGAGCCGCTGCAGCTGATAGTAAGGCTTGCCCGACGCGGCATCGAACGCGGAAAGGAGTCCGTTGTTGGTCTTGAGAAAATAGAGAACGCCGTCGTAGAGGAGCGGCGAGGGGACGTAGGGCGTGTCCCGGTTCAGCTCCCACACGATGTGGTTCGACCCGGTGAGGTCTCCCTTCGCGCCGGACAAACGAATGGCCTTCAGGTTGTTGCCGCGGAAGCCGCTCATCAGGAAGACGATTCCGTTCTCGTACACCGGCGAAGGGATCGCGTTCATCGTGGTGCCGGGCGCCTCCCAGACCACGGCCCCGGACTCGAGGTCGTAGCCGCGGACCTTGTTCATGGCCGGCACGATCACCTGGTGGCGCCCGTCCACGGGCACGACCAGCGGCGTTGCCCAGGTGTCGATCTCGTCGCGGCTCGTTCGCCACAGTTCCTTGCCGGTCCGCTTGTCGAGAGCGAGGAGGTACGACGGCCCCTTGATGTGATCCCAGACGATGACGAGGGTGTTGCCGAAGAGCGCGGGCGTGGAGCCTTCGCCGAACTCGTTTCGCATCCCTTTCTTGCCGAGGTCCTTTTCCCAGACCTTGGTTCCGTTCATGTCGTAGACATGCACGCCGCGCGATTCGAAATAGGCGATCACGTGCTCGCCGTCGGTAATCGCCGAGCTCGAGGCCCACGTGCCGTTGTCCTGGTGCGAGGCTTCGTGCGGCGTTTCCTCGCGCGCGGTTCGCTCCCACGCGAGCTTGCCCGTCTTCCGGTCGTAGGCGAGCAGCTTGAACTGATGCGGCTCGCGCGGCGACCTGCCGCCCCGGGGTTCGTGCGAGGCCGCACCCGATGCTCCCGATGGGATGGCGGTCAGCAGGAACACCCGGTCGCCCCACACAATTGGCGTTCCCGAACCCCGGCCCGGCACCTCTACCTTCCAGCGCACGTTCTTCGTCTCGCTCCACACGAGCGGCGGGTCGGCGTTGGGCGCGACGCCGGTTGCCAGTGGTCCACGCCACTGCGCCCACGCACCGGGATCGGCCACCGAGGCGGAGAGGGTAACCACGGCCAGCCAGAACAGCAGCGGCAGCATGATGGCCCAGCGCGTCATGTGCGGATCATACGGCTGGCGGAGTCCGGTCGTTGACCGGCAGGCCAGCCAGCCGCAGGGCGCGCCGGTATTCGTCGGGTGTATTACAGGGCAGGAAACTGCGGAGCTCGGGATCGACGCGACGGAGAATCGATTCTTCCACCTCGCGAACGCGAAGCCTCGACACGTAGCCGCGCAAGCTCCGTCCGCGAGCGTCGCCGAAGCCCTCGCTCGCGGCGAGCAGCGCCGTTCTCCGGTAGACCGCGCACACGGTGGCTCGCTGGCCGTCGATTACCGGCACCGCGCCGTCCCATCCAGCGGCAAGCGAGGAAAGAAGGGGAATCAGTGCCGGCTGCAGAAGAGGGGTGTCGCACGCGACGGCGAAGACGAGCTCCGTGTCCAGCTCCGCGGCGGCGCGGAGGAGCCCTGGCAGGGGCCCGTCGCCTTCGGTGAGATCGCGCGTGACGGGAAACCGATCGGGAACACGCTGCCGTGCGGCGGCGGACACGACGACCGAGTCCGTGGCTTCGGCCACCAGCCGGAGCACGCGCTCCAGCATCGTCTCGGGGCCGAAGGGAAGTGCGCCCTTCTCGCGTCCCATTCGTCTCGACTGGCCGCCACACAGGACGACGGCGCCCAGTTGCCTTGCGGTTAGCACCACTGCTATAGAATCACAGTCAGTAAAAGTACGGAGGGAGGGCTTATGCGACGTGTAATGAGCATGACGGTGGTGGCGCTGCTGGCGATGGTTCCATCCTTCGCCGCGGCCCAGGACGCTGCGAAAGGCGAGCAGGTGTACGCCGCCCAGAAGTGCTCGATGTGCCACCAGATCGCCGGCAAGGGCAACAAGTTGAGCCCGCTCGACGGCGTCGGGAAGCTGTCGGCGGCGGAGATCAAGGAGTGGATCGTCGATCCCGACGCGGCCGCGAAGAAGCACAACTCCACGAAGAAGCCGGCGATGCCGAAGACCTTCGCCAAGCTGCCCCCAGCCGACGTGGACGCGCTAGTCGCGTATCTCCAGACCCTGAAGTAGCGCCTGCGCCCCGGACCCACGAACGGGGCCCCGAGACGCCTCGATCCGGCGGTGGCCGGCCGTTCACCGGCCTCGCTTGATCGCACACCCTTGCGCCCCACCCTTCGAAGGGAGGACTCCGTGACGCGCGATCGTGCATTCCTTCTCCGCCATCCGCTCGCGGTGGCTGGGATTATCCTCACGACCGTTACGGCGGTCCTGTTCATCGCCCTCGCCGCGGCGATGTTCCTGGACCTGCTCGACAACCCCTACGCCGGCCTGGTGGTGTTCATAGGGCTCCCGCTCATCTTCGTCGCGGGCCTGCTGCTCATCCCGATCGGCATGCGGCTTCAGCGCAAGGCGCTTGCGGAAGGCCGCGCCTCGGAAGACTGGCCGGTCTTCGACTTTCGCCAACCCCACACCAGGCGCATGTCGCTGATGGTCCTGTCGCTCACTGCGATCAACGTCATCATCGTGCTCGTCGCCGGTTACGGCTCGCTGAAGTGGATGGAGTCGCCGGAATTCTGCGGCGCCGTCTGTCACGAGCCGATGCACCCGCAGTACACCGCGTGGCAGGATGCCCCGCATTCCAACATCCATTGCGTGGACTGCCACATCGGCGAGGGCGGCCGGGCCTTCATCAAGTACAAGATGGCGGGCGTGCGCCAGCTGTATCACGTGGTGACCAACGCGGTTCCGCGGCCGATTCCCGGCGTCGCGGACATGCGCCTCGCATTCGAAACCTGCGGGAAATGCCACTGGCCCGGACGCTCAATCGGCGAGCGGGTGCGCGTGCTCCGCTCGTACGGCGACGACGAGGCGAACACCGAGAGCGCGACGGCGCTCAGCATGCACCTCGGCGGGCCCAACACGCCGGGTGGCCGAGGCATTCACTGGCACGCGAATCCCGATTTGCGGATCGAGTACGTCTACACGGACGAGGAGCGCCAGAAGATTCCGTGGGTGCACGTGACCCGGCCGGATGGATCGTCCGAGGAGTTCGTCGCCGAAGGCGTGACTCGCGGCCAGGCCCCGGCCGGAACCCAGCGCCGGATGGACTGCATAGACTGCCACAACGTGGTGGCCCATCGGATCGAGCCATCGGCGGAGAACGCGGTGGATCGCGCGATTGCCTCGGGCTCGGTCCCGGCGTCGCTGCCGTACGTGCGTCGCGAGGCTGTCAAGCTGATGCAGGCGAAGTACGACACGACCGATGCCGCGCTATCGGCGATCGACCAGGGACTTCGCGGGTTCTACAAGGCCCAGTCCGGAGCGGTTGATGCCGCGGCCCTGGAACGCGCGGTGACCGCGCTCAAGACCGTGTATCAACGGAATGTGTTTCCGGTGATGAACGTGACGTTCGGCACCTATCCCGACAACCTCGGCCACACCTCATCGCCGGGTTGCTTCCGCTGTCACGACGGCAGCCTCACGACGAAAAGCGGAACCAGCATCCCGTCAGACTGCGAGACGTGCCACAAGATGCTCGAAGGCGTACCGCAATAGTGCAATCGCGTCCAATGACGATTGAGTACTGACGACTGTCGATTTATGGACGATTGGGAGATTGCCTGATTGCGCCATTCGATTGCCTGATTGACGTATTGCCTCATCGAGCGATTGCATCAATCACGAATGTCGATTGCCACAGGGTGAATGGTTGGGCTTCAGCCCTTCAATCTCCAATCGTCATTACCCCAATCATCAATCCCGCAATGCGCTATCACCAATCGAATGCGGCAATCCACAATCGCCACTTTTCAATAAATCGTCACTCGTCAATCCCCAATCATCAATGGACGCGCCCGCCTATTCGGCCCTCATCGCCTCCACTGGATTAACTCGCATGGCGCGGACAGCAGGAAGCAGGCTCCCCGCCGCCGCCATGGCCAGGCAGACGAGCGCGGCGATGCCGTAGACCGGCGCGCTCCGCGGGTCCACGCCGAAGAGCAGCGACTGGAGCATCGACGCCGCCCACGCGGCGGTCACGACTCCCAAGGCGACTCCGGCCGCGGCCAGCCAGAGCCCGCGGCCCAGGACGAGCCGCAGCACGCCTCCGGGGGTCGCGCCGAGAGCGAACCGCACGCCAATCTCCCGCACGCGAGAGGCCACGCTGCACGCCAGAACGCCGTGCACCCCGAACGCCGCCAGCAGCACCGCGAGGCCGGCGAACGCCCAGAGCACGCGCAACTGCACCACCCGCGCCTCCATGTCGGCGGCGACGATCTCGGACAGCGGGCGGATGTCGGACAGCGGCACCTGGGGATCCGCCGTCGCCACGATGCGCCGCAGCGCCGGAACGAGCGCCTGTAAGTCGCCCTTCGTACGGACGACAAGGTTCTTCGGGCCGTAGTAGATGATTTCGTTGTCGGGCACCTGGGCCGAGGCGAGGTAGACCTGCGGCTCGCTCTCGCGTTCGAGCCCGCGCACCTTGATATCGCGTACCACGCCGGCGATGTTCGCCTCGCCAAAGGGGAATGCCAGACGGCGGCCGATCGCGTCGAGCCCCGGCCAGTGGCGCTTCACGAACGACTCGCTCACGATCGCGACGCGAAGCGTTCCCTGCCGATCGTCGGCGCGGAAGTCGCGGCCGGCCAGAAGCGGGACGCGAAGCGTGTCGAAGAACCCCGGCGTAATCAGCCGCAGGCTGGCCATATGGGGGTTCTCCGGGTCGGCTGGGGCACCGTCCACCGTGACCGGCCAGATCCCGCCGCGCATCACCATTGGCAGAAAGCTGATGTACGCGGCGTTCTCGACACCGGGCGTCGCCCGCAGCTGCGAAATCACCTGATCGTAAAAGCGCTCCCGCACGCCGGTGACCGCATACTTCGGCATCGGCAGCGACGTGCCGACGGTGAGCACCTGGTCGGACACGAAGCCCGGATCGACGCCCTGCACCCGCCACAACGCCTCGAGCAGCAGCCCCGCACAGATGACGAGGACCATCGACGCCGTGACCTGGGCGACGACCAGCGACGAACGCAGCCGCTCCGTGGATCGGCTGATGCCCGTGCGCGCGCCTTCGCGCAGCCCGTCCTGCAGCGCCTGCGGCCGCGTCAATCGAGTCGACGGGATGAGACCGGCGATGACGGCGGCGGCCGCGGTGGCGAGCGCGGTGATGCCGAGCAGTCGAAAATCCACGCCTGGCGACTCGGGAATCGGCAGCGACGTAGGCACCAGCCGCGTGACGAACGGCACCAGGCCGGCCGCGAGCAGCCCGCCGGCCAGCCCCCCGATGGCGGTGAGCAGCACGTTCTCGGTCAGCAGCTGGCGGACGAGGCGCTCGCGTCCGGCCCCGAGCGCCGCACGCACCGAGAGCTCGCGATGATGATCCAGCGCCCGCGCCAGCAGCAGGCTCGCCAGGTTGGTGCAGGCGATCAGCAGCATGCACAACGACGCGCCGGTCAAGGCCCACAGCGTAAGCCGTGCCTGGCGAGTCACCTGGTCGCGCAGCTGGATGACCGTGGCGCCGTTCCGCGCGTTCGTGTCTGGGTAGGCCTTCGCGAGCTGCGCG
Organism: Vicinamibacterales bacterium; assembly: GCA_035495795.1. GTDB lineage: Bacteria > Acidobacteriota > Vicinamibacteria > Vicinamibacterales > UBA2999 > VFZN01. The sequence goes on from DATJFF010000183.1 coordinate 12,879, forward strand.
GCGATGCCGTTCATCTCTGCCCGCACTTCGTCGATCGACACACCGGCGCGCCGGCGGGCGATCGCGTCGAGAAAGTAATTGCTCCGATCGCTCAGCAGCTCGCCTTCGAAGCGCAACGGCGCCCAGAACGTGGCCTCGCGTGACGGGAACGTGAACGTCGCCGGCATGACGCCTACGATCGTGTGCGGCTGATCGTCAATCAGCACCGACTGTCCAAGTGCATCGGGCTGTCCGCCGAAACGCGAGGTCCACAGGCCGTGGCTGATCACCAGTGCCCGCGGCGCGTCCAGGCGATCGTCAATCGACGTGAGCGCCCGCCCCAGCTCGGGCTGCACGCCGAGAACGCTGAACACCGTGCCAGTCACCAGCGCGCCCTCGAGCCGGATTGGTTCCCCGGCACCGAGCACGTTTGCCGACCAGTCGGTGTACGCGCCCATTGCTTCCACGGTCCGGCTTTCGCGCTGCCAGTCGAAGAAGTTCGGCGGCGACAGCTCCATCCGGGAATACCCGCGGAACGACTGGTCCTGGTAAAGCTTGAGGAGCCGATCGGCCTCCGGGAAGGGCAGCGGCCGCAGCAGGACGTGGTCCGTGAGCGCGAACGCCACCACCGTGGCGCCAATCCCCAGGGCGGCGACCGACATGACAGTCACGGCAAAAGCCGGTGAACGCCGCACGGTGCGGAAAGCGCTGCGCAAGTCCGCGCGAACGATGTCCGCGTGAGACGCGGCAGCGCTGACGATGGTGTCTGCGGTGACTTCGATGACGAAGAGCATCGTGGCGAGGAAGCCGTGCGCTTCACGGGCGCGGCTGCGCGCGACGGCTTCGAGCTCCGCGCCGTACGACTCGCGGAACGAGCGCGGGTAGAGGCGCAGGATGAGGCGATACCACCGCATGGCTCACGCCTTCCGGGGAAGCAGTCCGCTGGCGCGGGCGAGCTTGACGAGCCCGGACAGCCGCTCGGCTTCGGCCCGAGCCGCCGCCCGCCCGAGCGCCGTGATCCGGTAATAGCGCCGCCGCTCATCGTCGGCTTCCGGCGCCGGCCGGGTATCGGTCTCGATGATCAGGTCCTGTTCGATCATGCGCTGAATCGAGCGGTAGAGCGTGCCCGGTCCGAGCCGGACCTCGCCGCTGGTACGCGCCGTGACGTCCTGGATGATGGCGTACCCGTGCCGATCGCCGTCCGCGAGCGAGACGAGGATGTGAAACACGGCGGGAGACAGGGGCAGCAGGGCAGCAACAACATCGGGGCGGCTCGACATCTCTCAAATATATCCACTGTGCATGTATCTACGGTGAATAAAGCGGGACGGTTCCCCTAAAAGGCTTCCGAACCGTGAACTTTCCTCGGCCGGCCTGCAGACATGCGGGAATCGGGTAGGGCTTGTAAACTGTTGCCGTTCATCGGGTTAGGCCGGTGGCGGGACCACGACCCGCTGGCCGCTCGTTTGCACGGCTGGCCAAGACCCACTGAAGAGGCCGCAATAGACTTGTCGGATCGCATGCGAATCATCAGGTGCGACGCAACGCACGAAACCGGCTGGACGGCCTTCGTCGAGGCGTCGAAGGCGGCGTCCTTCTACCATCGATGGGAGTGGCGCGACATCAACCAGCGCCATCTCGGTCACGACTCCTGCTACCTGGCTGCGCTCGACGGCGAGCGCATTGCCGGCGTGTTGCCGCTCGTGCAGGTGAAGAGCCGGCTGTTCGGCAACATCGGCTGCTCGATGCCCTTCGTGAACTACGGCGGGCCGGCCAGCGAATCCGAAGCCATCGATGCCGCGCTCCTCGACGCCGCGTCGGCGGTCGCCTCTGAATGGGGGGTGGACTACCTCGAGATCCGCAGCCCGCGGGATCTCGGAGAGCGATATCCGTGCTCGAAGCACAAGGTCAGCATGACGCTCGATCTGTCCCCGGATCCGGACGCGCTGTTCAACGCGTTCAAGGGCGATCAGCGCAAGGACATCAGGCGCGCTTACAAGTACGGTTTCACGGCACGATTCGGAACCACCGAGGTCTTCGAAGACTTCTACGCGATTCTGTGCGACAGCTGGCGCGATCTCGGCACGCCGATATATTCCAAGGAATACTTTCAGGCCGTCGTCGCGACGTTCCCCGAGCAGACGCGACTCGCCGTCGTCTACGCTGGCGACGGGACGCCGGCAGCCGCGGCGTTCATGGGTCACCAGAGCGGTGTCGTCGAGGGACTGTGGCTGGGAACGCGGGCCCAGTTCCGGCGACAGATGGTTGGCTATGTCCTCTACTGGGAGATCATCAAGGACGCGTGCGAGCGGGGACACCAGGTCTTCCACCTGGGCCGATCCACAGCGGATTCCGGCGCCGAGCAATTCAAGCGCAAGTGGAACGCGCACCCCACCCAGTTGTACTGGCACTACGTGCTGCGTAAACGGCGGGAGGTCCCGCAGCTGAACGTGAAGAACCCCAAGTTCAAGATCGCCATTGCCGCGTGGCGCAAGCTGCCGGTCGGTGTGACGCGGCACCTTGGTCCGTTCATCGCGCGGGCGATCCCGTGAGCGCCATGCGCCGCCAGACCGAAGACATTCGAATCACCGGAATGAGGCCGCTCATTCCGCCGGCGATCCTGATCGAAGAGATTCCGATCAGCGAGCGCGCCTCGGAGTTCGTCGCCAATACCCGTGAGGCGATCGTCAGCGTCCTCGAGGGCCGCGATTCGCGGCTGGTCACGATCGTCGGCCCGTGTTCCATCCACGATCCTTCAGCAGCGCTCGACTATGCGGGCCGCCTCAAGGCTCTCGCCGACCGCTATGCGGGTGAGCTGATTGTCATCCTGCGGTGCTACTTCGAGAAGCCGCGCACGACGGTCGGGTGGAAGGGCCTCATCAACGATCCGGACCTTGATGGCAGCTTCCATGTGAACAAGGGCCTGCGGCTCGCCCGGAAGCTGCTCCTGGACGTGAACGAGATGGGTTTGCCGACAGCGTCGGAATTCCTGGATACGCAGATCCCTCAATACATCGACACGCTGACGTCGTGGGCCGCGATCGGCGCGAGAACCACGGAGAGCCAGGTGCACCGGGAGCTCGCGTCGGGGCTTTCGATGCCCGTCGGATTCAAGAACAGCACCGACGGAAACGTGCAGACAGCAATCGATGCCCTGAAGGTGGCGGCGACCGAGCATTGGTTCCCGAGCGTTACCAAGCAAGGCGTTTCCGCGATCTTCCACACCGCCGGGAACGACACCTGCCACGTGATTCTCAGGGGCGGGTCCAAGACCGGGCCGAACTTCGATGCGGCGCACGTTACCGACACTTGTACTCGGCTCGAGGCCACCGGGCTGCGATCGTCGGTGATGATCGACTGCTCACACGGCAACAGCCTCAAGGACCACCGGCGGCAGGTGAGCGTGGCCGGCTCGGTGGCCGATCAGGTGTCGTCGGGCTCGTGGCACGTGTTGGGCGTGATGATCGAGAGTCACCTGGTCGAGGGACGGCAGGATCTCGTCTCGGGAACCGCGCCGTGCTACGGCCAGAGCATCACCGATTCCTGCCTGTCGCTCGAGCAGACCGAGCCGCTTCTCGAGCGGCTCGCCGCGGCCCAGCAGCGGCGCGGCCGGCCCCGAGACCGCCGGCTATGACGGGGTGCGGTCCATCTCTTCCAGGGCCTGGACGCCGGATCGCATACCCAGCCAGAACGTCGCGATACTGAGAATCGCGGCGGCGCCGAAGCAGGCGTTCATCATCACGGCGCGCGATGTGCTCATCGGCGCGACGCGGAGCTGCTGCGCGAGGTACACGGAAGACGGCCAGCCGACGAGCGCGATCGTCACGATGACGAACAGCACCGCCAGAATCATGAACGCGACGCCGCCGTAGGAGCCGGCCACCTGGGTTGCGTTGTCGGCGGCAAAGCGCGGATAGCGCGCGCCTAGGCCGGTAGCAAGGCCAACCAGCGCGAAGGTCATGAAGACGATGGTGACGGCGGCGACCCGCTTCAGGAACGGGTCCACGCCGAGGAACTCGTTGCCGACGATGGTGAGGCATTCACTGAGGAGAAGCACCGGGATGAGACCGGTCCAGAACTTCGACCACAGAAAATCGCGCATCTTGATCGGCGCGGTGCGGATGATCCAGAACGCGGCACCCTCCGAGGACACGAGCGGGAAAACGAACCGGACGGCCACCGTCGCCATCACGAATCCCGCCATTCCCAGATTGAGGAACGCGTAGAGGTTCTTCAGCACGCGGCCCATGCCCGGGATGCGTTCGAGGTCGAGCACGCGGAAGTTGTAGAGGTAGACCAGCACCAGTGCCAGCAGGAGCAGGAGTTGCGACCACTGGCTCACGTCGCGAAGGAACACTTTCAGGTCCTTGACCAGCAGCTGACGCCGGACCGGCCCGAGCGGAAGGCGCGTCACGGCCCAATCGATCAACGGCCAGCGCGCGAAGCGGACCTTGCGTGCTTCCTGGGACTTGCTGAAGCCGGCGAAATGCCACTGCTCGAACAGGCCAGCCGCAATCGCGACGGTGGCGAGCGCCGTGGTCCACAGCGCGAGTGCGTGCAACGGATCCCAGCCGCCCTGGAGGCTGGCGAACAGCGTTTCGCCGGCCCAGAACGACGGCAGGAGCGGCGTAATCGGCGATTGCAGCGTCGAGAAGAACGCGGTGACCTCGGGCATCGACTCGACCCGCAACAGCCGTTCGGGCTGGATGAATCGCAGCAGGAGCACCAGGCTGGTCGCGAACACGAGCCCCATCAGCATGAGCACTTCGCGGGCCCGCCTCGCGGGGAACACGTTGACGAGGCCGAGCGTGATGAGGGATCCGAGCGCAACCGGGATCATCACGAACGGAACCACGGCCATCACCGCGGCAACATAGAAGACGAGCGGCGCCGAGCGGGCGATGCCGATGCCCGCCAGCACCGGAGTGAGGAATACCACCACCATCCAGCCCGCCTGTCCGAGCGTCCTGACAAATCGCGCGTGGAATAGCCTGCGCCGGTCGATCGGCGCGACGAGCAGCAACCGGAGGTCGTCGGACAGAAAGAACGTCGAGAGCGAGGTGACGATGCTGCTGAACGCCAGGAAGGAGAGGAAGGTGAGGAACAGCCAGGAGAGCCCAAGCCGGATTAGATAGTCGCCAAGCTCCGCGTAGAACTCGAGCTGCGACGTCACCCAGTACGCGCCCCATCCGATTACGCCGATCACGGCGAGGCCGATGCTCCCGAACAACATCGCCCGCGTCAGGTCGCCCCGCTCCCGTCGCGTGATACGGTTGCGCGAGGCCCAGAGGGAGGGCAGCAGCAGGTAAGGGAACGGCCGAACCTCACCAACCCCGTGAACCTCGCGAACCCCCTCCGCCCCCATCACAAGACCTCGTCGATCTCCTGCAGCCCGCTCCCGCCGGTGAGCTTCAGGAACACGGCAGTCAACTGCTCATCGCTGTTGCCGGACATCCGCCGCACCTCGTCTACCGTGCCGCTCGCGATGATGCGTCCCTTGAGGATGATGCTCACCCGATCGCACATCTCCTGGGCGACTTCGAGCGTGTGCGTGCTCATCAGGATCGCGACGCCGCGCTCGGCCATCCGCCGGAACACGTCCTTGATGAGGCGCGCGCCGCGCGGATCGAGCCCGACCATCGGCTCGTCCACCAGGACCGCTCGCGGCCGGTGCATGAAGGCGGAGCCCATCACCAGCCGCTGCTTCATGCCGTGAGAGAAGCTTTCGACGAGCTCGTCACGCCAGCGTGTCAGCTCGAAGAGTTCCAGCATCTCCGTGATGCGCTCGTCCACCGCCGCCGACTCGAGCCCGTAGAGACCCCCATGGAATCGCAGGAACTCTCCCGCAGTCAGCTTCTCGTAGACGAACGGGCGATCGGGGATGAAGCCGAGCGACGCCTTGGCACGGTCCGGTTCGGTGGCGAGATCGTGCCCGTTGACGAGGATGCGGCCGGCGGTGGGCTTCAGCAGGCCGGCGATCATCCGGATAGTCGTCGTCTTGCCGGCGCCGTTGGGCCCGAGGAAACCGTGAATCTGCCCCGGCTGCACGTCGAGCGTCACGCGGTCGACTGCGGTCAGGCTCCCGTACTGCTTCACGAGGTCCGTGACCGCAATCATGGCCGGCCCACCAGGGCCGGGGCGCTGTCCGGCGCGAGGTCGAGGTCCAGGATGGCGATCTTCACCCGGCCGATAAGCGGCACGATCGCCGCCTGCTTGTCCAGCCCGCCGCGAGCGAGCCGGATGTGAGTCGCGTCGGCGGGGAACTGGTTGAAGGTCGGATCGACCGGCAGCCAGAGGCCCGTACCATGTCCTTCGTCCACGAACACTTCCGGCCACGCGTGGTAGTAGAACGCGTTCCGGACCGAGGCAAGCCCGACGTTGATGCGCGCGGGGATGCCCGAGGCGCGCGCCAGCGCGACGTAGAGCGCGGTGTGCTCGTTGCAGTCGCCGACGCGAGTCCGCAGCACGTCGAGCGCGGACGGCAGGCTGACGGTGGGCTTCTTGTCGAGCAGCGCGTTGACATAGCGGGTCAGGCGCTCGGCGCGAGCCCGCGTCCCCTGGATGCTCCCGAGCGCCTTGACAGCTTCGTCACGAATCTCGGGAGCGTCGCTTTCGATGAACGGCTCGGGCCCGAGATAGGCCGCCGCATCCGCAGCCGCAATTGGTTCCGGACCGAGAGTTCGCGCGTCAGCGATCTCGATGACGTTGCCGTCCACGGTCTGGCCGCCGCCCTGCAGATCAGGGCTCGAGAGGTCCGCGCCTTCGAGCCTCAGGCGGAGCCGCTGCACGTCACGAGGGTTGTCGATGCGATGCCGCGACTGCGGCACGATGGCCGCTGCTTCGAGCAGGTCGAGCTGAACCTGCCGCGGCACGGCCATGCTCATCGCACGCTCCTCGGTTTCGGCGACGGTGAGCAGGCCCATCGGGCTCTCTTCGCGAACCACTTCGCCGGTGTCGGTGACCCACGACGTAGTCTTCAGGCCGGCGAACGACAACTCGACGCGGAACGCCGGTAGCGGCCGATCGTTGGCACGCACCAGCTCGCGCCGGCCGACCACCACCTCGACGGGTGCGTTCCTCATCGTCGCCGGATCGAACATCGTCCACCGGTAGCGCACGCCTTCGCGGAGCCCGTTGCCTGCCAGTCGTCGAGCGAGGCTGAGCATCAAAGCCGGCGGCTCGTCCAGCGTGCGGACCTCCGTACGCGTCCGTCCGGCGCTGGTGATGTCGAGCGTCAGTTCGAGGCCGCGGACGCGGCCGGCGACTCGAACCGGGCCGGTGCCGGGATCGAGCGAGAAGTCGAACGACTGCAGCGCGAACGCGCGATCGACCCGCGCGGTGGTGTGGATGCTGGCGGGCGTGGTCGCGCCGAGCAGCGACATCTGGAGGCGGCCGTCTTCCTGCAGCTCGAAGCCGCCTTCGGTCGGTACGGTCTGGCCGACTGTGAAGCCGATCTTCTCGCCGCGATAGTACACACCGCGCCAGTGCGCGGCCGAGCCGTAGTGCGCGAGGTCGGTCGCAAGGTTGGCGGCCGAGACCTGGAAATAGGAGCGGTGCACCAGCACCGCCATCGAAACGACCCAGCCGAATACGATCAGCCAGGAAAGCGGCCGGGTCAGTTGCCGCGGTAGTGGACGAAAAACCCTCACCGAATCAGCTTATCGACAGCTCGAAAGACGGGTGCAGGGGTGCAAAGGAGGGTGCAAGGTGCACCCCTGCACCTCTGCACCGGCGCTGCTATTTAGCGCGGCCCGCGAAGCCGGCGGTCAGGACCCGGACCTTGAACGCCGAACCACGACCGACGATGTAGAGGGTTTTCTTGTCGGGACCGGCGAAGGCGAGATTCTGCGGCTGCAGTGAAACTGGAATGGTGCCAAGGTGCTCGCCCTTCGGGCTGAAAACCTGCACGCCGCCGAGCGCCGCGCAGTAGAGACGGCCCTCCGAGTCCACCGCCAGCCCGTCGGCGCCGCTATTCGGAGTGCCGTCAGCGCTTTTCGTCACGTTGGGGTACTTCGCGAAGTTCCTGCGGTTGCCGGTCGCGCCGTTCGCGGCGACGTCGAAGGCGAGCATGTTCTCGCCGCTCGTGTCGTTCACGTACAGCGTCTTCTCGTCGGGGCTCAGCATGATGCCGTTCGGGCGCGCAATGCCCTCGGCGACCTTCGAGACCTTCCCGCCGGGGTCGACGTGATACACCGCTGGCGGCAGCGGCGGTTTCGGCGACGGCTGCCCAGGGGTGGCGTTCGGGCCGGGCTCGGTGAAGTAGATGTGGCCCGTCTTCGAGACGACCAGATCGTTCGGGCGCCCGTAGGGCTTGCCTTCGAACGCATCGGTGATCGTCGTCTCACTCCCTTTCGGATAGATCACCCCGATTCTGGCCGCACCCGGCGTCGTCTGCACCGAGAGGAGCCGTCCTTTCGCATCCCAGGCCAGCCCGTTCGAGCCGTTGGTGTTTTCGAGGAACGTCGACGTCTGGTTGGTGTCCTTGTCGATCCTGGTGATCCGATTCGCCTGGGTCTCGGTGAAGATTACGCTTCCATCAGGCAGCCCAATCGGTCCTTCGGTGCCGGTGAAGCCCGATTTGATCACCTCGATCTTCGTGCCGGCGGCGATGACGCCGGCGATTGCCGCGGCGGTCGTCTCGGTCGCGGCCGGAGGCTGCGGCGGTTGTGCGCCGACGAGCGGCGCGGCGATGGCGATCACGGCGATGACGGTCGATGGGAAGCGTCGGGCGTTCATCGGGGCATGATACCCTCCCGCGCGGAGGTTGCCGGTTGGCCGATCAGAACAGGCCCGCGTCATTGAGCTTCCTGAAGATGGCGGGCCCGGGCCTGGTAGTCGCCGCTACCGGGATCGGATCGGGTGATGTCGTCTCGGCTACGGTGGGCGGAGCGCGCTATGGCGTCATGCTGCTTTGGGCGATTGCCGTCGGCGCGTTCTTCAAGTTCGTGCTGAGCGAGGGCATCGGACGCTGGCAGCTGGCGACCGGCCAGACGGTCGTCGAAGGGTGGGCCTCGTACCTGCCGGCATGGGTAAAGGCGTACTTCGCGGTGTACCTGATCCTCTGGACCGTTGCGGTGAGCGCCGCGCTCACCAACGCGACCGGCCTTGGAATCGCCAATCTCACCGGTGGCCTGGTGCCGCAGTCGTGGGGAGCGGTGGCCCATAGCCTGATCGGGTTCGTGCTCGTCTGGTTCGGCGGCTACAACCGGTTCGAGAAGCTGATGAAGTTCCTGGTCGGCCTGATGGGGTTCAGCATCCTCGTCTGCGCGGCGCTGACGATGACCAATCCCGGTCCGGCGCTGCACGGCCTGCTGGTTCCGACGATTCCGCCCGACGGTGGACGCTACGTGCTTTCGCTGATCGGCGGCATCGGCGGCTCGATCACGATGCTGTCCTACAACTACTGGATGCGCGAAGAGAAGATCGAGGGCGCGCAGTATCTCACCTACGTCCGCGGCGATGTCGCCGTGGCCTACGTGTTCACAGCCTTGTTCGGCCTCTCGATCATGCTGATCGCCAACCGCGCCTTCTTCCTCGCGGGCGTCACCATCACCGACGCGCAGGCGGTTCCGAAGATGGCGGAGATGCTCGGCTCGATTCTCGGGCCCTTCGGCGTGTATGCCTACTCACTTGGCTTCTGGGCCGCGGTGTCGGCGGCGCTTTTCGGTGTGTGGCAGAGCGTGCCCTATCTCTACGCGGACCTGTACGGGATCTACAAGAAGCTCCCGGCCGAGGCTCGCGAAGCGGCAACCCGCGTGACGAGCACGCCCTACCGCCTGGCACTGGTCTACATCACGCTCGTTCCGTTGCCATTTGCCTTCATGGGCCGGCCGATCGCGATCATCGTCACCTACACGATCGTCGGCAGCCTGTTCGTGCCCTTCCTTGCCGGCACGCTCCTGTACCTGAACAACCGGGTGAAGTGGCAGGAGCCCGTGCCGCACAATCACTGGGCCACGAACCTGCTCCTGGTCGGAATTCTCGCGCTCTTCGTCGCCGTCGGCGCGCAGGAAGCGATTGGCGCGCTGCGATAAGCGGTTGAGGGGTTAAGATTCGCGCCGGGGAGGCGTCGAATGCGAGCATGGCTGTGGGGTGTGGTGATCCTGATCGGAACGGGAGTCGCGTCGGCGCAATCCGGACCCACCGTGGCGCCGCCGAACCCGCAGCCTGACGTCACCGCGCTCATCTCGCGCCTGAGCCTCGATCGTTATAAGGCGACGATCAAAGGGCTGACCGCTTTTGGCGATCGGCGCCAGGGCACCGAGCGCAACCGCAAGGCGGTGGACTGGATCGAGGCGCAGCTCAAGAGCTACGGCTGTCCGACCGAGCGAATCAAGTACACCTACACCGCACCGCCTCCGAATCCGCAAGCAGGCCGTGCCGCCCAGCCGCCGCGTGATCCCAACGCTGTCGAACGCACGCAGGGCGGAGGCCGGCCGCGCGGTAACCGGGCCCCGACCGGCGTCAATACGGATCCGATGAAGCAGCCCGACGAGAAGCTGCGGGCCCTCAACAGCGAGCCGGCCAAGGACGGCGAGCGTGAAGAGGTGTTCTGCACGAAGGTCGGGAGCAAGTTCCCGAACGAGATGTACATCGTCGGCGCGCACATGGACGGCCACGGCTGGGGAGAAGCGGCCAACGACAACGGATCGGGAACGGCCCTGGTGATGGAGCTGGCCCGGATCTTCAGCCTGCCGGATGTGGTCACCGAGCGCACCATCCGCTTCGCCCTGTGGAACAACGAGGAGACCGGCCTGAACGGGGCACGGGCCTACGTCGAGCAGCGGCAGGTCCTCCAGGGCAAGGAAGATCCGCCCGGGTCCGGCAAGTATCCCGAGCCGAATTGGCTCGGCATGATCCAGCACGACATGATGATGTGGGACCACGGCATGCCGAAGGCCGACGGCACCCTGAATCCCGAGCAGCGCCCGGAGGCTGACGTCAACATCGAGTTTCAGTCGACCGCGAAGTTCGCCGAGCAGGCAATGAAGATGGCGTTCTTCTTCCATCGCGCCAACGAGCTCTACGCGACCGACTACCCGGCCCAGGTCGGGCCGCACATGACCAATACCGACTCGACGCCGTTCATGGACCTGGTGCCTGCAATCAGCCTCCGTGAGAACGAACGCGGCGTGCATACGGGGTCCGGCTGGAACCCGACCTGGCATCAGCCCATCGACGTCTTCGCGACATTCAGCGACAAGGATTTCCGGCTGGGGCTGAATGCGGGACAAACGACCGGCGGCGCGGTCGCGGAGCTTGCCGGGACCACTCTGAAGAAGTAGCCCCTCCGGCGAAGTCAGCCATGAGGGGGACTTTGTTGGTCCGCGCCGGGGAACAGTGATGCCGACTGGAGGCGCGCCGCGATTCTGTCGCACGGCATAATTCCTTTACGCACAGTCACTTGCGGCAGACTTGTTGCGGATTTGTCGCGCTGGCGATCCGTTTGCAGCACGTGTAAATGCCGCGCATGACACATTTCCGCACTGCCGCAGCAGAGACCGTCGCACCAGCGGCGATGGTCGATGCCGGCCCGACTCTACTCATAGGCTCCAGCGTCCTGATGGCCGGACTGCGGGAGACGGTTCTCCAGGTCGCCGCGCTCGACGCGCCCGTGCTCGTGACGGGAGAGCCGGGGAGCGGCAAGTCGCTCGTGGCTCGAGCGCTACACACTTACGGACCGCGTGCATCCGGCCCAATCGTGGTGATGGGGTGCCACGCCGTCCCGCAGGCCTTGCTCGAGCTCGAGCTATTCGGCTCGGCGGATGGCGTCAGCGGCGTAACGACGGTCCGATCCGGCGCACTGGCGGCGGCAGCGAACGGCACGGTGATCCTCGAGAACATCGACCAGATGGACGTGCGCACTCAAGGTGTGCTCAGTCGAATGCTGAGCACCAGCCTGCTCAGGACGGTGGACGCCTGCGGGCGCAGTCTTCCGGTTTGCGCCCGCGTCATCGGCACGATCTCGAAGCCAGACCCGTTCGACTCGGAGATCGACTGGGATCCGGATCTGCGAGAACAGCTGATCGCGACGACGGTGCGCGTCCCGAACCTTCGGGAACGGGAATCGGACATTCCGATCCTGACCGACTTCTTTGCCGCCGCGGCGAGCCCGCTGTTATCGCGGGCTGTGTTCTCCGCTGAGGCACTGCGCGCCCTCGCGCACTACTCGTGGCCGGGCAACGTCGCCCAACTGCGGAGCGTCATCGAGCGAATCGTGTCGGCGGCGGGACACGAGGGCGAAATTCCCGCCACGGCGCTTCCCGTCGGCATTCGACCGCGATACGCGAGCGCGAGAGGCAGGGCGCTGACAGCCAGCACCGGTGAAGAGCTGTTCGCGAAGGTGCAGGCGAGCAGGGAAAGCTTCTGGTCCAGCGTATATCCGTTGTTCATGAAGCGCGAGATCACCCGCACCGATCTACGAGACCTCATCCGTCGCGCGTATCAGTCGGCGCGCGGGAACGCTGACGAGCTCGTGCGGCTCCTCAATATGCCGCACACGGATCGCGAGAAGTTTCAGCGGTTCCTTCGCAAGTACGGCTGCGAGCATCCGTCCTGATCGTCGGTCTCCATGAAGATGCGATCGGCTCAGGCGGTCCAATCCCGGACGACACTCCCGACAAAAGTCTTCTCGGGGGATGAAATATCTGCTGACACAATTGTGCTATCACGTCTAAACCATGGTTCCCCAATCACTTGAGCAATCGGTGCGACAGGGATCTGGTTTTGCTAAGCCTACGGCGGTCCCCCCCGGGCCCATGCGGGCTGCGTCGATCCGGGTGGCGGCTGTGGACGAGCTGGAAAATCTCCGGGCTCGCCGCTAACTGGCAGGTTGTCAGGCAGGAAGTGCAATGCAGGCCAACGTCACGGCTCTCGTCACCTGGGTCACCCGCGAAGTGCTCAACACCTCGGAACCGCTCGCGCTGCTCGCTCTCGGTGTGGTCTTCTTCGCTCTCAGCTTCGGAGGCCGCACCAGGCGAGTGACTGTGTCGTCTGCACCAAAGTCCGCGCCTGCGCCGGCGCGCCGCGCCGCCTCCCAGTCCACACTCTCGCCCCAGGAGAGCCACTGACGCGCGACGATCTTCCCGCCGTTCGGTGACAAAAAGTCGTCCGTACCGTAGCCAACGCTGCCCGACGGTCCTTCCTCCGGCGCTCGAATAGCCCGTAATCAGTTGCAATAAAAGTAGTTACACGCCGCACGCCCGATCCCGGCCGAGGGAGTGTTCTTTGCTCAATAGACGGATCGGCGGCGCAGGCAGGTCGGCTGATGGCCCGACTTTCGCCGCCGATAACGCTGTCAGCGCCGGCTTCGTGCCACTCCTGCTCGCCACGATCTGTGAGCGAGAGGGCGAAGCCATCCCACAAACCGCCACGCCAGGGCTTCCAAGCTGATGTTTTCTCGTGCCGTGCTCGATCTCGATCTCGAAAAAACCGCCGCGCTCATCGAGCAGGCCGTTCGTCGCCAGGTGGGGGAGCTGCGCAGGCGCGGCATCGTCGTCGGCCTCTCGGGCGGCATCGACAGCTCCGTGGTCACCTCGATCTGCGCCAGGGCCCTTGGCGCCGATCGCGTGCTCGTGCTGCTGATGCCCGAGCGCGTCTCGTCGCCGGAGTCCGAGCAGCTGGGACGCGTGCTGGCCGGCAAGCTTGGCACGCCGACGCTGGTCGAGAACATCGCCCCCACGCTCGAAGCGGCGGGCTGTTACCGGCGGCAGGACGAAGCCATCCGGATGGTGTTCCCGGAGTACGGCGATGGTTGGCGCAACAAGATCACGCTGCCGTCGATTCTCGACGGCGACCGCCTGAACGTCTCGGAGCTGACCGTGGAGTCGCCATCCGGTGAACGCCGGACGGCACGCATGCCGCTCGCGGCGTACCTGCAGATGATTGCCGCGACGAACTTCAAGCAGCGTGTCAGGAAGATGATGGAGTACTACCATGCGGATCGGCTGAACTACGCGGTAGCAGGCACGCCGAACCGGCTCGAGTACGACCAGGGCTTCTTCGTGAAGCTGGGTGACGGCGCGGCAGACGTGAAGCCGATTGCCCACCTCTACAAGTCCCAGGTCTACGCGCTCGCCGAGTATCTCGGCGTGCCCGAAGAGATTCGCCGCCGGCCGCCGACAACCGACACCTTCTCGTTGCCGCAGACGCAGGAGGAGTTCTACTTCGCCCTGCCGTACGACAAGATGGATTTGTGCCTCTACGGCCGAAACCACGGCGTTCCCGCGACCGAGGTCGGCGCCGCCATCGGCTTGACCGCGGAACAGGTCGAACGCGTTTACAAGGACATCGATCAGAAGCGCCGGACCACGGCCTACCTGCACAAGCGTCCGCTGCTGCCGGAACCGGTGCCAGAGGTTCACGGGTGAGGCCCAGGATGGCGGTGGGCGCACTCGTGGCATTCGTCGCACCTGCCGCACCTGTCGCACCCGTCGCAGCTTCCCCTGTTTGACATGTGTGGCATTGCAGGAATGGTGAACCGGCGGGACGATCTCCCGCCGCCCGAGCTAAGCGAGCTCGGGATGATGGCCGGCGCCCTCCGTCACCGAGGTCCGGACGAGTTCGGCCTGTATCGAGATCGCACCGCTGGTCTGGCGCACGCGCGTCTCTCCATCATCGACCTCGCCACAGGCCAGCAGCCGCTGACCAACGAACGCGGAACGCTGTGGATCTCATTCAACGGCGAGATCTTCAACTACCTCGAGCTGCGCGACGAGCTCGCGGCCCGCGGCCACCGCTTCCAGACCAGAAGCGACACCGAGGTGATCGTCCACGCCTACGAGGAATGGGGGGCGGACGCGTTTCGCCGCCTGAACGGTCAATGGGCGCTGGCCTTGTGGGACGCGGATCGATCGGAGCTCGCGCTGGCGCGAGATCCGTTCGGCGTGCGGCCGCTCTACGTGACCGAGCATCGCGGCCGGCTGCTGTTTGCGAGCGAGGTCAAGGCGCTGTTCGCGGCCGATCCGTCGCTGCCGCGCCGGATCGATCCCGCCGGGCTCGACCAGGTGTTCACGTTCTGGTCGCCGGTGGCGCCGCAGACGGTGTTCGCGGGGATCGAGGAGCTCGAACCGGGCACGGTCCGGATCTATTCGCGCCATGGCGTCCGGCAAGCAAAGGCCTACGAGCCGGCCTTTCCATCCGGTGTCAACAGCGATCCACCATCGCTCGATCGCGCCGTGGAAGAAGTGCGCGCCGCCCTGGCCGACGCCACCAGCCTGCGCATGTTGCGCGCGGACGTTCCGGTCGGCAGCTATCTCTCGGGCGGCCTCGACAGCTCACTGATCGCGGCTCTCGGGCTTCGCGCGAAAGGTTCACAGTTCCTGACCTTCTCGATGCGGTTCGAAGACGCGGAGTACGACGAGACGGTGTATCAACGCGCGATGGCCGCGCATCTCGGCAGCGAGCACCACGAGGTCGTCGTGTCGCGGTCCGACATCGCGCGCGTCTTCCCCGACGTCGTCTTGCATAGCGAGCGGCCGGTTCTACGCACCGCTCCAGCTCCGCTCTACCTGCTCTCGAAGCTGGTGCACGACGCCGGACTGAAGGTGGTTCTCACCGGCGAAGGCGCCGACGAGATGTTTGCCGGGTACGACCTGTTTCGCGAAGCGCGCATCCGCCGTTTCTGGGCCCGGCAGCCGGCCTCGCTACGACGGCCGCGGTTGCTGGAGCGCCTCTATCCGTATCTGGAGCGGTCGCCGGTCGCGCAACAGGCCGTCGCGCGCCAGTTCTTCGGGCGCGGCCTGGATCGCTGGCAGGAGCCGGGATTCGGTCATGAGCCGCGGTGGAGCAGCACGAGCGCGGTGAAGCGATTGTTCTCGGGTGATCTGCGTGCCAGCCTCGCGGGCGTTGACTCGCGAGCCCGGCTCCTCGACTCGCTTCCCGCGGCGTTCCCGAGCTGGGGCCCGCTTGCGCAGGACCAGTTCCTCGAGGTGCACACCCTGCTGTCCGGATACCTGCTCTCGTCGCAGGGCGATCGCATGCTGATGGCGCACTCGGTCGAGGGTCGGTTCCCGTTCCTCGACCGTCGCGTGGCCGCGCTGGCCGAGTCGCTGCCGCCGTCCTACAAGCTGCGGGTGCTCGACGAGAAGCACGTGCTCAAGCTGGCGGCGAAAGACCTGCTGCCGAAAGCCGTGCTCGATCGCCCGAAGCAGCCCTATCGCGCTCCGGACGCGTTGTCGTTTGCGGGACCCGACGCCCAGGGCTGGATCGCCGAAGTGGCCAGCCCGAAAGCGGTGGCCGAGGCGGGGTGCTTCGAGCCGGCCGCGGTGCAGCAGCTGCTGGCGAAATGCATGGCGAAAGGACGCTCCGGCCAGTTCTCGAACGCGGACAACATGGGTGTTGTCGGCGTGCTGTCCACGCAACTGGTGCACCACTACTTCGTGCGGCAGGCGCCGGCGGCGGCGCCACCGGCGCGAGTGAAGACCACCATCGATTGCCTGGCAGCCGTCGATCGCTCCGTCTGAGTCCTGCGCCAATTCGATGGCACGCACCATCTCCTCCCGGCTGGATTCGACGTTCAGTCTGCAGCACGTTGGCCTCTAGCCTCTCGCACGCCATGACGGTCAGCCCGCCGAGGTCCGCGACAGCGGTCAGCGACGCCAGGAAAGTGAACGTCCTGCTGATGACGACCGGGCTCGGAATCGGCGGCGCGGAGATTGTCGTCAGGGACCTCGCGCGCAGCATCGACCGCCGCCGCTTCAACGTCAGCGTGTGCTGCCTGAAGGAGCTCGGGCCGGTCGGCGAACAGCTGGTCGGCGAGGGGATCGATATCGTCGCCCTGAAGGAGAAGGGCCAGCAGCACGTCGACTACTTCACCTTTCTCCGGGTTCGCCGCCTGATCCGCGATCGGCAGATCGATGTGGTGCATTCGCACACCGCGCACGGCCTGGCCGATTCGTGCCTCTGCCGGTTCCTGGTTCCCGGTCTTCGAGTGGTCCACACGTTTCACTTCGGCAACTACCCGCACACCAACAAGACCGTGCTGCGGCTCGAGCGGATCTTCTCGAGGCTGGCGGACCGGCTGGTGGCGGTCGGGAACGTCCAGAGCGAACAGATCCGGAACGTGTATGGGCTTCGCAAAGGGCGCATCCAGACCGTCTGGAATGGGGTGTCGCCCTCGAACGCGACTCCGGACGAGGGCTTCCGGAAGAAGATCGGAGCCGGCGGGCGCGTGCTGGTCGGCACGATCGCGACGCTGATCGAGCAAAAGGGACTCCGTGACCTGCTCAAGGTGGCGAGGCGATGCCGCGACGCCGGTGTCGAGGTCCACTTCGTCATCGTCGGCGACGGAGGGTTGCGACAGGAGCTCGAGTCGTTACGCGATCAGATGGGTCTCGGCGACGCGGTCACGTTCACCGGCTGGGTCAAGAACGCGTCCGAGGCCGCACTGCCTTCGTTCGACATCTACTTTCAGCCGTCGCTGTGGGAGGCGATGTCGATCGCCATCCTCGAGGCGATGGCGGCGGCGAAGCCGGTGGTCGCCACGCGCGTCGGCGAGACGCCGCACATCCTCGAAGAGGGGGCCGACGGACTGCTCGCGGAGGTCGGCGACATCGAGGCGATGGCGGCCGCAATTGCAAAACTGGCCCGCGATCCCGAGCTGCGGCGGCGGCTTGGATCGTTCGGGCGCCAGAAGGCGCTCGAGCGGTTCACCGTCAGTCATATGACAGGTGACTACGAATCGATGTATCTCGACGTGCTCGGCCGCCGGCAGGCAGATGTGGCAGAGCGGTGAGCGCGTCTGCGAATCCAGCGACGGCGCAGCCGGACTGGCCGCCGGCGGTGATCGCCGGCGCCTTCCAGACCGGCGTGCTCGGTGTCCGAACCTTGCGGCGGCGCGGTGTGCGGGTATCCAGCATCGACGCCAACAAGCAGAACCCCGGCTTCCGCTCGGTTCATGGTCGCGCGCACCTGTGCCCGCATCCCGACACCGACGGGCCGGGTTGGCTGCGGGCGATGATCGATCTCGCGCGCACCATGGGCAGCAAGCCGGCGCTCATCTCCAGCTCGGACCAGTACGTCACCGCAATTGCGACCTACGCGGACACGCTGGCCGAGCACTACATCCTTTCGCCCGGTGCGTCGCTGCAGGGACTCCTGGCCGACAAGCAGACACAATACGCGCTCGCCCAGGAGCACGGCATGCCGATGCCGCGGACCAGGTTCGTGACCTGTCTCGATGAGGCGAAGGCGTTCTGCGACGAAGCGAGCTTCCCGTGCCTGATCAAGCCGACGCACTTCCGAGTGTGGCAGCGATTTCCGCAGGGACATCCGCTGGCGTTCATGAAGGTGTCGATTGCCGCCGACGCCGATCGGCTGCTGGCCAACTACCGCCTCGCTTCCGAGGTCGACGGCCACGTGATCCTGCAGGAGATCATCCAGGGGCCGGACACGGCCAAGCGCGTGTACCTGTCCTGCTACGATCGCAACAGCCGCCGGTTTGCGCGCGCGATGTTTCGCGAGCTTCGCTGCGATCCGATCGGGTTCGGACCGGCCACGATCAGCGAGCCCGTCGAGGACGAGCAAACCGACGCGGTCTGCAACCGATTCCTGCGCAGCATCGGGTACGCCGGGATTTGCGAAATCGAGATGAAGTGGGACGAGCGCGACGGTCAGGTGAAGCTGATCGAGGCCAACCCGCGGCTGTCGGGCGGCGGCGACGCGGCTCCCTATGCCGGTGTCGATCTCTGCTGGCTCCACTACCTCGACCTGATCGGCCAGCGCGTCGAAGAGGTCGGCCCCGATGGGAGCGACTTTCGCCACATCGTGGTTCGTGCCGAAGCCCGCTCGCTGCCGTCCTACTGGCGGGCCGGGCTCGTTTCCTGGCGCGACCTGGCGCGCTCGTATCGTCCGCCGCTCGCGTTTTACGACCTCGACGGACGCGACTGGCGCTATTCCGCCGAGACGCTGCTCGCCTCGGCCTCGGTCTTCGTGAAGTCCTGCTTGGCGCGAACCCCATCGTGACCACGGGTATCCATCAAGGTCTGCCCGGGAGCCGGCGATGAGCCGCGTGCTCGCCGTGATCCCGGCGCGGATGGGATCGTCGAGGTTTCCGGGGAAGCCGCTCGCCCTGTTGCACGGCCGCCCGATGATCGAGCACGTCTACCGCGGAACCGCGGCGTGCGCGCTGCTCGACGAAGTGGTGATTGCGACGTGCGATGCGGAGATCGCCGCCGCGGCGTCGGCCTTCGGCGCGCGCGCGGTGATGACCTCGCCGTCGCATGAGCGGGCCAGCGATCGCGTCGCGGAAGTCGCCAGCCGGTGCGAGGCCGACGTCGTGGTCATGATTCAGGGCGACGAGCCAATGGTCCATGCGGCGATGATCGAGGCAGCGGTCACGCCGCTAATCGCCGATCCGGAGGTGGCCTGCACCAACCTGGTTGCCCCGATCCGGACCGAGGCGGAGCTGCGCGATCCGAATACGATCAAGGTGGTCATGGCGGCTTCTGGCCAGGCGCTGTACTTCTCACGCGAGCCGATTCCCACCTTGAACCAGAAACGGTTCGGGCCGGAAGGCTGGTTCAAGCAGGTGTGCGTCATCGGCTTCCGCGGCGCGGCCCTCGCGCGCTTCGCCGCGCTGCCGCAGGGTCCGCTCGAGCGCGTTGAATCGGTGGACATGCTGCGATTCCTGGAGAACGGCATGGCCGTGCACATGGTGCCGACCACGATCGAGACGCATGCCGTAGACACGCCCGACGACTTGTCGAGAGTCGAAGCGCTCATGGCGGGCCGCCCGATGACGGCAGCCCGGCGGGGGCAATGAGCATGGCGGAGTGGAACGTGCTCGTCACCGCCCCGCGGGCCTGCAGCGAGTTCCCCCGCTACCGCGCCGCGCTCGGAGCGGCGGGTTGCCAGGTGACCATGCGCAAGACGGTCGAGCGCCTGACGGAAGTCGAGCTCATCCCGCTGGTCGGCGAGGTGGACGGGATCGTCTGCGGCGACGATCGCATCACGGCCACGGTGATGGCGGCCGCGCCGCGGCTCAAGGTCATCGCCAAGTGGGGCACTGGCATCGACGGTATCGATCTCGAGTACGCGGCGGCGCACGGCATTGCAGTCCGCAACACTCCGGATGCCTTCACCGAACCGGTCGCCGACACCGTGCTCGGCTACATGCTGATGTTCGCGCGCGGGCTGGACAGCATGGCTCGCGACATGCGGGCCGGGCACTGGCGCCGGCAGCCCCTGAAGGCGCTCCGCGAATGTACCGTGGGCATCATCGGGTTCGGCAACATCGGCCGGGCAGTAGCGCGGCGGTGCCGGGCGTTCGGGATGCGCATCCTGGTCAACGACCTTCGTGTCATTCCTGACGATGCCCTCGCGGCGCTCGGGGTGACGGCCGTGCCGATCCCGGCGCTCATGGCGCAAAGCGACTTCGTCACCCTGCATGCGAACCTGCACGCAGGCAATCGCCACTTCATCGACGCCGGGCTGCTGCGGCTGATGGCCGCCCATGCCGTGTTGATCAACACCGCGCGGGGCCCGCTCATCGAGGAAGGCGCGCTCGTCGAAGCGCTCGCCAGTGGGCAGCTCGGCGGCGCCGCGCTCGACGTGTTCGAGGACGAACCGCTTCCCCAAGGGCATCCCTTGCGCACCATGCCCAACGTGTACCTGGCACCCCACAACTCCAACGCCAGCCCGGCGGCGGCCGAGCGCGTCCACGTCAACACCATCGAGAACCTGATTCAGGCGCTCAGAGCGTCGGCATCATGAGAACCGCACGGTCGCCCGAGACCAGCATCATCATCAGAGCGTTCAACGAGGAACGCTGGCTGCCCGACGTGTTCGCGCTCCTCGATCAGCAGCGCTATCGGGACTTCGAGGTCATCCTCGTCGACTCGGGATCGGTCGATCGGACCCGCGACATCGCCGCTGCTCACGGCGCCCGGATCGTCCGGCTGCGCTCCGAGGACTTCACGTTCGGCCACTCGCTCAATGTTGGAATCAGGGAGGCGCGAGGTTCGCTCATCGCCATCCTCTCCGCCCATGCGATTCCCTTCGACGCGTTCTGGATCGAGCGGCTGGTGGCCCCCCTCCGCGAGGACGACATCGCGATGGTGTACGGCGGCCAGCGCGGGCACGCCATTTCGAAATTCTCCGAAGCCCGCGATTTCGAGCGCATCTTCCCGACCCACAGGCACGACGTCGATCCCGACGACCCATTCGCCAACAACGCCAACTCGGGGATCAAGCGATCGCTCTGGGAGAGCCATCCTTTCGACGAAGGCCTGCCCGGCCTCGAGGACATCGAGTGGGCGAAGCACTGGATGAAGAACGGGCAGAAGGTGGTCTACGAGCCCGGCGCCTGCATCGTCCACGTGCACACCGAGAGCTGGGCTCAGGTCCGGCGCCGCTATCACCGTGAAGGGATGGCGGCGCGATGGGTCGGGCTGAAGATCCTGCGGAGCATCCCCCGGGAGATCTTGCGCGAGGTGTCGTGGCTCGGCCGCGATCTCTTGATCGCCGCGGAGCAGGGGCGCTTCCGAGAGCTCGCATCCGGCATCGCCCGCTTCCGCTACGAGAAGACGATCGGGACGGTCGGCGGCATCATCGACAGCCGCGGAATCGCCAACCCGGCACGCCGGGCGGAGATGTTCTTCCAGACCGGGTTTCCGGCAGTGGTGGTGCGGGGCCCCCACCGGGCAAAGCTCGAGTCCCGAACCGTGCCGAACCTGCGGCCCGGTGAGGTCCTGGTCCGCGTTTCATTCGTGGGTATCTGCGCAACGGACCTCGAGATCCTCGAAGGCACGCTTGGCTACTACAAGTCGGGGATGGCGAGCTACCCGATCGTCCCGGGCCATGAGTCCTCCGGCACGATCGTCGCGCTCGGGCCGCGGGTGACGACGCTGAGCGAAGGCGATCGGGTCGTCGTGGAGTGCATCCAGGGATGCGGCGAGTGTCCCGATTGCGCCCGCGACGAGGCGATCCGCTGCCGCGATCGACGGGAGGTTGGTGTGATCGGGCAGGACGGCGCATACGCCACCTATCTGGTTACCCGCGCGCGATATGTCCATCGCATCCCGGCGGGCGTGACCATGGCTCAGGCGGTACTGGCCGAACCGCTGGCGGTCGTCATCAAGGCGATGCGACGCCTCGGATCGGTGCGGGAAGGGGACCGGCCGCGACGCTGCGCGGTCGTCGGCGCCGGAACCATCGGGCAGCTCGCCGCCAGGGTGCTGGTCCAGCGCGGCCACTCGGTCACGGTCTTCGATCAACTCGCCGATCGGCTGTCGCTGGTCTGCGAGAAAGTCGCGACCGCCCAGAATCTCGACGGGCTGGAGCAGTTCGACTGGATCGTGGAAGCGACTGGCGACCAGAACGTGTTGTCGACGCTGCTGCAGCGCTCGGGGACCGGCGCGACACTGCTGCTGATGGGTCTTCCCTACGCGAACCAGGCGTTCAGCTTCGAGTCGATCGTGTCCTTCGATCGCGCGGTCATCGGTTCGGTCGGCAGCAGCGCCGCCGACTTCGAGGAAGCGCTGCACGTCCTGCAGCACATCGACACCAGGCCGTTCCTGCAAGCGGCCTTCCCGCTCGCCGACTTCGAGAAGGCGTGGCTGACCGTGCGCTCCCGCTCGGTGCTCAAGGTCATGCTGCAGCCCGACCAGAGCGCAGTCTAGCGTTTGCGGCGCGCTCCCGCTCTCCCCGTTTCCCGCATGCTCGTTCACGAACTGCTCGCCGAGTCGGCGCGCCGATTCCCGGCCGCCATCGCCCTCGTCACCGCCGAGGGCGCCGTGCCTTATTCCGATCTCGAGCGCTTGTCGAACCGCTTTGCCCATCTCTACCTGTCGGTCGGCGTGAGCCGTGGCGACCGCATCGTCGTCGCCCTGGAGAACGGCGTGGAGATGGTTGCTGCGTACCTCGGAGCGATGAAGGCCGGCGCGGTCGCGGTTCCACTGCCTGCCGGATCGCGGAGCGATCGGCTTGGACCGGCGATTGCCGACTGCTTGCCGGTCGCCTGCGTCACCGATGCGGTCACGGCCGAGGCCCCGGCGCAACGCGAGCGGTTGGCGGCGATCCCGGCGGTGTTCGTGACCAACGGACCGCGGCGGGCCGCCTCACGAACCCAGCCCGAGATCGAGGGAACCCGAAGCCTCTCGTCAGCGCTCGAGCGCTGTCCGGCATCGCCGGTCGATGCCGAAACGACCAGCGGCGATCTCGCGGCCATCATCTACACCTCCGGAAGCACCGGCGAGCCGCGCGGCGTCATGCTGACGCATCGCAACTTCGTCGCCAACGCCACCTCCATCGTTCAGTATCTCGGGTTGACGGCCGCCGATCGTGCGCTCTGCGTGCTGCCGTTCAACTACGTCTACGGGCTCTCTCTCCTTCACACCCACTTGATGGTGGGTGGAAGCCTGGTGATCGAGAACCGCGTAGCGTTCCCGAATGTGGTGCTCTCGTCGATGGAGGAGCACGAGGTGACGGGCTTTGCGGGCGTGCCCTCGACGTTCGCTTTTCTGCTCCATCGATCGAACCTGGCCGAGGCGCGGCTGCCGCACCTGCGCTACGTCACGCAGGCAGGCGGCGCGATGCCGGTGCCGCGCATTCTCGAGTGGCTCGAGCGCGGCCCGCGCGCGGATTTCTATGTGATGTACGGGGCGACGGAGGCCTCGGCGCGATTGAGTTACCTGCCGCCAGCGGATCTGCGGCGGAAGCTCGGTTCGATCGGAAGCGCGATTCCCGGCGTAGAGCTGCGGGTTGTCCGCGAGGACGGCGGGACGGCAGCACCTGGTGAGGTCGGTGAGCTGGTCGCGCGCGGCGAGAACATTTCGCCCGGCTACTGGAATCGCCCCGACGAAACCAGCGAGCGTTTTGGCGCCGGCGGTTACCGCACGGGCGATCTCGGATACGCGGACAGCGACGGCTGCCTGTTCCTGGTCGGACGCCTGCACGACATGATCAAGGTCGGAGCAAATCGGGTCGGCCTGCGCGAGATCGAGGACGCGCTGCACGATCACGCGGCCGTGTCGGAGGCTGCGGTGGTGTCCGCCCCCGACGACCTGCTCGGCGAAGTTCCGATTGCGTTCGTGACGTTGCGGCACCCGCTGCCCGACGCGGAGCCGGCCTTGCGCGCCTTCTGCGCGGCCCGGCTCGCGCCCTACAAGGTACCGGTCCGGGTCGCGGTCCTGACGGAGTTGCCCAAGCTGACCGCCGGAAAGGTCGACAAACGGACGCTGCGCGAGCAGGCGTTCTCGGTCCGGACCGACGCTCCCGCCTGACAGGCGTGACTGTTCCGCCGGTCGTGCGCATGCACCCCTCCAGCGTGTTCACGGCCGAATTCAGCGACGAAGCCGCTCCCGCTGCCCTGGAGTCGGATTGGGAGCGGCTCTTCGCGCGCGGCACAGCCGAGCCGTCCACCTCATTCGAGTGGACGCGCGCGCTCAGTCACTCTCACCTCAAATCGCCGGATCGCCCGCTGCTTCTGACGCTCGTGAGGGGCGGCGTCCTGAGCGCGGTCGTGCCCCTTGCGATCCGCCGGGCCCGGCGCATGGGTTATCCGATAACGGCGCTGATGCCGATCTCGGAGTACTACAGCACGCACTCCGACCTGCTCGCGGACGAAGTCTCCGCGCCGATGGTCGATGCACTGCTTGGTGCGGTGTCGGCGCACGGCTGGGATGTCTTCCGAATGAACCGCTTGATCGACGGCTCGCCGCTTCTGAACGCTTTCGAGACCGGATTGCAGGCGAGCGGGTTCCTTGTTGACAGCCGTTGGGCCGAGCCATCGTACGTGCTCACTCTTCCAGGTTCCTTTGCCGAGTACCTGCGAAGTCGAAGCTCGAAGTTCCGGAATCACCTGAGTCGAACCACCAGGCGGCTCGAGCAGCTCGGCGTACGGGTGGTGGACCTCTCCGTGCTGCCCGACTTCGACACCGCCTATCAGATGCTGCTCGACGTCGAGCGCCGCAGCTGGAAGCACGCGAGCGGCAGCGCGATCTCCGTCGTCTCCCGTCAAGAGCAGTTCTACAAACAGATGGGCGCAGGGGCCGCGGCGCGGGGCCGGCTGCACTTGCATTTTCTCGTCCTCGACGGCGTGCCGGTCGCCCACAATTACGGGTACATCGCGGGCGGCACCTACTCGTATCTCAAGACGAGCTGTGACGAACGCGTGAAGTCGCTCGGAGTGGCCACCTATCTTCGCGCCCGGCTCGTCGAAGAGCTCATCACGCGCGGGATCTCGAGGCTCGATTTCCCCGCGGAACCGTACGAATGGGAGCGGCACTGGACGTCGGAGATGCGCTGGCACAAGACGCTCGCCGTGTTCAATTCGACCCTCGTCGGCCGCACGTTGTACGCGCTCAGCCGCCTGCGCGGCAGCGGCACGCCCTCGCCCGGTCCCGTCGTGCATCGCAACGCTCGATCCGAGCCGCGGGAGTCGGCTTGACGCATCCAGTATGGTCGGCGGGCAGCGGTTGAGCACGGGCACGCGAATCATCAGATCTGTCGACGGTTTCGCGGAGCTCGAGCGGCCGTGGAACGAGCTCGCAGATCGCACCGGAAATCCGCTGCTCAGGCACGAGTGGTTCGCGTCCTGCGCCGAAACGCTGGTCGCGCCGGGAAGCCTGGCGATCGTGATCGCGATGCGAGACGGCCAGCTCGTTGGCGCCGCTCCATTGGCGACCCAGATCGAATCGGTTGGGGCCCGTCTCGAGTTTCTCGGCGTGCGCGCGTTATACGAGCCGTGCGAGTTCCTGTTCAGCGACGCTGCCGCACGAGACGATTTGTGCGAGGCCATCGCCGCTCAGAGGCAACCGGTCGTACTGCGGCGTGCGCCCGCCGATCCTGAGCTGGTGAGGGTCCTTCGCCGCATGGTGCCGTGGCCTGGCCAGGTGGTGACCCGGACCGAGTCACGTTCGTTGTTCGTGCCGATTCACGGCTCGTGGACCGAGTACGCGCGGGGACTGTCGTCGCACCTCAGCGGCAACCTGCGTCGCCTCAGGAACAAGTTGGGCCGCGAGGGAACGGTATCGGTGGACGTGCTGTCGCCCAGCGAGGCCGAAGCGGACAGTTGCCTCGAGATGTTCATGGAGGTCGAGGATTCAGGCTGGAAGGCGGATGCCGGCGGGTCGCTGCGCCGGCGTCCGCCGCTGCATGCGTTCTTCCGCGCCTACACGCGCCGGGCGGCGCGCGCCGGCTTGCTGCGCGTTGCGTTCCTGCGGGCGGGTGCGCGGGTGGTCGCGGCGGAAGTGGCAATCGAGGCGTATCGGCGCTGGTGGCAGCTCAAGATCGGCTATCTCCACGAGATGGCGGGCCACTACCCGGGTCTTCAACTGTGCGAAGCCACCATCCGGCACGCCTTCGAGCGCGGGCTCGAGTCCTACGAGTTCCTCGGTGTGGCTGCGAATTGGGAGCGGCGATGGGGCGCTCAGGAACGGACCCATCAGACGGTGCTGGTGTATCCCGGGGCGTGGAGCGGGGCCCGTGCCGCGGCTGTGGACGGCTTCCGGCTCGCGATGGGGCTGACCCGGCGGGTTGCCGACTGGCGAACCGGCTGAGGTCACGTTGGCACCGCGGTTGTCGCCGTGAACACCGGGAAATTAGTCCGCATATTCGCTGACTTCCTGGCGGATGATTGGATGCCGTGGACGTTCGATCGCCTGCGTTTTCAACATCATGGGGGCTCCCGGTGGGGCTGGGCCAGTGGCAGAGACTTTGCGGGACAGTCGCCACGCGGACGAGGTCCATCATGCGGAACGACTCACGGATTCTCGGAGCCGGCAGCCCGGCATCTCCGGTAGGCGGGACTGAGCCCCCCATGGCGGCGAACCCCGACCGGCATCTTCAGGCGCCTGCCGCTCCTGCGAAGAAGCGTACGCCCAAGCGGACCGCACCGTCGCGGGTCCGGGCGGCTCGGAAGAAGTGAAGGCCGCGGTGTCTCTTTCCGGAGCCATTTCGATCGACCGGGGCGTCCGCCCGCCGGCACAGGCCGCCCTGGACGCCGGCTTCGGTGGAGACACCAGGCACGGATGCGTCGCGCTCTGCGACGGCACTCGCGTGCTCGGCGTGTGCGAGCAGGAGCGGGTCACGAGGATTCGCGGCGCCGGCTTCAATCCTTCGACCGGGCTGCCCGACGAAGCTCTCGACCTGCTGCTCGACCGGCTGGGACACACGCGCGCCGACATCGGCCGCTACGTCCGCGCCGAGCCCGCCGCGCATGATGCCTTCGATCAGGTGATCGACCATCACCTCGCGCACGCCTCCACCGCCTTCCTGACCTCGCCCTTCTCTTCGGCGGCCATCCTGGTCTGCGATCACGAGGCGCCGTATGTGACGCTGTGGCACGGGCGGGACCGGACGATCGAGCCGATCGAGTTCACGTGGCGCGGCCCGGGCTTCTCGGAGCTCTACTCGCAAGCGTCGCGGGCCCTGGGCTTTGGACCGCACGCCGGCGATCAGCGGATGGAGGCGCTGGCACGGCTTGCGCCGCGGGCGCGCGACGAGGCGCTGGAGCGCGACTTCCGGCTCGACGGCGACGGCTTCGCGATCGGCGCCGCATGGCAGCGAGTGCTCGACGAGCTCGGCGCAGGTTCCGGAGCGTCGCTGGCCACTCGGGCGGCACGCGCGTCGGCGGTACAGACGCGTTTGTCGGAGCTGCTCCTCGAGCTCGTGGGCCAGGCGATGGCGCTGACCGGCAAGACCGAGTTGTGCCTGGCCGGAAGCCTGTTCTACCACTCGGCGATCAACACGGCCGTCAAGCTCAGTGTCCCGAGCGCGTCGGTGTTCGTACCGGTCGATCCCGGCAATCCCGGGCTTGCGGTCGGGACGGCGATGCATGGCGCCCGGCTCGCGCCGCGGACCGTTTCGCCGTACCTGGGACCTGCCTACAGCTCCGACGAGATCAAGCAGACGCTCGACAACTGCAAGGTCGCGTACGAATGGGAAGACGAAGGCGCGATCATCGGGCGGGTTGTGGAGGCGCTCGGCCGCGGCCAGATGGTCGGCTGGTTCGATGGCGCGATGGAGTGGGGACCGCGCGCGCTCGGATCCCGGTCGATCCTCGCGAATCCGTTCGCGCCGTTCGTCCTCGAGAACCTGAACCGCTTCCTGAAGCGCCGCGAAGCCTGGCGCGGCTACGCGTTGAGCGGGCTCACTGAGACTGTCGCCCGCGACTTCGAGGGCCCGGCGACGGCCCCCTTCATGGAATGCGACTACCAGCCGCGGGACCGGGCCCGCTACGCCCACGTCCTTCCCAGTCCCGACGCCGCCGTGCGCGTGCAGACCGTCGATAGCGCCGCGCCCGACCGGTTCAGGCTGCTCGTCCAGGCGTTTGGCGAGGCGAGTGGGAGCGCAGTGATCGTCAACACTTCATTCAACGGATTTCACGAACCCATCGTGTGCAACCCGCGCGATGCCGTCCGCGTGTTCTACGGGACGGGGCTCGACATGCTCGTCGTCGGCCCATTCGTGCTCACGAAATAGCCAGACGTAGGTTTGGATGGCGGACCAGTACATCCTCGGAATCTCGGCGTTCTACCACGACAGCGCTGCCTGTCTGCTTCGCAACGGCGAAATCGTCGCCGCCGGGCAGGAAGAACGCTTCACGCGCAAGAAGGGGGACGCGTCGTTCCCGTCCCGGGCCGTCGCCTACTGCCTCGACACCGCCGGCATCTCGATCGACGACGTGACCTACGTCGGCTTCTACGACAAGCCGCTGCTCAAGTTCGAGCGCATTCTCGAAACCTACCTCGGGGTTGCGCCGCGCGGGTTCCGCTCGTTTCTGATGGCCGGTCCGCTGTGGATCAAGGACAAGCTGTTCATCGACAAGCAGCTCCGCAACGAGCTGCGCTACAAGGGCGAGATCCTCTACTCCGAGCACCACGAATCGCACGCCGCGAGCGCCGTCTTCCCGTCACCGTTCGAACAGGCCGCCATTCTCACCCTCGACGGCGTCGGTGAATGGGCGACGGCGTCGATCGGCCGCGGCGCCGGCAACGACATCGAGGTCCTCGAGGAACTGCACTGGCCCGACTCGCTCGGCCTGCTCTACTCGGCCTTCACCTACTACACCGGATTCAAGGTGAACTCGGGTGAGTACAAGGTGATGGGGCTCGCTCCCTACGGCGAGCCGAAGTACGTCGACCTGATCTACAAAGAGCTGATGGAGCTGCGCGACGACGGGTCGTTCCGGCTCAATCAGAAGTACTTCAATTACCTCACCGGCCTGACGATGACGAACGGCGAGTTCGACAAGCTGTTCGGGGGCCCGCCGCGCCAGCCCGAGTCCAAGCTCACGCAGAAGGAGATGGACCTGGCCCGATCGGTCCAGACCGTCTGCGAAGAAGTCATGCTCCGCATGGCGCGCACCGCCCACAAGATCACCGGGCTCGAGAACCTGTGCCTGGCTGGAGGCGTCGCGCTCAACTGCGTGGGCAACGGACGGCTGCTCCGCGAGGGGCCGTTCAAGCGGCTGTGGATCCAGCCGGCGGCCGGCGATGCCGGCGGCGCGCTCGGCGTGGCACAACTGATTCATTACCGGCAGGCCGGCGGTACTCGGGTGGTCGTACCGGGCAAGGACTCGATGAAGGGTTCCTACCTCGGGCCGGAGTTCTCGCCCGCGGAGATCGAGTCGTACCTGAAGAGCGTCAGCGCATCCTACGAGCGGTTCGACGACCGCTGCCTGTCGGACCGGGTGGCGGCGGTGCTGGCCGACGAGAAGATCGTCGGCTGGTTCAGCGGCCGGATGGAGTTCGGGCCTCGCGCGCTTGGCGGCCGAAGCATCCTCGGCGATGCCCGGAGCCCGAAGATGCAGGCGCAGATGAACCTCAAGATCAAGTTCCGCGAGGGCTTTCGTCCGTTCGCCCCCGCGGTGCTGCGCGAGCGCGTGTCGGATTACTTCGAGATCGATACCGACTCGCCGTACATGCTGCTGGTCGCGCCGGTCAAAGCCGAGCGCCGGATTCCGCTGACCGCTGAGCAGCACAGGTTGTGGGGCATCGACAAGCTGAATGTTCCTCGCTCCGACATTCCGGCGGTGACCCACATCGATTACTCGGCGCGCATTCAGACGGTCGCCAGGGACACCAACGCCGGCTACTACGATCTGATCAAGGCCTTCGAGAAGAGGACCGGCTGCCCGGTGCTGGTCAACACGTCGTTCAACGTGCGCGGCGAGCCGATCGTGTGCACGCCGGAGGACGCGTATCGCTGCTTCATGCGGACGCACATCGACTATCTCGTGCTCGGGCCGTTCGTGCTCGACAAGACCAGGCAGCCGGCGTGGAAGGAGACCGAGGAATGGCAGAAAGAGTTCCAGCTCGATTGACGGCCGCCCAGGGGCGGCGCTTCGGGCTCACGGTCGGACTGGCCTTCCTGGTCCTCGCCGGGATCGCGTGGTGGCGTGGTCATCCGACCAGCGTGCTGGTCCTCGGGTCACTGGGGACGCTGCTGGTTCTGGCCGGGCTGATCATCCCGACGCAACTCGGACCGGTGGAGCGCGCCTGGATGCAGCTCGCCCACCTGATCTCGAAAGTGACGACACCAATCGTGATGGGCATCATGTACTTCGGGATGCTGACCGTGGTCGGCGCGATCAGGCGCGCGATGGGCGGCAACCCGATGCATGTGAAAGAAGTAAACAACAGCCTGTGGCAGCCGCGCCCCGAAGGCGAGCGCCGGACGCGCAGCCTGCAGCGGCAGTTCTGACCCCAGGTCACGAACAGCGGGTTCGAGGAGGAGCAATGAGTCAGTCGGGTTTGCTTGGTGAGTTCTGGGCGTTCATGCGGGAGCGCAAGAAGTGGTGGCTGCTGCCGGTCATCGTCGTGATGGTCCTGGTCGGCTCGCTGCTGATCTTCGCGCAGGGCTCGGCGCTCGCCCCGTTCATCTACACGATCTTCTGACACTTCCGCAGCAGGGCGCGGCTTGGGCCGCGCCCGTGGAAGAGCGGCAGATACATGCGCGACGGTCCGAAGACGGTCTTTTACCTCGAACGCAACGTCGACGGTACCATCGGCGGCTCCTACCGGTCGCTGCTCTACCTGGTGCGGCTGCTGGCCAAGGATCGGTGGCGTCCCGTGGTCGCGTTCTATCGCGATCACGAGCTCGTCCCGGAGTTCCGGTCCGCGGGTTGCACCGTCTACCTGCTCCGTCACCCCTCGCCGGTGAAGCTGGTGGGCGGTTCGTCGAGCGTCGCGCAGATGCCCGTCATTCGATCCATTCTTCTCGGGCTTCAGAAACTCATCAACCTGCGCGGGGCGAGCGCATTGTGCCTGCGTTATCTCTGGCTGCTGCGGCGAGAGGGCGTGGCGTTGGTTCACATGAACAACGGTGTGGCCACGTCATCGGAGCTGCTGACGGCGAGCCGCCTGCTCGGCATTCCCACGATCGCTCACCAGCGCGGGATCGGCCCGATTCCGAGCCAGATCACGCGCCGGATTGATTCGATCGCAGCCGTCATCTGCGTCTCCGACGCCGCGCGGGACAACCTCGTTCGACAAGGCGTGCCGCCGGAACGCTGCCGGACCGTTCACAACGGCATCGATCCCGAAGAGTTCCCAGCCTCGATCGCCCGCGATGCCGCCGCCGTCCGCGCCGAGCTCGGCGTCCCCGGAGATGCGTTGGTGGTCGGCAACTCCGGAATGATCCGCGGGTGGAAAGGGCAGCTGACCCTGGTCCAGGCGATGGCCCGCCTGCGCGCCGTTCATCCAGATGTGTTCTGCCTCCTCGTCGGCGGCGTCTCCGACCGGTATCCCGAGGACGTGCGCTACGCCGAGGAGATCCGGGCGCTGATCGACGAGAACGGGATGGCGAACCGAATCCTGCTGACCGGCTATCAGTCCCGCGTCGCGGAGTTCGTGCAGACGTTCGACGTGATGGTCCACACCGCCGTGGATCCCGAGCCGTTCAGCCGTTCGGTCCTTGAAGGGATGGCGCTCGGCCGGCCGATTGTCGCAACCAGGACGGGCGGGACGCCCGAGGCGATCGAGCATGGCGTGTGCGGGCTGCTGGTTCCGCCCCGGGATGCGGCGGCGATGGCCGACGCCATCGATTCGCTCCTGAAATCGCCGGCGCTCCGCCAGCGGCTCGGCGCCGAGGCCAAGCGGCGAGTCCGCGAGCGCTTCTCGATTAGCGCGAACGTGGACGCCACCGAGCGGATTTATCGCGAGCTGCTCGAGCGCGATGAGCCCTCGTCGGCCGCCTTGCCGTCTGTCGCCAGCGGGGGCAAGCCGTGAGCGATCGAGCGAAGACGATCTTGTTCGCGCTTGTCCTCGGGGCGACCACGTTTCTGCTCGGGGAGATTGCGCTGCGCTCCGTTCAGTACGTGGTGTCCGGTGTTCCGCCGTTGTCGCTTCTTCCCGGCTACCGTGAACGGCGCTTTCCGCTGAGCCCGTTCCTGGTGTTCGGCCCGCGCATCGACTGGCAGATTCCCGGCAAGCCGAATCCGGACACGGCGTACTTCAACCGCCAGGGCTTCCGTACCCGCGAGGAGATAGGGCCCAAACCGGCCGGAGAAACCCGAATCATCGCGCTCGGCGGCTCGACGACGGAAGAAATCTGGAACGAAGACGGGTTGCACTGGCCGTTGTGGACCGAGCGGACCTTGGGCAAGAACGCTCGGCCCGTGCGCGTCTACAACAGCGGCATGTCCGCCTACACCACCGCCCACACGCTCGTCCGACTGGCGTTCGACGTCCTCGACTACGCTCCGGACATCGTCCTGGTCATGCACAACATCAACGACCTGACGGTGAACTATCGGGCGGCGGTCGCGGGCCGCGAGGTAGACGGCCACTATCAAGCTGTCTTTTCGGACAAGGCGTTCACCAGCGATCTCGAGGAACGCGACATTGTCCTGTCGCGCCTGTGGCGCGGTGTTTCCGCGCGACTCAAAGGCCGCCCGGCCGACATCGTCGTGCCGGCCGACTACGACATCAGCAGGGGACTCGAGTTCTTCCGGAGGAACCTCCGAAGCATCCAGGCGCTCGCGTCGGCGCGAGGAGTCCGGTTGGTGTTGCTGACGATGCCGGTCTGCAACTCGTCGGATGTCTATGCGACGGTGCTCGGCACCGGCCATCGGGGGCTGAGCCCGCCGCTTCCGGAGTCCTTCGATCGGTTCCTCCGAGAGTTTGAGATCTACAACCAGGCGATCCGCGACGTCGGTCATGAGCTCGACGTGCCGGTGATGGACATGAACCGGTTGATGGGCGGGGACGCGCGGTGGTTTGCGGATGTCGTCCACTACAACGCCGCCGGGTCGCAGCGCTTCGGCGAGCTGCTCGCGACGGAGCTGCTGTCGGGCAATCTTCTGGATCGGCAGGGCTTCGATGAAGGCCGTCTCCCGCAGGCCGCCGGCAAGGCTGACGGCAGCCAGCGATGACTCGACCTTCGGCAACGCCCGTGACCTTCGGCATGGCCGGTGAGATCCGGCTCGGCCCGTCCCGCGCGGGCGACACCGACGACCACTGGCTCGAAGCGGTTTTTCGGAGCACTCCTCGCACGACCCGTGTCGAGTGGCGCAGCGACACCGTGTCGCTCGTGACCTGCCAGCACGACGAGGAGACGAGACAGACAGCTGGAGCCGACCGGTGCGAACTGCCGCGCGTGGGCGATGACGAGGGCCTGATATTCGGCCATCCATTCGAGGCCGGATCCGGCGACTGGAGTCCCGCCGATGCGTCGCGCTCGATGCTCACGGCGTATCGCAGCGGCGGACAGGCCGCGTTCGAATCCGTCAACGCGGGCTGGGTCGGGTTTGTCTGGAACCAGCAGCGGCAGGACGCGCTCTTCATCCGGGACGGCGTCGGGAGCCACGTGCTCTACGTCGCGCGGGAGCCGGGGCGGATCGTCTTCGGCACGGACTTGCGGATCTTCGCGCCGGCTGGCATCAGCACGCCGATTGACGAGGACGCGCTTCCCGAGTTCCTGCGCTTCCTCTACGTCCCACCGCCGAGGACGATTCGCCGGGGCATCGAGGCGGTCCATACCGGCCACGTCCTCCGAGTCCACGCCGGCGCCACCTCACAGCAGCGCTACGCCGCGCCGCGGTTCGTGGACAACCCGGTGTCGGCGCAGCCGGCCACCCGCGAAGAGATCGCGGCGCAAGTACCGATCTTCGAGGAGCGGCTGCTGAACGCGGTGTCCGACTGCCTGCCGCGGTCGGGTCGAGTGGCCCTGGCGCTCAGCGGCGGCCAGGATTCCGCGACGCTGGCCGTGGCGCTGCGCAAGCTGTGCCCGGATCGTCTTCTCGCGTTCACCGTCGGCGAGCGCGACCCGCGGCTCAGCGAAGCGCCGCACGCGTCGATCGTCTGCGAAGCGCTCGGCATCGAGCACCAGGTCTACGTGCCGACCGACGATGAGATCGCGTCGGGAATGCGCGAGTTCGTCGCGGTGAGCGACCAGCCGGTCGGGGACCTCGCCGCGCTGCCGTACTTCCTGGGCATGAGGCGGCTGCCCGAGGATTGCTCGATCGTTCTCGATGGATCGGGCAACGACGACTACTTCGGCGTCACGGGCAAGGCCCTCGAGCTGCGATACAAGACGCGGTCGGCGGTTCAGCGGTTCGTGCCCGATGCGCTGTGGCCGGTAGTGACCGGGCTGATGGCGAAGGGACCGGTCGGCATCCAGAGCCTGAGCCGCCACTGGTCGCGACCGATCGAGGAGAGCTTCGTTCCGTGGGAAGGATGGCCGTCCAGCGAGATCTCGGAGCTGATTGGCCGGCCGATATCACTGGCGGAAACGAGGTTGTACGAGCTGATGCGCCGGGGCGACCCTGAGCACTGGCGCGTCGTGATGACGGATGCGATTGGCGGCATCTGGGAGGCGCAAGCCGGGTTTCCCAAGGGCATGCAGTTCGCCCATGCGCTCGGCCGCGGCATTCGGTATCCGTTCATCGACGCGCGGATGATGCGGTGGGCGCACGCGCTGCCGATGGCGCTGAAGCTCGACAAGGTCGTGATGCTCGCCTACATGGAACGGAACCTGCCGGCGGAGATCGTCAAGAAACCGAAGAGCGGTTTCATCTTCGATCTCAACCGGATCTTTCTGAACCCGGCTCACCGCTGGGCCGACGAGCTCAACGCGCGCGGCGCGCTCAAGATCCGGCCCGAATGGTCGGCGCCGGTGATCGACCGCCTGCTCTCCGCCCACGCCGGCCAACCCGGAGACTCCCGGTGGCAGCATCGTCTCTACGCGCTGTGCCTGCTGGCGGCGTTCGTCGAAACCCAGGCGCCCTAGCCCGATTCGGATCTTCCATTGTCAACGCCAACCACCACGCTCGACAGTCCGCCCGAAACCGCAAGCGCGCCGACCCGGCCACCGCGCGCGAACGCGGTCCGCAACGTGTTCTGGATCTGGGCCGGACTGGTCGCGAACATTGCGATCTCGTTTTTCATGGCGCCGTTCGTCGTTCGGAGCCTGGGCGAGGTCTATTACGGGATCTGGGCGCTCCTCAGCCAGTTCACCGGCTACTTGTGGCTCCTCGACTTCGGCGTGCGCGAATCGGTGATCAAATACGTCGCCGAGTACGACGCGACCGGCAACGAAGATCAGCTCAATACCACGGTTCACGCCGCGGTCTCGCTCTACTCCGCGATCAGCGCGATCGTCATGTTCGTCGTCGCGGCGATGACCTTCGGACTGCCGTATCTCTTCAAGATTCCGCCCGATTCGGTCAGCGAGGCGCGAATCGCGCTCTTCATTACCGGTGGGACCATCGCCCAGGGCTTCGTCTTCAACGTCTACGTCGGCGTGCTGATGGGCATTCAGCGCTTCTACCTGGTGGATCGCATGGGCATCATCCTCGCGGTGCCGCGGGCGATCCTGACGGTGATCCTGCTCCGCGCCGGCTACGGGATCGTGGCGCTGGCCGGCATCCAGTTCACGATCAGCCTCGCCGGCAATTTGTGGGTCTACCACCTGTGCCGCGCCGATCTTCCCTATCTCTCGTTCCGGCTCGCGAAGCCGAAGCGCGAGGATCTCCGCCGAGTCGTGGACTACGGCAAGTACGTCCTGCTCAACAACCTCGGCGAGAAACTGGTATACGCATCGGATGGTCTCGTCGTCGGCGCGTTCCTGCCGATCTCGAATCTCACCTACTACGCCATCCCGTCCACGCTGATCGGCTACTTGAAGGCCTTCGTCGTCGGCATGGCCTCGGTGCTGATTCCGATGAGCAGCGCGCTCGATTCCACGAACGACAAGACCCGGCTGCGCGAGTTGTTCCTCAGCGGCGCGAAGGCCTCGATGATCGTCGGCCTGCCGGTGTGCGTCGGCTTCATCGTTCTGGGCGAGCGCTTCATCGGGATCTGGATGGGAGCGCAGTTCAGCTCGACGGCCGGCGAAGTCCTGCGCGTGCTCGGCGCGGCCCATCTCGTCGGGCTGCCGTATTACACGATCGCCGGCGTGCTCTACGGGTTGGCCCAGCCGGGCGTGATCGCGCGGATGCGGATCTTCGAGGCCGTCGTGAATCTCGGACTGAGCGTGCTGCTCGTCCAGCGCTATGGAGTGCTCGGCGTGGCGATTGGCACGCTCGTCCCGCACGTGATCATCGCCGCTGTCTTCCTGCCGGGACTGATGCCGAAGATGCTGCCGGTCGGACTCCGCGAATACTACGTCTCGACGTATTTTTGGCCGCTCATGGCCTCGCTGCCGTTCTGGATCACGTGTCTGTTGATCGACCGCATGATCCAACCGAGTACGCTCGTGTCATTCATCACGATCGGAACGCTGTCGCTGGTTGCGTATCTCGTCCCGACCTGGTTCCTGGCACTCGATCCGGCGGAGCGCGCGCTGGTGCGGGGGCGTCTTGCGCGGCCCGCGCGGGCCCAAGCCGCGGCATAATTCACGGGTGACGTTGCTCGGCGTTGCGCAACTCGGTGGGGTCGCGCGACGGGCCGCGCCATGTCGAAATTTCACGATGGCGGGCGAGAGTTGCACGGCGTGGTTTCGGACAGGGGGTGTCGCTTCTGTTCGTTGGGCCTGGGACGCACCCCGCTTCCGCAACAAATCAGTGGGGTTGCGGGACGAAAACGTAACCCCGAACCCCGAAGCCGGGCAATTCCTACGTGACATTGCAATGGTAGGGGTGTGGTATACGGTTTGCAGGGTGGACGGGCTGGATTGTAGGGCCCCCGTTCAGCTCGATTCAATTTCAGGAAATGCACCCTCGTTCGCCGTACGAGGTGGTTAGGAGAAACATGAAGACCCGTCTCGCGCTCCGGCTCGGTTTGAGCTTGTACGCCGCTCTCTGGATCGGCATCGTCCCTGCCTCGGCGCAGAATCGCTTTCCGCTCGAGATGTTGAACATCAAGCCCGTAGGCTCGGCGCCGAACGGAATGCCTTCGTCGAGCCGCATCTACCGCGCGTATCCGGGCCTCCAGTACAACATCAAGGCCGCCGTGATCGGCGGTAACTATCCGTACAGCTACGTGCTGTCGAACGCGCCCTCCGGGATGACCGTGAACGCCAGCACCGGCGAGATCAACTGGCCGAACCCGCAGGGGAACGCATCGCCGACGCTGACCGTCACCGATCAATCTGGCGCGCGGGTTTCAGGAACCTGGCCGATCACCGTGAGCGCGAACGGCTTCCGCTTCATCGACGCCAACAACGGGAACGACGGAGGGGCAGGCACGCTCGCGTCGCCGTGGCGCACCGTGGGCCGCGCGAAGGCCGCCGGCAGCCCGGGCGACATCTGGGTATTCCGAGGCGGCGTTTACGCGCTGCAGACGACGTTCGGGCAACTCATCAACCCCGGCACGTCGCGGTATCAGGCCTACTTCAACCCGTCGCAGAACTCGACGATCTGGATCGCCTATCCCGGTGAGACGCCGGTGCTCGACTACGGCTACGGCGGAAACGCCGGCAGCGGCCAGTACTTCCCGACGATCTCGATGGAAGGCGGAACGACCTACGTCGAGGGTTTCGAAACCCGGAACACCCAGCACTTCTTCTTCATCACCGGCGGCATCGGCCAGGGCCCGCAATTCCGCAAGCTGACGATGCACACGCAGGGGTACGGGTGGCAGGAGAGCGGATCGAACGCGTCCTTCCTGATGTTCGAGCATGCCTCGCCGCAGTCGTATGGCTCGGTCATCACCGACTCGGTGATCTACGACGGCGGTCTTGGTGTCAAGCACTACGACCTGCTGAAGCCGCTGATCTCCGACAACCAGTTCTACGATCTGATCAACGGCATCGAGGAGAAGGCCGGTCCGACGCAGTTCACCATTCGCGGCAACAGGTTCACCAACATCGGCCGCAGCGGCGCGCTCGAGTGGGCGATCGGCGGCAACATGAACAGCCAGAACGGGTACCTGGTCACTGGCGAGGTCTGCTTCAACCTGGTCCGGATGGCGAACCTGTCGGACGAGGCCTACAACTTCAACTGGAGCAGCAACTCCGGCACGATCGCCGCCTACCGCAATACCTTCATCGGCCGTGTCACGGCGATCTTGGTCGATTCGGGTGACGGGCCGTTCACCATCAACAACAACGTCATTGTCAACAACGACAACGTCCCGAACCGCGTGTGGTTCGATCAAGTCACTGACGCGAGCCGGATCACGATCTCGAACAACCTGGTCGGCGATCCGTCCGCCAACATCGTCGACGCCAACGGAAACCTGACCGGCGCCTACGCTCAGTACGTCGGCACGCGCGGATATCAGATCGGTGCAGGCGGCGGAACCACGCTGCCGAACGCGCCGCGGAACCTCCGCGTCACCCCGTAACCGAAACCGCTCGACGACACAAAACACGAAGGGCCGGCCGGTGAGACACCGGTCGGCCCTTTCGTCGTTACCAGGGTGTATCCGACGCGTCAGGCGCCGGCCGTTTCCCGATACACGCGGAAACCGGTAAGGTTTCCGGGCGTCGCCGCAAACCGCGCCACGCTTCGAGCGGTGGCCCAGATGCGAACGAGCGCGCTCTGGCGCATCCAGCGTTCGTAGGCGGGCACGATCTCGGTCTCAATCAGCTCCTTCCACTGTTCGCAGACGGCCTCCTCGCTGAACGCCCGGCCACGCTCGCGGCCGCGCGCGGCCATTGCTTCGTACAACCCGCGGTCGGTCCTCAACCGCAGCAACTGGGCCACCACCTCGTCGCGCGATCCCGCAGCCAGGTAGTCGAGCGGCGCCTGGAACACGCCGCGGTAGGCGGACTCGTTGCCGACGATTGCCGGAACCCCCGCCATCCACGAGTTGATTAGCTTCGAAGGCGGCTTGGAGTGCGGATCCAGCAGGTGATCCTGGCTCCCGTCCGCCTGGTCGAAAGCGCGAACCGACACGGTCACGTCCACGTCACGGTAGTCGTTCCATTGATCCGGCGCCACGGCCTGCCAGTCGAACCCGCGAGCCCGCAGATCCGCGGCCCATTCCGGCGCCGCGAGTTCAGGAGCCAGGTTCATCGGCCGGCCGAAGTAGCGCACGTTCTCGCACCGGCCCGCCCGCTCCGGGCGGCGCGGCAGCAGGTGTGCTTGCGGCCAGTGCATGATCTGCCGCGCCTGGCTGGCCAGCCGGGTCGTGAAGATCCGGTCCTGCGCGTTCTGCACGACGTAGAAGTGGGCCCATGTGTGCTCCTTCCGATCCGGCTTGATGCAGACCAGGAAGACGTCGGTCCTGGGTCGCAGATGGAGCGGCAGGAAGTCGCGGTGCGAGACGACGATGCCGCGCTCGGGGAAGGTCGTCACGAGCGAGACGGGCAAACCTCGCGCCTTGAGGAACAGGCAGGTCTTCAAGGTCCACGTGTAACGCCCGACCTCCCCGACACCGGTATGTTCGGCGGCCCAGCCCCAGTACTCGTCAAGCGTCTGCGGCAGACGTCCGTCCGGTGCCTCCGAAGCAGGAACGTAGAACTTGACGGGCGTGGAGGGCGTGGGCGTCGTCATCATCGGGCCTGACAGCACTCGGCCTCGTAACGCTCGCCGAAAAAGTAGTCGAGGTTTCGGGCCATCACGACTGCCCATCAACAAAAGTCCCGGGTGCGTTCGCTGATAGCGCCGCTCGCGTCGCGGGTGTCGAGATTGCGATACGCTGTTTCCTGGACGAGATTCGCTGACATCGAGGTTCAGTACGACGACGTCTAGCGAGAGCGGTACAGGGCCGTCGACGCGCGCTTCATGCCTGCGTCACTGGAGGCCGCCGGTGAGGCTTGCCGCGTGCCGGGCGCCTTCGAGAATCGGCGGGCCGACGAGTCCGCGGAGGCGCTCCATTGCCAGCCGGTTCGCCATCGCGCTCATATGCGGGTCGAAGCGGTTCACCCACAGCGAACGGTAGCGTGTGTCATCGTCCATGTAAGGTTTGAAAACGGGCAGCAGGTCGGCGCAGAGCGCCCTTTCGCGCCGGCACACCTCGAGCACGCGCTCGTGCAGAAACGAGAGCGGATACGGCGAGTGCCCGGTCGGCACCGCCGATGGCACGAGAAGGACGGCGACTCCGATGTTTCGCTCGCGGCAGGCGCGAATGAACGCGGTCAAGGCCTCTTCGTGCGCCTTCCACTCGATGCTCCCGGGGTCGGCGATGCGGCTCGAAACGTCGGTCTCGTATGTACCCTGGAGCCGTTCCTCGATTCGATGCGCGACTTCGCCAGCCAGGAAATACAACACCGAGGTATTGCGCATCCAGCGACGGACGCGGGTGACGCCGCTGAGCGGCGGCGGCGGCGCAGGCACGCCGTCTGCGGCGGGTGCCTTGTAGTCCACGTCGTTGACGAACCACTGGAGCACGACGAAGTCCGGATCGAGCTCCGCGATGACCCGCCGCAGGACCACCAATTCGTCGGCCGTGTTGTTGCCGGCATTGCCGAAGTTCAGGACCTCGACGTTCGGGGCTTCCTGGCGCAGCGTTGATTCCAGAAGGTTCGACATTCGCTCCGGCTCGGCGATGCCCTGACCGAAGGTGTAGGAATCGCCGATGAACGCGATTCGGTAAGCCCCGGGCGCTTTCCCGGTCGCGAACTCCCGCTCGCGATACCCGTAGCGATTCAGACGTACGTTCGCCTCCTTCCAGCGCAGGGCAAGGTAGCTGCCGTTGTCGGCCGTCGTCGTGATGTCGCTGAAGACGGCGCGGGCAATCAGTTCCCCGACCACCAGGGTGAGTCCCAGCGTGACGCCGAGGACCGCCAGGTTCTTGAGCAGGTTCCGCATTCAGGCAGGTGATACGACGAAGCCGCCGTCAGCGCGAATCGAGAGCCGGCGGTGTCAGCGCTTTCAACCATCGATTCGTATGCTCCTGGACTTCGTTGCGCTGCGTTCGCTGCTCCTTGAAACGCGAGCCGCGCGCCACCATCAGGCGCTGGACCACGTTTCCGCCCAGTTGCGTTTCGAGGGCGCCGACCACGGCGTCGGAATCGAAGAACTTGCAGCTGAACAGGTCGAAGTAAGCCTCGCCCCAAGGGAATACATGAAGGCTGATGTGGCTCTCGGCGATCATGGTGAGTGCTGAAAGCACGTGTCCGCCGGTCGGCCACGGCGTTTTCAGGAGATACGGCCGCATGATCGGGGTCATCCCGACCCCGCCCGGCAACCCGTCGAAGAGATCGAACAGGCCGTCCATCGTCGTCGGTCCGGCATAGGGCTCGAGGCGCATGAACAGGTGCGGCCCGAAATCGGTGCGCCGGTCGATGGTCTGCGCCCGCGGAGACGTGGCGTCACCGCCCGAGCCCCGCCGCACCGCGCTGGTATCGATGTAGGCGCACGGAAAGATCTGCTCCAGCAGCACGCGGGCCTGCCGGACATCGTACAGGCCCGGGTGGGCAAGGTCGGCGAACACCGCCTCCCCATAGCTGAAAGTGTGAATCGTGAAGTGGCCGCCGCGGAGCAGCACGAAGGCGCTGATGCCGCAGTCCTCGGGCACCATCCCGTTGTAGTAAGGCAGCAGGATCGGCGGCATCACCGGATCGAGCCCGAGCTTGGAGGGCAGTTCCTCCATCAGCTCCTGGAGCAGCTTGAGATCGTCCAGTCTGCTGCGGTAGCCCCGAAACCCATCGAACGTGAAGTGAGTCAGGAAGTGTGGGTCGCCCATGGGGGTCCTTGCGTCGAATGCGGTCTGGCGGCTATGCAGTCCGGGTTGCGCCGCTCCGAACCATCAGGCAGTCGTACTCGATGACGCGGTTGCTGCCGTCGCGGCAGATCGGGAACATCCCGGCCACGCCGAAACCTGCCTCCTCGTACCTGGCGAGGCAGGAGGTCCAATGCTCGATGCCGTCGTAGAGCGGCAACACCGACAGCTCGGATTGCAGGAGCACGATGTTGTCGAGCCATCGTCCTGCGCCGCTGAAGACCTCGAGGTCGTGACCCTGCGTGTCCATCTTCAGGAAGATTCGCCGCCCGGCGAGCTCAGGCGCCTCGTCGAGGACGTCATCGAGCCGCCGAATCGGCACGACTTCGTCGGCCACGGTCGCAGGCGCATCGCGGAAGCGTTCGCCCGAGAGCGGCGTCTGGGCGTGCAGCGAACTGAACTTCGTCTCCTTGGAAACGTGCATCAGCCCGGTCCCGGCGTGGCTGCCAAGAGCCATGTTGTGGACGCGCCACGGCGGAGCAGACGCGGCCGC
Source organism: Vicinamibacterales bacterium (assembly GCA_035495795.1). Lineage (GTDB taxonomy): Bacteria > Acidobacteriota > Vicinamibacteria > Vicinamibacterales > UBA2999 > VFZN01. The sequence continues at coordinate 55,344 of DATJFF010000183.1, forward strand.
GGTACGCAGGCGACCGAAGGCGGAGGCCACGGGTTCGAACGAAATGATCTCGCCGGCGAAATCGCCGCGCAGCCCGCCAGCATATTGCCCCTCGTTGGCGCCGACATCGAGCACGAGATCAACACCGGTCTTCGCCAGCAGATGCTTCAACTGGGATCGGTATGAGAACCACGCCACTTCGCGATCGGACCGGCGAACGAACGCGATTGACCCCTGACCGAAGCGGATTACGTCGTGGCCGGTCAGCCGCTCGACCCAGCTGCGTGCCTTGCGCCGCCACATGCTCATCTCGATCCGCTTCCCACTGGCCGCTTCCTGACGTCCGATCAGATGCCCAGCGGCACGTGGGAGATGACCCACTTGAACTTGCCGTTCGCCTTGGTTTCGAGTCGGTCGACGATCGCAACCTCGATCCGGACGTCGTCGCCCAGCCTCGCCTGCAGCTCGGTGACGAGATGATTGGTGTGCGCGTCGGTGTAGGCGGCGCCCGGCACGAGCCGAACCGTCACGTGGTCTGGCGCGGTCTGGACGATCTGCGAGCCTTCGATGCAGTCGAGCGGCTTGAACGGGTGAGTCAGCACTGATGGGGAAATCAAACGCCCGTCCTTGAGGGTCAGCACATCCTCGGCCTTCGTCGTCACGTCGTCCATCAGCGGAAGCGGCCGGCCGCAACTGCACGAGCCGCTGCGCAGGGCCGAGTGATCGTTGGTCTCGTAGCGGAGCAGCGGCATTGCCGTATTGTGCAGGCTGGTTCCGACGAGACGCCCGACTGTGCCGCTCGGCATCGGTGTCCCATCCGCGTCCACGATCTCGGCGATCCCGTACTCCGCGGAAACATGGTGACCTTCGTGCCGATCGCATTCGCCCGAGAACACGGTGCGTTCTGCAAGGGCGTAGTAGTCGAAGACGCGGCACCGGAACCGCTCCTCGATGACCTGACGCTGGAAGTCGTACAGAGTTTCGGAGGATGTGACCGCGGCCTTCAGGGGGAAGTACTCGCCGCGGCGCTGCAGGAACTTGGCAAGCAGGTAGAGCGTGGACGGGTAGCCGTCGAGGACGGCGGGCTGGAAGGCCGCCAGCGCCTCGAAGTAGGAGGGCAGGTTCGCCTTCGACATGTGAAACGACGACAACAGCAACTGGTTCTGCCGCCGGTTCATCCGCCAGAACGGCGCGGTTCGCTGGGTGAGCGGGACGATCACGTTGCCGCGGGCCACGGCAATCCGGTCACCGCCGCGTCCCATGGTCAGGCCGGCCCAGCGATAGTGACGATCGAACACCGCGTAGGTCATCCAGACCGTGTCGCGATCGTAGCCCACCGTCAGCGGCGTCCCCGTGGTGCCGCTGGTGTGGCCGGTCCGCATCTCGCGCCGCGGCAGCGCCGTCGAGCGCAGCTCTTCGAAATGCTTCCGCACGTCGTCGCGGGTCAGCAGCGGGATCTTGGGCAGGTCTCCACGGCCGCGAATATCCGAGGGCTTCAGCCTGATCGTGTCGAATCGCCGGCGATAGTAGGGGACGGTTTCGTACGAGTGGGTGACGATGGCCCGGAGCCGCTCGTCCTGGTAAGCGGCGAGCTCCTCGGGTGAGAACCGTTCGCTCCGCTCGAGGAGTGACTTGAACTCCTCGTAGCGGCCGCTATAGCGCTCGCGCTCCAGCATCGAGGCATATCGTGTGAGCAGCCAGTTCTGCGCCCAGACCGGCGCGAGCCCGTACAAGCGCGCCATGTGCGGGTTCATGCCACCCGCTCCCGCCGTTGCGCAGCCGCTTGATACGCGTCGAGAAGGCTCTTACCGACCGTCGGCCACGCGTAACGGCGCTCGACCAGCTCCCGTGCGGCACGGCCGAGGCGCCGGCGTTCCGTGGCATCGCCAAGCAAGGCCACCGTCGCCCGCGCGAAATCCTCAGCCGCGTCGGCGACGACCAGGTGTTCACCGGGACGAACGTCGATTCCCTCGCAGCCGATCGACGTCGAGACGAGCGCCTTCCCCATGGCCATCGCGTCCAGCACCTTCAGGCGCGTGCCGCCGCCGACGCGAAGGGGCACCACGTAGACAGCCGCCTCGCGCACGAGAGGACGGATGTCGGTGACGTAGCCGGTCACGATCACCCGCGAATCGCGAGCGGCAAAGGCCGTCAGCTCGGCAGGGGGTTCCTGTCCCACCGCGTAAAACCGCACACTCGGACGCTGCGCGGTGACCAGCGGCCAGACCTCCTGCAGGAAGTTCATCACCGCGTCCCGGTTGGCGAACATGTTCAGACCGCCGGTGTAGACGAGCGTGTCTTGCTCGGGACCGTTGCCAGGAGCGAAGTACTCGACGTCGACACCGTTCGGCACGACGGCGGTCGGGACTCCGGGCGCGAGGCGGGTGAGCTCGACGGCATCGTTGGCCGACACGACGACGTTCAGGTCGAAGGTCGGCGCCGTCTCCGCTTCGTATCGCCGCAGCTTCGCCGCTTCCCGCCGCAGAAACGCGCGGGCGAGCCGGCCCGGCTCGGTCTCGGCGCGGCGGGCCATCAGCAGCGATTCGATGTTGTGGTGCGTCAGGACCCTCGGCACGCCCGACGAGGGCGGGGCGAACGGGCTCAACGCCACCGTGTCCACGTGAATGATGTCGGGACGCGAGCGCCGGATGGCGTCGTCGATCAACGCGCGAAACGCTGCCGAGCGATGCGCGATGACGCTGAACGGCTGGCTCGAGCAGGCGGTGACCGCGAGGGCCGCCGCACGATGCAGCGCCGAGGTCTTCGGCCAGAGCGGCACGTACTCGACCCGTTCGCAGAACTCGAGCAGGGCGCGGCGGCTGCGCTCGACGGCGTCGGCGGTCGGCAGTTCGTCGGGGTGGTGATAGGCCAGCAGCTGCACACGGGCGTGGCGCCCGATCTCGCGCAGCAGGTTGTAGCCGCGCTGCAGCACGCCGCCGTGCGGCGGATACGGGACGATCTGCGAGAGAAACAGGACGTTCATTCGGAACGGGCTGGCGCGGATCGCAGCCTCACTGGATGCGCCTGGGCCCGGGTGCGAGCGCCCAGTGATACGTGATCTCCTGCGGCACTGCGGCGGGCGTCGCGGCGGTCGCAGCCGGAGCCCAGTCGCGGACGACGCGCCGGCCAGCGGCCAGCAACCCTGACAGGATGTAGGCGTGCGGGTAGTACGTGGCACTCAGGAACGCGCCGGCGGTCGCGAACGCAATCATGCTCGCGCTCAACGCCGCGAGCAGCTGGCGCTGCGCTGCCCGATCGGGGCCGTGACACTGCTTGAGCAGCCGCCGGTTCGCGCTCAGGTTCCCGACGATCAGCCCGAGCAGGACGAACAGGCCGGGGAAGCCCAGCTCGCCGAGTGCCATGAAGTAGATCGAGTGGGGATTCTGGCGGGCCATGTATGGCGTGTTGCCGGCGCCGACCCCGAGGAGCGGGTTGTTCATTGCCTCGCTCCAGGCCAGCTTCCAGGAGTTGATGCGGCCCTGGGCCGAACCATCCGTCGGGTTGGCAATCGTGTTCATCCGCGAGAAGTACGAGTCCGGCGCCAAGGCCATTACCCCGATGAGGGCAGTTCCAACGATCGCCGCCATGGCCACGCTCCGGCCACTCTTGAACCAGTAGTAGAGGCCGACGACCCCGAGCGCCAGCGTCGCCCCGCGGGACTGTGACGCGATGATGCCCAGGAGGAGCGCTCCCAATCCGGCGACCAGAAGGACACGCTTCAACAGGCTGGGCGACTTGACGATCAGAAACAGGCAAAGCGGGAGAGCGATGACAAGCGAGAGGGCGAAGTCGTTGCCGTCGCCGAGAAACGAGCCCGAGGTGATCGTGTGGGTCCGCGACGACGGATCAATCAGCATTGCGGGGCTGAGGAACATAATCACCACGTGGACCAGCACGAGCACGCCGAAGATCCCCTTCAGACGCCGCTCGCTGTCCACGGCCCTCGTGATCACCCATGCGATGGCGGCGTATCCGACGACGCTCTCGAGAAGAGCCTGGGCCGGCGGGCCCATGAACGCCGTGAAACGCGAGACCACCATTAGAGCAATCATTGCGGCCAGCAGGGCCAGGTTGAAGTCGGCGCCTTTCGCCGCGGCCTTCGCGTCCCGGGAGAACGTCGAGGCCGCTACGGCGATGAGCGGCACGATCATGTTCAGGTGCAGCGGAATCAGCGCCGGGATGTAACTGGTCGGCCGGATGTACTCCAGCAGGAAGAACAGCACCAGGGCGACGTAGGCGACCATCAGGCCGTCTCCTTCACGAGCTCGAGATAGATCTGCTCGAGCCGGCGCGTGCGGACGCGAAAATCGAACTCCGACTCCACACGGCTCCGTCCGGCGCGCGCCATCGCCCGGAGCGGCTCCTGGTTGGCGGCGAACGCGCCAATCGCGCTTGCGAGCGCGGCCGGGGCGTGAGGCTCCACCAACTGCCCGGTGACGCCGTCGATCACGACTTCGGGGGTCCCG